>JAIJUV010000257.1 GCA_022732315.1 Prevotella sp.
GGAATGCCAGACTGGTGGGAGAAGCTGGCTGGTACCAATCCGTCAGCAGCCGACAACAACGAGTTGACCGATGGCGAATATACCCAGTTGGAGCGTTATCTCAACTGGCTTGCAGAGCCTCATTTCGTCACCTCAGCAGGCAATAAGTTGACTATCGACCTGAAGCAGTATTTCGCAGGTTACAACCAGCAGCCAGTCTTCACCCTGGAGAGCAGCATCCAGCCACAGAAAGGCAAGATGAAACTCAATAAGAAGGGAATCCTCACCATCAGCCTCAACAAGAAGGCTGCCGACTGCCTCATCGACATCAAGGTGAAGGCAACCGACAAAGACCAGGTGGCATCCCTGCAACGTACTTTCCACATCGCTATTACCCAATAGCGGTGTGGAAACACAAAAGATGATACACCAAACAATATCTTATCCCGAAGAATCAATAAAAAACAAATAAACAACTTTCAAACTTAAGGTAAAACATGAAAAGACAAGTATTATTCTCGATGGCTTTAGTCTCAGCACTGACAGCATCGGCACAGAGAATCGACTTCAATCTGGCAGGTCGTTCCGAGTCACAGGTCAATGAACCCGAGTACACAGCATGGGCAGTAAACACCTGCGAAACAGAATCGAAGGAAGTAGAAGATGCTGACGGAAATCCTATCACCATCACGCTGGCTAATGAAGACTCTTATGCAGGCAGAAAACTGAAATCATGCTGGTTCAAGAACGGACTCAGCAGTTCCAAGCTCATCGCCGACGGCTTTGCCATCTATGGTTACGAAGACGGTAACACCCCACAGGTAACCGAAGGTGCCGTCCGCCTCAACATCACCCTCAAAGGACTGAGCGCCGGCAAGCACTCGCTGATGGCTTACCATAATAACAACGATGGTTTCAATGCACCGAAGCTCGATGTATACGTCAACGGCACCAAGCAGCAGGAAGGCATCGCACAGACCAACAGAGCCCTGACTCCATCAGCCTGCGGCATGTCGTACGTAACTTTTGTAGCAGAAGAGGGAAAGGATGTCGTCATCTCTTACGTTACCACACCGAGTGCCAGCGATGACAAGAGCGGCAATTATACCACCTCGCTCACCATCAACGCCCTCATCTTCGACCGTCCGAATCCACAGACAGCAGCTACAGATCCTTATCCGGAGAACAGAGATTATCATGCCGATGCCGATAACGGATCGCTCACCATCTCCTGGACTTCAGCCGAAAAAGCCGTCAAGCACCATGTCCTGATAGGTACAGATGCCAACAGTCTTACAGAAGTAGCTACAACTACCGAGGCAAAATATACGTTCAACCAGACATCCAACCTCAACACCTATTACTGGCGAATCGACGAGGAAGATGCTGCCGGTAATGTATACGAAGGCGATGTCTGGAGTTTCCGTCCCCGTCATCTTGCCTTCCCAGGTGCAGAAGGATATGGTAAGTATGCTACGGGCGGCAGAGGCGGAAGCGTTTATCACGTAACCACACTCGAAGATAATGGCGATGATGAGAATCCGATAGAGGGTTCCTTCCGTTACGGTATCAAGAAAGCTACCGGACCGCGCACCATCGTCTTTGATGTGGCGGGCGTCATCGACCTGAAAAAACGACTCACCTGCAGCGACGAATACGTTACCATCGCCGGACAGACGGCTCCAGGCAACGGCATCATGCTGCGCGGCTGTCCTTTCGGTATGGCAAGCGAAGGCATCACCCGTTTCCTCCGCATGCGTCTGGGACATAAGGAGACCAACGGCGGAACTATCAGCGATGAAGATAAAGTGAACGGACTCGACGGTATGGGAATGGCAGGCAACGACAATGCCATCATGGACCATTGCTCTATCTCCTGGACCATCGATGAGGCATTTTCAAGCCGCAACGCCAAGAGTCTTACCCTTCAGCGCACCCTGATTTCCGAAGCGCTCAATGTGGCAGGTCATCCTAACTATAGTGCGGGTACAGCCCACGGATATGCAGCAACCATCGGCGGCGGCGAAATGTCGGCAACACTCAAGGTAGGTTCTTATCACCACAACCTGCTGGCTCATTGCGAAGGAAGAAACTGGAGTTTGAGCGGCGGACTGGATGGCGTAGGAGCTTACGATGGTCATCACGATGTATTTAATAATGTGGTTTACAACTGGGGTGGCCGTGCTACGGATGGTGGCAGCCACGAGGTGAATTTCGTGAACAACTATTATAAGATGGGACCAGCTACCACCCAGAAGAAACTGTTCCGCCTTCAGCTTGAAGGCACTGGAAGCGGTACACAGAGTGCATACGTTCATGGCAATATCCGTCAGGCTGCAGGCAATGGAGCCCTGACAGAAGATAAACTCAAAGATACCTATGTTGTCGAAACATCAAATGGTCAGGTAGTAAACTGGGAGCCATTCGTTTCGAAACCATTCTTCGAGTCTCTGGCAGCTATCGAGAGTGCCAAGGCAGCCTATAAGAACGTGCTCTGCGATGTGGGAGCCAACCAGCCTTTCCTGGATAATCACGATACCCGAATGGTGAACGAGACGTTAGCCGGAACTACTACGACAGTAGGCAGTCAGAGTGGCAAGAAGGGACTTATCGACAGCGAAGAAGATAAGGGATGCGAAGGTTTCAAGGGCTTGAATATCACAGAGGCAAAGCGCGAAGCCAACTGGGATACCGACCAGGACGGAATGCCAGACTGGTGGGAGGAAGTGAAAGGCGTAAGTGATGGAAATGCCGATGAAAACGCAGATGGCTACACCAACCTAGAAGAATATCTCAACTGGCTTGCCGAACCTCACTTCACTCTCAAGCAGGGCGAAAGCGTAACCATCGACATGAAAAAATACTTTGCCGGCTACACCAACAATCCTCAGTTTGAATGCGAGGCTAAGGGTGAGGCGATGAGCAAGA
Source organism: Prevotella sp. (assembly GCA_022732315.1). Next base: position 2,908 of record JAIJUV010000257.1, read on the forward strand.
TGAGTCATGATACGGGTGCCAACGAGGGTGAATATATCTTCACCGCCAACGAAGATTGTGGAAAGGCGCTCGTAGATTATACTGTCAAGGTAAGCGATGATGACAACATCAGCACCTATACCCGCACCTTCCATTTCTATCTGACAGATGGTTCTGCAACAGGCATTCAAAACATTCAGACCTCAATCGCAGCCGATAGCTACGAGGTATACAATGCTGCAGGTATCAAGGTGAGAAAAGGCAAGAATCTCGATTCTCTCCCATCAGGTGTTTATATCATCAAGGCATTGAAGGATGGCAAGGTAATCAGTTCGAAGAAAACTTGCATACAATAAGGCAATCTGCACCTTAGAAAGTGCATTTTTCATATAACTCAGCATCCTGAGAGATGCAAAAAAGGGAGCGCAACCATTAGTGATGCGCTCCCTTTTATGATTGTTTCTTTTATCTTAAAATTCTAACCGAATAACGTCAGATTATTTCTGAACGAACTTCTTGCCATTCTCGATAACGAGACCCTTATAAGAAGCATTCACCTGCTGGCCAGCCATATTATAGCGAACAGACTTCTTGGCAGAAGTTGAGGACAAGCCCGCTAGGCGTTCCGGCGGATTTGCAATCCGCCTCAAGCGAAAATGCAAATATAGTTTGGAGATATGAAAAGCCTACGGCTGGGGATTACAAATCCCCAATAAAGAGGTCGAGCCTTCTTTGTCTGCGGATTGCAAATCCGCAGGAACGCCTAGCGG
>JAIJUV010000031.1 GCA_022732315.1 Prevotella sp.
AAGACGCCCTGTAAGGGCAAAAGCTTTATGTTTTGTCTGGAGTTTTAAAGCTTTTGCCCTTACAGGGCGACAGGTTTGCGTCCGTAATTACCCAGGGCGATGCCCTGGGCTAGGGGCTTCTGCCCTTTCAGGGCGTGTGGGACAAAACTTGCGAAAGTTCAGTAGCTTAGAGCTTAGAGTTTAGAGCTTAGAAGTTATAGTTTATAGTTTACTGTTAAGGAAATGAAGACAGAATTGATATTGGTCGGAAAGACCGTGAACAAGCATTTCGTGGCGGGCATCAAGGATTATGCCGAGCGCATCACCCACTACATGCCCTTCAACATCACTACCATCCCGGAGCTCAAAAATACCAAGAGCCTCAGCGAACAGCAGCAGAAGGAACGGGAGGGCGAACTGATTCTGAAGCAGATTCAGCCTTCGGATACCGTGGTGCTGATGGATGAGCACGGACAGGAGTTCCGCAGCATCGAGTTTGCCAAGTGGATAGAGCGCAAGCAGGCCACTGCCCGAAGACTCGTATTCGTGATTGGCGGTCCCTACGGCTTCTCGCAGGCAGTGTACGACCGCGCCAACGAAAAAATCTCGCTCTCGAAGATGACATTCTCCCACCAGATGGTGAGGCTCATCTTCACCGAGGCCCTCTATCGCGCTTGCACCATTATAAAAGGAGAGCCTTATCATCACGAATAAAAGGAGCAGAACTTTTTGCAAGTGGTGTCCTGCCGTCCCCGAAGGGGGCGAACGTGAATAACCGCAGGTGGAATGACCAAAGGTCATGAAACCTGCGGATTGCAAGCTAACTCACTCCAAACGTCCCCGAAGGGGGCGAACAGGAGCAAGATTGGGTGTTGTTCGCCCCCTTCGGGGACGCTACCTCCCTCCTATTGGCTGTCCGCAGGTTCCATGACCTTCGGTCATTCCACCAGCGGTTATTGAAAGTTGGCCCCCTTCGGGGACCGGAGGTTACCTATGAAACTTGCAAAACATGTGAAACTTGCAAAATTTGAATATTAAAATCATGAAGAAATATATAGAAATAAAAGGGGCGAGAGCCAACAACCTGAAGAATATCGACGTGAAGATTCCACAGGGCAAATTCGTTGCCATTACGGGAGTCTCAGGGTCGGGAAAATCTTCTCTGGCTTTCGATACCCTATACGCCGAGGGCCAGCGCCGCTACGTGGAGTCGCTGTCTTCCTACGCCCGTCAGTTCTTGGGAAGAATGACCAAGCCCGAGTGTGATTTCATCAAAGGATTGCCGCCAGCCATCGCCATCGAACAGAAGGTGATAGCCCGCAACCCACGCTCCACCGTGGGCACCAGCACAGAGATTTACGAATACCTGCGACTGCTCTTCGCCCGCATCGGAAAAACCTATTCGCCTATCAGCGGACAGGAGGTGAAACGGCATACCACGGAGGATCTCCTGGCCTGCACCCGACAGTATTCCAAGGGCACCAAGTTCGTAATCCTCGCCCCAATCCATGTCATCGAAGACCGCACCCTCAGAGAGCAGCTGGAGATGTACATGCAGGAGGGTTATGCCCGAATCATGCAGAAGGGTGAATTCATCAGAATAGAGGATTTCCTGGAAACTGGCGATGAGAATTCTGAAAACAAGGAGCTTCTGGATGCAAGCGGTGAAGAACTCATCCAGATGCTGAAAGAGCAGAACCGGGAAATCTATCTCGTTATCGACCGCGCATCGGTGAGCGACGAGAAGGATGATATCAGCCGTCTCTTCGACTCTGCCGAAACCGCCTTCTACGAGGGCGACGGCGCCTGCCGACTCGTCTTCCCGCCAAGCAACATCTGCTATGACTTCTCTACCCGATTCGAAGCTGACGGCATGAAGTTTGAGGAACCTACCGACAATATGTTTGCCTTCAATTCGCCGCTGGGCGCCTGCCCTACCTGCGAGGGCTTCGGAAGCGTTATCGGCATCGACGAAAAACTCGTGATTCCTAACACTTCGCTGAGCCTCTACGACGGTTGCGTGGTGTGCTGGCGTGGCGAGAAGATGGGCATGTGGCTCAAGGAATTCATCCGCCGTGCGGAACCCTACAACTTCCCTATCTTCAAGCCGTACTACGAACTGACGCAGCAGGAGAAGGACTGGCTCTGGCACGGACTGCCATCAGAAAAAGAACGTGATCCGCACGACCGCGTGAGCATCGACGAGTTCTTCAGAATGGTGAAGGAAAACCAGTATAAGATTCAATACCGCGTGATGCTGAGCCGATTCAGAGGAAAGACCGTATGCCCTGCCTGTCACGGCACCCGACTCAAAAAGGAGGCGAACTACGTAAAGATTGGCGGCAAGAGCATCACCGAACTGGTCGATATGTCAATCGTGAACCTCAGCGCCTGGTTCAGAAACCTGGAGCTATCGGATAACGAGAAGGAGATAGCCAAGCGCCTGCTCACCGAGATTACCCATCGCCTGCAATTCCTGCTGGATGTGGGTTTGGGCTATCTTACGCTCAACCGACTGTCGAATACCCTTTCCGGAGGTGAAAGCCAGCGCATCAACCTGACCACCAACCTGGGTTCTTCGCTGGTGGGAAGCGTGTATATCCTGGATGAGCCGAGCATCGGACTCCACAGCCGTGACACCGCCCGACTGATCAAGGTGTTGCGAGAGTTGCAGGAACTGGGCAACACCGTGGTGGTGGTAGAGCACGACGAGGAGATTATGCGGGCTGCCGACTATCTGATAGACATCGGTCCGGATGCCGGACGCTTGGGCGGCAGACTGGTATATGCCGGTCCGCATTCAGAATATTCCACCACCGACCCTACCGAGCAGCAGGCGTTGCTGGAGAAATATCCCGAGAGTCACACCATCCAGTATCTCACGCACCACGAAACCATCGACCGCCCATCGAGCCATCGCATCTGGAACCGATTCATCGAAATCAAGGGCGCCAGAATGAACAATCTGCGTGGCATCGACGTGAAGATTCCGCTCAACGTATTCACCTGTGTAACCGGCGTATCGGGCTCAGGAAAGAGTTCGCTCATCAAGGGCATCCTCTACCCGGCAATGCGCAGAAAGCTGGACCTGGTGGCTGATGCTCCGGGCGAATATACATCGATGGAGGGCGACGTGGACGCCATCAAGCACGTGGAGTTCGTAGACCAGAATCCTATCGGCAAGAGCACCCGCAGCAACCCTGCCACCTATCTGAAGGCATACGATGCCATCAGAAGTCTCTTTGCCAACCAGCCGCTCGCCAAGCAGATGGGCTTCACGCCGCAGTACTTCTCCTTCAACACCGAGGGCGGAAGATGCGAGGAATGCAAGGGCGCGGGATACGTAACCATCGAGATGCAGTTTATGGCCGACCTGACGCTGACATGCGAGGCATGCAAGGGCAAGCGATTCAAGCACGACATCCTGGAGGTGCACGTGGCAGGAAAGAACATCAACGATGTGCTCAACATGACCGTGAACGAGGCCATCGAGTTCTTCAGCGACGAGAAGAACCAGCTCCATGAGGGCGACTTCGACTTCTGCCGCACCATCGTGAGCCGACTGAAGCCGCTGCAGGATGTGGGACTGGGCTATATCAAGCTGGGACAGAGTTCGAGCACGCTTTCGGGCGGTGAGAACCAGCGCGTGAAACTGGCTTATTTCATCAGCAAAGAGGAGCAGGCACCAACGCTCTTCATCTTCGACGAGCCAACCACGGGTCTCCACTTCCACGACATCAAGCGCCTGCTGCACGCCTTCAATGCCCTGATAGAAAGGGGTCATTCGCTGGTGGTCATCGAGCACAACCTTGATGTAATCAAATGTGCCGACTACATCATCGATCTGGGACCTGAAGGCGGCGACAAGGGTGGCAACCTGGTGGTGGAAGGAACTCCCGAGGAAGTGGCAGCCTGCCGAGAGAGTTTGACGGGACAGTTCCTTGCCAAGCTCTAAAATTCGTTGCTAATTAATAAATATCGCCACTTATTTTATAAATAATGTAAAAAAGTGGCGATATACTAAACTTTATATGTAATTTTGCATCCAAATAGATAAAAGAAATCTAAAGATAAGAAAGGATATAAAATGAAAAGAATCATATTGGCTCTGACCATGCTTGTAGCCATGGTAACAAGCGCCTCTGCCCAGGCAGAGATCAAGTTTGAAAAGGTGGTACACAACTTTGGCACCTTTGAGGAGACTTCGCCAGTTCAGAAGGCTACATTCACCTTCACAAACGTGGGCAACAAGCCTCTCGTTATCAATCAGGCCATCGCCAGCTGCGGTTGCACGGTGCCTTCTTACACCAAGCAGCCTATCGCTCCTGGTCAGAAGGGGCAGATTAGCGTAACCTACAATGGCAAGGGCATGTTCCCGGGCCACTTCAAGAAGAGTATCACCATTCGCACCAATGGCAATGTGGAGATGTCACGCATCTACATTGAGGGTGTGATGAATGAAAAGAAATAAGCATGATATTTTATTTCTCAGGAACAGGAAATACGAAGTGGGCGGCGTCAAAACTGGCGTCGGCTACTCATGAAGACTTGATTTCCATCGCTCCCTACATGAGGGCTGATGATTCAAGCCATACCCTAGCCGAGCCGTTTATTCTGAAAGAGAATGAACGGCTCGGATTCGTTTTCCCCGTACACGGCTGGAGGGTTCCCAAACTGGTAAGGGAGTTTATCGGAAAGATGAAGGTTCAGAGGGAAGAACCGGATGCTGAAAGAAATTCGGCCTCAGCAGAAAGCAAGGCTTCATCGGCCTCAGCCAGAAATCAGCCTTTCGCCTATTGCGTTTGTACGGCGGGCGACAGCATCGGCCTCACCATCGAAAACCTGAACGAAGTTATCTCTCAGAATCCGTCGCTTCAAGCCCTGGGCATCACGAAGGTATCTTCCTCCTACTCTCTCATTATGCCGGAATCCTACGTGGGTCTTCCCTTTATGGATGTAGACCCTAAGGAGAAGGAAATCAGGAAGAAATCGAAATCGGCGCAGAAACTAGCCGTAATCTGCGAGGAGATTTTCGACCGGAAGGAAGGCGTAAGCCGATTGGTAAAGGGTCCTATCCCATGGTTCTTCACCAAGGTAGTGGGCGGTTTCTTCGAGAACGTGCTCATCACCGACAAGCGATTCCATGTGGAGAAAGACAAGTGTGTGAAATGCGGCATCTGCGCCAACGTCTGTCCCGTGGGCGATATCAAGGGCGGTCACGGCGAATATCCCGAGTGGTTGCACCACAAGGATTGCCTCACCTGCTTCACCTGCTATCACCACTGTCCGCATCACGCCATCGAATTCGGAAACCAGACTCAGAAGAAGGGGCAATATTATTTTAAATAAAACAGCTTGAATAAAAAAGATTCAAATAACCCAACTTGAATAAACAAAAAAATCAATGAAAAGAACAACACTAAGCTTAGCTTTTGCCTTGCTGTCAGCCACTTCCATGTTCGCAGCCAAGGCACAACCAGGCATCTGCCAGGTTCAACTCGCCGACGGCAGCATCGTCTCAGCTTCACGCTTCGGCGATGAAAACTTCTGCTATTACATCACCACCGATGGTACTCCGCTGAAACTCAACGACAGCGGAAAATACGAAAAAACAACCATCGAGGAACTTCAGGCACAATACTCCGCTGCCCAGCAGGCACGCCAGATCAAAGCCAATCTGGTTAACCAGGCTTATCAGGAAATTCAGGCAAACCAAGCCAGCAGAGCCAGCGGCATCAACCCTCAAAACCGTTATTTCCCTCATACGGGCAGTCCCAAGGCACTGGTCATCCTCGTTGAATTCCCTGATTTGAAATTCAAGAGCAGCGACCCAGTGGCTACCTTCAACCACTATCTCAATGCCGAGATGGGCGAAGCTGCTCCGGAGGCCGATGCAGCCGTGTATTCCCAGAAATCCAAACACACCAACTATGGATCTGTAAGAGAATACTTCAAGTTCTGTAGCGAAGGAAAGTTCACCCCTCAGTTTGATGTGGTGGGCCCTGTCACCATGAGCCAGAACTATGCTTATTATGGAAAAAACAGAAACGACGCTGACATCGACCAGGGCAACGACCAGATGCTCAGTGAGGCATGCGCCAAGATAGACAGCAAGGTGGATTTCTCGAAATATGATTCTGATGGCGATGGCGTCGTAGACCTGGTATACATCATCTACGCCGGCTATTCCGAGAGCATTTCGGGCAATGACGCCAACTGTCTCTGGCCGAAATCGGGTACCACCACTTTCTTCCGCTACGACGAATACGGCAAGAAGCAAGGCATATTGAAGTGCGATGGCAAGAATTTCTCACGCTACGGCATCAACAACGAGCTGAACGGCAAGCCATCAGATACCAAGAATGGCCTCTACCAGATTAACGGTATCGGACTTTTCTGCCACGAATTCTCGCACACCCTGGGCTTGCCAGACCATTATCCAACCCAATTCCCAGCCAATACATCCGACAACCAGAGTCCGGAATTCTGGGATCTGATGGATGCGGGCGAATACACCTATGATGGCTATCGCCCTACCCCATACACCCCTTGGGAGAAGATGCTGATGGGATGGGTGGACCCTATCACGCTGAGTGCATCGGAAGCCGAACAGCTGACCCTGGAACCATACGATGTGGCATCGAAGGCCTATAAGATTGATGCCGACGTGAACGATGAAAACTTCTCCATCAACCCGAACTACACAACGGGCTATGTGAGCGACCAGACCAAAAAAAATCTGAAGGAGAGAGCCCAGGGCGAATTCCTGCTGCTCCAAAATATCCGAAACGAAGGCTGGTATAAGTATCTTATGGGATATGGCATGCTGGTATGGCGCATCGACTATGCCGACAAAAACACTGTAAGTCTGGGCGATTTTCCTAACGACGAAAAGGGCATGCCAAGAGTAATGGTGGTGCCTGCCGATGGTCTCGTTATCAACCAGGCAAACTGTGGCGACAACAATACCTACAAGCATACCTGGGATGAATATACCCTGAGTCTTCAGAACGACCCGTTCCCAGCCTATAACGCAGGCGAAGACGGCAAGGACATCAACAGTCTCACCCAGGTGAAGTTCAACTGGAGTACCCTGACCACCCGTCCTCTCTACAACATCAAGAAGGATGAAGCCACCGGCATGGTAACCTTCGACTACCTAAAGGATTTCGCTGCCGATGCCGCCGTCAAGGGCATCACGATGGATGAAGACAACCAGCCAACGAAATACTTTGACCTGGAAGGTCGCAGCGTGCAGACCCCGAAGAAGGGTCATCTGTATATCACAAACAAAGGAAAGAAAGTGATTTTCTAAAGAAAGTGGTTTTCTAAAGAAAGTAATTTTCTAAAAACAGATAAAACTTCTATCCGCCAGTGGCAGATAGAAGTTTTATCAAAATCATTATCTAAATCGTAATCTAGATCTTTATCTGAATCTTAATATACTCTAGGCCCGAAGATGGTGGTACCCACACGAACCATCGTGCTGCCGTGCTTGACGGCAATGTGATAGTCGTGACTCATGCCCCAGCTGCGCTCGCAGAAGGCAGGAGAATCGGCGAAATACTTCTGTTTTACTTCATCAAAGAACACAGCGGCAGCATCAAACTCGCGGGCTATCTGCTGCTCATCATCCGTATTCGATGCCATCATCATCAAACCGCAAATCTGAACATGAGGCAACTCGCGCCACTCGCCAGCTTCCAGAAGCTCGCGGCAGGCATCCAGTGACAATCCCGATTTCGTATCCTCCTCGGCAATATGAAGCTCCAGAAGAATCTTCACCACGCGGTCGTGCTTCGCTGCCTGCTTGTTAATCTCCTTCATCAGTTTCAAGCTATCCACCGACTCAATCATGGAGATATAAGGGGCGATGTACTTCACCTTGTTGGTCTGAAGATGACCTATGAAATGCCACTCTATATCCTTAGGCAGGGTCTCCACCTTCTTGGAAAGCTCCTGCTCATGGCTCTCGCCGAAGATGCGCTGACCCTCGGCGTAAGCAGCCTCAATATACTCGTTGGGATGAAACTTGCTGATAGCCACCAATCGGACACCAGCAGGCAAACTGCCCAACACCTCATGAAGATTTCCTTTTACATCATACATAGTTCAATTAATAATTGATAATTAATAATTTATAATTAATAATTAATTAATGATTCCTTAGCCATTTGCTCTTGCCGGAAGTATGACTTCAGGATATCTGTTTACTCGGCTTTGCCCTGCTCGTATTCTGGAACGTCGTTCTTCTCCTCCTTCTTCTCGCCAGGAGCGTGATGCTCGAATACATCCATCAGCTTAGTCTCGTTGAGACCCACGATGTCGTAATCAATCATGGTCTTGCCCATCACCTCGTCGATATAGCGCAGTGCACGGGCCAGCGACTTAGCCTGAACCAGGTAAACCACGTTAGAACGCTTCTCCTTCTCACTCTTCTCATCGATGGTGATAAACTGCAGCTTAGCCTTGTACCACTTGTCGTCATCATCCAGGTCGCTGAAGAAGATCTCGCCATAGCAAGCCTTGCCGATGCCGCTCACCTTCAACTCGCCACTCACGTAAACAGACATCTCGTCGATGATGGCGCTCTCAGCCTCGGTGAAACTCAAGGCATCTACAACGTAAGCCTCAGATACAACCTTCTCTGAACCATCTTCCATGGTCTTCTGATATTTAACTTTAGTCTCAAACCAAGTGCTTGTTCTACTTCTCATAATTTCTTTTCCTTTTCTTATTTATTTTAATTTTCGTTTATTTTCTACTCTTGTCCTCCTTTACCTTATTATATAAGGTAGCCCGGAAAAGGCGCAATTGTGATGCAAAGTTATAAAAAAGAATGCAGAAGAACAACAGAATAAAGAGTTTTTTACTAAAAAATGATTTTTTAACCCAATCTATTACGATTTTTCAATGAAATTGCTTACCTTTGCAAGCGAATTGCGAAAAGTTGGGATTTCGAACTGCTCGATTCCGCAACCTTCGCTATGGATAATTAACAGATAGAAATTTTAAAAGATGCCTGAAATATCAGTACGCGGCCTCGAAATGCCTGAGTCACCTATCAGAAAGCTGGCTCCTCTGGCTGCCGCAGCAAAGAAACGTGGAGTTAAGGTCTATCACCTCAATATCGGTCAGCCAGACCTCCCTACTCCTCAATGTGGTCTCGATGCGCTCAAGCACATCGACCGCACCATCCTGGAGTATTCTCCAAGCCAGGGCTATCTCAGTTATCGTGAGAAGCTGGTAGATTATTACAAGAAATTCAATATCAACGTTACTGCCGATGACATCATCATCACATCGGGAGGTTCTGAAGCCGTGCTCTTCTCGTTCATGAGCTGTCTGAACCCGGGAGATGAAATTATCGTGCCAGAACCTGCATACGCCAACTATATGGCGTTCGCCATCTCGGCGGGTGCCAAGATCCGTACCATCGCTACTACCATCGAGGAGGGTTTCTCGCTGCCTAAGGTGGAGAAGTTTGAGGAGCTGATCAACGAGCACACCCGTGCCATCCTGATCTGCAACCCTAACAACCCTACGGGCTATCTCTATACCCGCAGAGAGATGAACCAGATTCGCGACCTGGTGAAGAAGTACGACCTCTACCTTTTCTCTGACGAGGTTTACCGTGAGTATATCTACACCGGCAGCCCATACATCAGTGCGATGCACCTGGAAGGCATCGAGCAGAACACCGTGCTCATCGACTCCGTGTCTAAGCGTTACAGCGAGTGCGGTATCCGTGTGGGTGCCCTGATTACCAAGAATGCCGAGATCCGCAAGGCGGTGATGAAGTTCTGCCAGGCCCGTCTCTCTCCTCCACTCATCGGTCAGATTGTAGCCGAGGCTTCGCTCGATGCACCTGAGGAGTACTATCGCGATGTATACGATGAGTATGTGGAGCGCCGTAAGTGCCTGATTGACGGACTCAACCGTATTCCTGGCGTATATTCCCCAATTCCAATGGGAGCCTTCTACACCGTGGCAAAACTGCCTATCGACGATTCAGATAAGTTCTGCCGCTGGTGCCTGGAAGAGTTTGATTACGAGGGCGAAACCGTGATGATGGCGCCAGCCTCCGGTTTCTACACCACTCCTGGAGCCGGAAGAAACCAGGTGCGCATGGCATACGTGTTGAAGAAGGACGACCTGAACAGAGCATTGATAGTGCTTGCCAAGGCACTGGAGGCTTATCCGGGAAGAGTTGAAGACGAAGGACTGTAAGATATGAACTTTCCTCTATTTATAGCAAAGAAATTGTATAGCGACCAGGGCGATAAACGTAAAGTTTCTCGCCCTGCTATCCATATAGCCACCGCTGGCGTTGCCATCGGACTTGCCATCATGATCATGTCGGTATGCGTGGTGCTGGGATTCAAGCATACCATCCGCGACAAGGTGGTGGGATTCGGAAGCCACATACAGGTGGCGGATTTCATGACCCTGCAGCAGCAGAACCAGTATCCCGTGGTGATGAACGACTCCATGATGGGCGTGCTCCGCAAGATTCCGGGCGTGAAACACGTGCAGCGATTCGCCATGAAGGAAGGAATCCTCAAAACTGACAGCGACTTCCTGGGTGTTGCCTTCAAGGGCGTGGGACCGGAGTTTGACTCCACCTTCATCCACCAGAACATGGTGGAAGGAAGCATACCGAAGTTTGACGACAAGGCAAGTCACAACAAAATCCTGATTTCCAAGCTGATGGCCGACAAGCTGAAGCTGAAGAACGGAGAAAGAATCTTCGCCTATTTCATCGACGACAACGGAGTGAGAATGCGACGCTTCACCATCCAGGGCATCTATCAGACCAATCTGAAGAAATACGACGAAACGATGGTCTACACCGACCTCTATACCGCCGTGAAACTAAACGGATGGATGGATGACCAGGCCAGCGGAGCCGAACTGACAGTGAACGATTTCGAGAAACTCAACGAGACGGAAGACTATATTATAAATAAGGTGAACCGCACCGTGGACCATTATGGCGAAACCTACAGCAGTGCCACCATCAAGGACTTGAATCCGAACATCTTCCAGTGGCTCGGACTGATGGACCTCAACGTGTGGATCATCCTCGCCCTGATGCTCATCGTGGCAGGCGTAACCATGATCAGCGGATTGCTCATCATCATCCTGGAACGCACCTCGATGATTGGCGTACTCAAGGCCTTGGGTGCCCGCAACCGCACCATCCGCCACACCTTCCTCTGGTTTGCCGTGTTCATCATCGGCAAGGGAATGCTGCTGGGCAACATCATCGCCCTGGCAATTCTAGCAGTGCAGTATTTCACAGGGGTGCTAAAACTCGATGCGCAGACTTACTACGTAAGTACGGTGCCCGTAGAGTTCAACTGGCTCTTCATCGTGGCGCTGAATGTAGCCACCCTGCTCATCAGCGTGTTCATGCTCGTAGCCCCAAGCTACCTCATCTCGCATATCCATCCAGCCAAATCGATGAGATATGAATAAGCATTCATCCCATTATTGCCAACTTCAAATGGTAATAATGGGATGAAACTTATCCATTTTTCTTAGTTTTGCAATTAATTTGCCTTTACACTCAAAATAACGCACATATTTTTTTGTAGTGTGCAGTATTTTCCGTATCTTTGCACAAAATTTTGTAAATTGTGCAATGAATTCAATACCAAGTTTTAACTCGTATATTGAGAGAAGCATCATCAAGAACTGGAACCTGGATGCGCTCACCGATTACAAGGGAGCCACCCTGCAATACCACGATGTTGCTAGAAAGATAGAGAAACTGCACATCCTGTTTGAAAACAGCGATGTGAAGAAGGGCGACAAGATTGCCGTCTGCGGAAGAAATAGTAGCCAGTGGGCAGTAGCCTTCCTGGCCATTATTACTTACGGTGCCATCGTCGTACCTATACAGAACGAATTTAAGCCTGAGCAGATTCACAACATCGTGAACCACAGCGAGAGCAAACTGCTCTTCGTGGGCGATGTGGTGGCTACGGAAATCAATCCCGAAGAGATGCCTACACTGGAAGGCATCATCTATCTGCCAGATAATTCGCTCGTCATCTCCCGTTCAGAAAAGCTGACCTACGCGCGTGAGAACCTCAATGCCATGTTCGGCCACAAATACCCAAAGTATTTCAGGGCAGAGCACGTAAAGTATCACGTGGATGATCCGGAAGAGCTGGCGATGATCAACTACACCAGCGGAACCACAGGGTTCTCGAAGGGTGTGATGCTGCCCTACAGGGCACTCTGGGGCAATCTCGACTATCTCATCGACTCCGTGAGCAAGAAGATAGGAAAGAACTGCAACATCCTCTCTACCCTGCCGATGGCACACATGTACGGACTGATGACTGAGTTCCTCTTCAACATCGTGATGGGTAACCACATCTTCTTCCTCACCCGCCTGCCGAGCCCAACGCTCATCTCTGAGGCACTGGCTGAGATTCAGCCCGACATCCTCTTCGCCGTTCCGCTCGTGGTGGATAAGATTGTAAGAAAGGAAGTGTTCCCACATATCCAGACCAACCGTGCCCGACTCCTGATGAACATGCCTGTTATCAACAAGCGCATCAAGGAGAAGGTTCGCGAGTTCGTGCTCCGCAAGTTTGGCAATCGCCCTTACGAGGTGGTTGTGGGTGGCGCACCACTCAACAAGGAGATTGAGAACTTCTTCATCAGCGTGGGCTTCCCTATCGCCATGGGCTACGGAACCACCGAAACCGCTCCACTCATCACCTTCGCCCATCAGGACAACTATGTGCCTGGAAGCTGTGGCGTTGCCGTGAAGCACATGGAGGTGAAGGTATTGAGCGATGACCCTGAAAACGTGGCCGGCGAACTGGTTTGCCGTGGCATCAACGTGATGAAGGGCTACTACAAGAACCAGGAGGCTACGGATGCCGTAATCGATGAAGATGGATGGTTCCACACAGGCGACCTGGCTACGATGGACGCTGAAGGCCACTTCTTCGTAAGAGGAAGAAGCAAGAACATGCTGCTGGGCCCTAACGGACAGAACATCTATCCGGAGGAGATTGAAGACAAGCTCAACTCCATGCCGATGGTGAACGAGAGCATCGTACTCCAGAAGGACGACAAGCTCGTGGCACTGGTGCATCCGGAAATGGACGAAAGCCAGGAGATGGGATTCAGCCAGGAAGACCTCGCCAACATCATGGAGCAGAACCGAAAGGACCTGAACCTGCAGATGCCAAGCTTCGCAAAAATCTCGCGCATCCAGTTGCACGACACTGAATTTGAAAAGACGGCAAAGAAATCGATTAAGCGCTACCTCTACCAGGACGCTATATAAAGAATAAAACGAGAAATGAATAAGAATATGGAAATTCCAAGCTTTAACGCACTTATACAGAAGAGCATCATAGACCATTGGGATATGGATGCCCTGACCGACTACAAGGGAGCCACCTTGCAGTATCACGATGTGGCACGCAAGATTGAAAAGCTGCACATCATGTTTGAGAACTCCGGCGTAGTAAAGGGCGACAAGATTGCCCTCTGCGGTCGTAACAGTGCTAATTGGGCGGTGGCATTCCTCGCTACCTTGACCTATGGTGCCATCGCGGTGCCTATCCTGCATGAGTTCATGCCTGAACAGATTCACAACATCGTGAACCACAGCGACGCCAAGTTGCTCTTCGTAGGTGATGTGGTGGCTACTCAGGTGGACGCAACCAAGATGCCAGGGCTGGAGGGAATCATCTACATTCCAGATTACTCGCTCGTGGTTTCACGCACCGATAAGCTGACCTACGCCCGCGAGCACCTCAACGAGATGTTCGGCATCAAGTATCCTAAGTACTTCCGCAAGAACCATGTAAGCTACTACATCGATCAGGACCCAGACGAACTGGCGATGATCAACTATACCAGTGGAACCACCGGTTTCTCCAAGGGTGTGATGGTTCCTTACCGTGCCCTCTGGAGCAATGCCGATTTTGCCGAGAATGTACTGGGCAAGAAGATCAAGGCAGGTGATTCAATAATCAGCATCCTGCCGATGGCCCACATGTATGGCATGGCATTCGAGTTTATCTTCGAATTCCTCAAGGGCTGCCACGTCTTCTATCTCACCCGCATCCCTAGCCCGGCCATCATTGCCGAGGCATTCGGACGCATCAAGCCAGCCGTCATCATCGCTGTGCCGCTGGTCATCGAGAAGATCATCCGCAAGAAGGTGTTCCCTAAGATTCAGAACAACCGCATGCGCATGCTTCTCCACATGCCAGTGATCAGCAAGAAGGTGAAGGAGAAGATCTGCGACCAGGTGAGCAATGCCTTCGGTGGCAACTTCTACGAAGTGATTATCGGCGGTGCTGCGTTCAACCGAGAGGTGGAGAATTTCCTGAACAGCGTAGGTTTCAGATATACAGTGGGTTATGGTGCCACAGAGTGTGCGCCTATCATCTGCTACGAGGATTACAAGAACTTCGTGCCGGGTTCATGCGGTAAGGCAGCGCTCCACATGATGGTTCGCATCGACAGTCCAGACCCAGAGAATGTACCGGGCGAAATCCTTGCCAAGGGTCCTAACGTGATGCTGGGTTACTACAAGAATGAGGAGGCTACCCAGCAGACCATCGATGAGAATGGCTGGTATCACACCGGCGACCTGGGCACCATGGACGGCGACGGCAATGTATTCATCAAGGGCCGCAGCAAGAACATGCTCCTGGGTGCTTCAGGCCAGAACATCTATCCTGAGGAAATAGAGGATAAGCTCAATTCCCTCGCCCTCGTTGCCGAGAGCGTGGTGGTCCAGAAGGGCGAAAAGCTCGTGGGTTTGGTTTATCCTGATTTCGACGAGGCGCAGTCGCTGAACCTTGGCAGAAAGGAACTGGAGGATATCATGGAGCAGAACCGCCAGGAACTCAACACGATGGTTCCAGGCTACAGCAAGCTGAGCGAAATCCGCATCCACGACGAAGAGTTCGAAAAGACGCCAAAGAAGAGTATCAAGCGATACCTCTATACAGCGGAGTAATATCCAATAAACAAATGAGGGTGTGTCATAGTTTTATGACACACCCTCATTTGTTATAAATTATAATAATGTATTCGATCTGATTCTCGACAACGTTTCAGGCGTCATCTGCAGATAACTGGCGATATACGTAAGCGGCGCACGGAGCACCACCTGCGGATTCAGCTCGCACAGACGCTTGTACTTATTCGGTGCCGTCTCGAATCTCATCAGGTCGGCATGCACCTGCGACTGAATCAGACTCTCCTCCAATATCTTACGATAGAGCATCTGGATGTTCACGTTACGCATGGCGGCAGCCTCCAGCTTCGCCTTGGGCAAGGCATATACAAGTGTAGGCTCGAGCGCCTCCACCTGCAATTTCGTAGGCTCTTCCTTGAAGAGACTTTCTATGCACATGAAGATGGAATGATCCACACCCAAATGTTCCGTCACTTCCTTGTCGTTCTTGAAGTAAAACTGGCGGATCAATCCCTTCTCAATATACGAGATGTTCTTGCACACCTCACCTTCAACCAGGATTTTCTCACCCTTTCCATACTTAATCGGTTCCAGAATTGACTCCAGCACGTCCAACTCGCTGTGAGTCATCGTACTGTACTTACGTGCAAGCTCTCGGGCTATGTCGCGCGTTGGGGTGATAACTTTAAATGCATTCATATTCATGTTCCTCCCATTATAAATTTCGGTTTAGTTCATATTAGTCTAATTTCAATACCGCAAGGAATGCCTTCTGTGGCACCTCTACGTTACCAATCTGCTTCATACGCTTCTTTCCCTTCTTCTGCTTCTCAAGCAACTTGCGCTTACGGCTCACGTCACCACCATAACACTTGGCGGTCACATCCTTGCGCACCTGCTTCACAGTCTCACGGGCCACAATCTTGGCACCGATGGCTGCCTGGATAGCAATGTCAAACTGCTGACGAGGAATCAAGTCCTTCAACTTCTCGCACATGCGGCGGCCGAAGCTCACGGCATTGTCGCGATGAGTCAAGGTACTCAGCGCATCCACAGGTTCTCCATTCAGGAGAATATCCAGTTTCACCAGGTCGGAATGGCGGAACGAATCGATGTGATAGTCGAAGGAAGCATATCCCTTGGAAATACTCTTCAGCTTATCGTAGAAATCGATCACAATCTCGCCCAGCGGCAGCATGAAGTGCAACTCCACACGGTTACCGCTCACGTATTCCTGGTTAATCAATTCGCCACGCTTATCCAGACAAAGCTTCATAATCGGACCGATGTAATCGGCTGCGGTGATGATAGTTGCACGGATATATGGCTCCTCGATATGGTCAATCATTGTTGGGTCTGGCAATCCCGAAGGGTTGTGAACCTCCTTCTCGCCACCCTGCTTGTCGTATACCATATAAGATACGTTAGGCACGGTGGTGATAACGTCCATGTTGAACTCGCGGTCCAGACGCTCCTGCACAATCTCCATGTGGAGCAGACCGAGGAATCCGCAACGGAAACCGAAACCCAATGCCACGGAACTCTCTGGCGAGAAAGTAAGCGAAGCATCGTTGAGCTGCAACTTCTCCAATGAGGCACGCAGATTCTCGTAATCGCTAGGATCGATAGGATAAACGCCGGCGAAGACCATCGGCTTCACTTCCTGGAAACCGGCAATCGCCTTCTCGCATGGACGGGCAATGTGCGTAATGGTATCACCCACCTTTACCTCGGTGGCATTCTTGATACCCGAGATGATGTAGCCCACCTCTCCGGCACCCAGTTCCTTGCGAGGAATCATGTCCATCTTGAGCACACCGATTTCATCGGCATCATATTCCATGCCGGTGTTAAAGAACTTCACCTTGTCGCCCTTGCGGATTACGCCGTTTTCAATCTTGAAATAAGCGATGATTCCACGGAAGGAATTGAACACAGAGTCGAAGATGAGTGCCTGCAATGGCGCCTTGTCGTCGCCCTTAGGAGCTGGCACACGGTTTACCACCGCCTCCAGTACATCCTCAACGCCCTCGCCGGTCTTACCGGAAGCACGGAGGACATCCTCATGCTTGCATCCGATGAGGTCAACGATTTCGTCTTCCACTTCCTCCGGCATAGCCGAAGGCATATCTATCTTGTTGATCACTGGAATGATTTCCAGGTCGTGCTCAATAGCCATATAGAGGTTAGAGATGGTCTGCGCCTGGACACCCTGAGTGGCATCCACGACCAGGAGCGCTCCCTCGCAGGCTGCGATGGAACGGGAAACCTCGTAAGAGAAGTCAACGTGTCCCGGAGTATCGATGAGGTTGAGGATGTAAGTCTGTCCATCCTTTGCCTTGTACTCCATCTGGATGGCGTGGCTCTTGATGGTGATACCACGTTCCCTCTCCAGGTCCATGTCGTCAAGCATCTGTCCCTCAGTAATCTTGATGGTCTGAGTCTTCTCCAACAAACGGTCTGCCAGGGTACTTTTACCATGGTCGATATGTGCAATAATGCAGAAATTTCTTATTTTATTTATATTCTCCATATAATTTTCTCTCTTTAGACTGCAAAGATACTTATTTTTTTTGTATCTTTGCACAAAAGATTGAAAATAATAGAGTTTTTTAGATAAAAAATAGAAAAATCATGAAGAAAAAGTTGATTTACATCGGTATTTTCGCTTCTTTGCTGGTTTCTTGCACCGAAAGTCTGGAAGATAAGGCGGCAAGAGAGGCGAAGGAATATACGGAAAAGTACTGCCCTACTCCTTATGTGAATGACAGCCGTACGGATAGTGCCACCTTCGATAAGACCACCAAGGTTTACACCTATTATGTAACCTTGAGAAACAAGGCCGACAACAAGCAGGCGATTGATGCCAACAGGGAAAAGCTGCATAAATTGCAGAAGGAGGCGCTGGATAACAACCCGGGCTTGAAGAAATACAAGGAGGCGCATTTCTCCTTCCGCTTCATCTATCATTCAGAGAAAGATCCGAAGCAGGTGTTGCTGGATGATAGTTTCAAATATTAGAAAAGGCACGGATTACTAGTGTAATCCGTGCCTAAAATTTTAATATCCCATTTCCTGCAAGGCTGTGGCCAGTTGGTCCGGACAGCTTGTAGGCTTGTTACCACAAGTGATACCCTTCAGTCGGGCGATGACTTCCTTAGCCTTCATGCCCTGAATCAAGGCACAAACGCCCTTGGTGTTGCCATCGCAACCGCCGATGAACTGGGCATCCTGCACAGTTCCATCTTCATCAACACTGATGCAGATGTATTTTGAGCAGGTGCCATGAGTCTGATAAGTTACTTTTGTCAACTTATCTTTCTTTTCTTGCTGCAACATAAGGCTTATTCTGCGTCTGCAGGAATCTCTGGCTTCATGTTGGTGTAAACAGTCTGAACATCGTCAAACTCCTCCAACTTCTCAACCATCTTGTCGATAGTCTCGCGCTCCTCAGCAGTAACATCCTTCAAATCGTTAGGAATGTAGGTGAACTCAGCACCAGTTACCTCGAAGCCCTCAGCCTCCAGATGCTTCTGAATCTCGCCGAAGCTTGTAGGAGCACCATAGATAGTGATTTCGTTGTTCTCCTCATCCTCATCGAACTCGTCCTCTACGCCGTAGTCAATCAGGTCGAGAATCATCTCGTCCATATCCAGACCATCCTTCTTCTTGAATGTGAACACAGCCTTGTGGTCGAAGAGGAAAGACAAAGAACCTGTTGTACCCAGGTTACCGCTGAACTTGTTGAAGATAGAACGAACGTCAGCCACAGTACGGGTTGTGTTATCTGTCAATGTATCAACGAAGACAGCAACTCCGTGAGGGCCATATCCCTCGTATGTCACCTCCTTGTAATCGCTGGTATCCTTGCCACAAGCGTTCTTGATGGCACGAGCGATATTATCCTTAGGCATGTTCTCACGCTTACAGTTAGCGATGATAGCACGCAATGTTGGGTTGTTCTCTGGCTCTGGACCGCCTGCCTTTACAGCGATGGCAATCTGCTTACCCAACTTAGTAAATGTCTTGGCCATGTGGCCCCATCTTTTCAGCTTTGTAGCTTTACGATATTCAAATGCTCTTCCCATTGGAATAAAATTTTAAATGTTTATCGTTT
>JAIJUV010000258.1 GCA_022732315.1 Prevotella sp.
TGTGAAAGGAGTTAGTATTTTCCTTCGCGAGATTAGCACATCGGTAGTGCACGGGCTTCCCAAGCCTGTGAGGCGGGTTCGACTCCCGTATCTCGCTCAGAACATCAGCAAACCCAGGGTTCAGCCCTGGGTTTCTTGTTTTATTAACATCTTTTCAATCTTCTACTACAACAAAATAACTCATTTCGAGTTATTATATAAATTAAACTAAGATAAAAGAATAATAATGAAGAAACATATTATACTTGTACTGGCGCTCGTCCTGTCTTCAGGACCACTTTTCGCACAGAGTTCACACATGACCGATGATCAGGTCATGAGCTTTGTGGTGAAAGAACATGAGCGTGGCACATCCAATTCACAGATTGTTACCAAACTGATGCAGCAAGGCGTAGACATCTCCCAGATTCGTCGTGTACGCAATAAGTATCAGAAGATGTCGCAGCAGAACGAGCTCTACAGCACAACCGCTGCAGGAAATGCAGGCAACAAGAGAATGCGAACCAACAATGGTAAGCAAAGAGAAGATTACCAGGACAAGGACAATGAGAAGCAGGTTTCAACATATAGCAATTATCGCATCCAGAGCAAGCAGAACGACAGCTACTATTCATCTTATGATGAGAATAATCCTGACTATGCTAACTTCAGCAAGGAGATGAACGGCCTGGTATCCGATACAGCTACCATGGTAAAACAGCTGCAGGCTGAACTCGGCATCAAGCGAAACAAGGTATTCGGCCGTGACATCTTTAATAACAAGGATCTCAGTTTCGAGCCAAATATGAACATCGCCACCCCACAGAACTATCGACTGGGACCTGGCGATGCGGTTATCATCGACATCTATGGTGCCTCTCAGAAAACCATCGAGAGCACCGTTTCGCCAGATGGTGAAGTAACCATCGAGGGTTATGGACCGGTCAGCGTTTCAGGCTTGACTGTAGCTCAGGCTAATGCCCGCCTACGCAATACCGTGGGTAGCAGATACCGTTCAAGCCGCATCAAACTCACTGTAGGACAGACCAAGACCATCATGGTAAACGTAATGGGCGAGGTTAAGATTCCGGGCACCTATACTCTCTCAGCCTTCGCTACCGTATTCCATGCCCTCTACATGGCAGGCGGAACCAACGATCTGGGTACATTGCGAAACATCAAGGTTTACAGACATAATAAGCTGGTAACAGTTGTTGACATCTACGACTATATTCTGAACGGCAAACTGACGGGCAATGTCCGCCTTGCCGACAACGATGTTATCGTAGTAGGTCCATACGACTGTCTCGTAACCATTGCCGGAAAGGTAAAGCGCCCGATGATTTACGAAATGAAGAAGAACGAGAGCGTCAATTCCCTTCTGAAGTATTCCGGCGGTTTTACAGGCGATGCTTATAAGAAATCAGTAAGACTGAACCGCAAGACAGGCAGAGAACATGCCGTATATAATGTTGGGGAGTTCGACTTCTCAAGTTTCCGCATCGATGACGGCGACTCAATCAGCGTAGACAGCATCCTGCCACGCTACGCCAACACCGTAGAGGTGAAAGGAGCCGTATTCCGTCCGGGCATGTACAATCTCGGCGAAGAAATCAACAGCGTACGCACCCTTGTAGAGCATGCCGAAGGATTGACTGAGGAGGCATTCACTAACCGTGCCGTAATGCACCGCATGAAGTCTGACCGCTCGCTCGAAGTAATAAGTGTAGACATCGCCGGCATCATGAACGGCAAGACTCCAGATATCCCATTGAAGGAGAACGATGTCCTCTTCATTCCTACCCGACAGGAAAAGATTGTAGAGCGCACCCTCACCATCCGTGGCGAAGTGCAGTATCCAGGCGTCTATCAATATGCCGACAATGAGACCCTCGAAGACTTCGTTCTTCAGGCAGGCGGCTTAACCGACAAGGCTTCAACCGTTAATGTAATGGTAAGTCGTAGAGTAATGGATGCCAAGGCTTTACGTCCAGATAGCGTTATCGCCAAGACCTACACCCTATCTCTCAAAGACGGCTTCGTTATCGACGGCACTCCAGGCTTCAAGCTGATGCCATTTGATGAAGTAATGATTCGTCAGAGTCCGGCTTATGTAGAGCAGCAGAACGTATCAATTACCGGTGAAGTGATGTTTGCCGGTCTCTATACATTAGACCATCGCAACGCCCGCCTGAGTGAACTTTTCAAGAAGGCAGGTGGAGCTACCGACCAGGCATATCTCAAGGGAGCCCGCATCATCCGCAAAGCCAACGAACAAGAGAAGCAGCGCATGGAGGCAGTATTGAAGATGCAGCGCGAAGAGATGCAGAAAAACCTTCTGCAGCTTGCCGCCAGCAGCAACAATTCCAGCGCACTCACCCAGAGCTCAAAGGATGTAGAGCGCACCAACATAGAGAAGTTCAACGTACCTAGCGAATACCCTGTAGGTATCGACCTTCCAGAAGCACTGGCGAACCCAGGCAGTGATGCCGACATCATCTTGCGCGAGGGTGACCGTCTGGTCATTCCTCAGTACAATGGTACGGTAAAGATCAATGGTGCCGTAATGTTTGCCAATACGGTAGCCTACGAAAAGGGCAAGAAGGCAAGCTACTACATCGACCAGGCAGGTGGTTTTGCCTCAGATGCATTAAAGAGCAAGGCATACATCATCTATATGAATGGTAAGGTAGCCAAGCTCTCTCATGGTGCCAAAGTGCAGCCAGGCTGTGAGATTGTCATCCCAGCCAAGCTGAAGCGCAAGATGAGTACCGCTGAAATGATGAGCATGGGAACCAGCATGAGCAGCATCGCCGCCATGATTGCTACGATTGCTAATATGAGTAAGTAAGAATAATCAAACCCTATAAATATAAAAAGGAGTCATTCTATGAAATATCCTATAGGAATACAAGATTTCGAAGACTTGCAACGTAATGGTTATGCATACGTTGATAAGACAAACTTCGTATACAAGCTCGCAGATGAGGGCAAATATTACTTTCTGAGTCGCCCACGCCGATTCGGAAAGAGCCTCTTTCTGTCTACTTTGGAAGCATACTTCCAGGGTAAGAAAGAACTCTTCGAGGGCTTAGCCATATATGACTTGGAGACAGAATGGAAGAAATATCCTATCTTCCATATTGATCTCAACACAGCCAACTTTCGAGAGAAAGACAGTCTGTACACAGTTCTTAATGACTACCTCACAACTTGGGAATGCAAATATGGAACCCGTGAGTCAGAAGCCACACTTGCCCTTCGTTTCAAGGGTGTGATAGCACGAGCTGCAGAGAAAGAAGGATGTGGTGTTGTAATTCTTATAGATGAATACGACAAGCCTATACTTCAGACCTTGCGCGCCCCAGAGTTACAGGCTGAACACCGTGCACAGCTGAAAGCATTCTATTCGGTATTGAAGACACAAGACCGGTATATCAAGTTTGCATTCCTCACAGGTGTAACCAAGTTTGGCAAGGTTAGCGTGTTCAGTGACCTCAACAACCTGACGGATATCTCGATGGACCACCGCTATATTAGCATCTGCGGAATGACAGAGAAGGAACTGCTTACGAATTTCAAGGAAGGTATCAAAGAATTAGCCGAAGCCAATGGCGATACAGAAGAAGCCACAATAGCAAAACTGAA
>JAIJUV010000032.1 GCA_022732315.1 Prevotella sp.
AGGATGCTACATTCTGTTTATTTCTAATTCGTAACCTCTTCTTTTTATGAGATAAAAACTTATCTCATTCTCAATTACTTATAAAAAATACGTACTTTCAGATATGGAAAATCTACGTCTCCTTAACTGAAACTTCAAGTTTCCTTAAGGGAAAATTTTCCCATGCTAAAGGCCAATTTTCGAGCGATTTCAGCAGGCTTTTATGCCAGCGTAACATAGCCAGCAGAAATATCAATGATCTTTTTTCGGCGTGCTACACCTATTATATAATGTGCATCCTTAGAAGAACAATGAAAATGCTTCTTCACAGCATCTACCAGTTCGCTCTTTCCAATCGAGCGCACCCCCTTAGGATATGCTCCACGCACAGCCCTCTCGATATCGTCCATATTAAACTCATGATGGCGTTTGTGTATATAAGACGATACCATAATGGCAAAAACAATCACCAAAACGATGATAAAAAATAATACTGACTGACTCATACGCTATAATTTTAATCGGTTAAAGCGATAGCTACTATCGCCATTTTTTTGCAAATATAAGAAAAAAAACGCAAAGTTCGTCACCTTTTCTCATTTTTTTGTTGAAAAACCATATTTTTTCATCGTTTTTTCCGATATATTTGTTGTTAATTCAAAAATAATATGTATTTTTGCAGTATTGAAGTGTTGCCAGAAGACAATGCTCCTAACCGGAAAAAGGAAAATATAATCTAAAAACAAGAAAGATAATGCAAGAAACAGTTAAAAAAGTATTGACCGGTGACTTCAATCGAAAAAAAGCTCTGATGTTTGCCATCACTGCCCTATTCACCGTCGTAGTGTGGAACTTGCCCATCGATTGCTTCGGCATAGAAAACCTCACTGTGGTTCAACAACGCGTCATAGCTATCTTCGTGATGGCCGTCATGCTGTGGCTTACGGAGGCCATTCCCGCATGGGCTACGTCGGTAGTCATCATTTTCGTCCTGCTGTTTTTCGTCTCCGACTCAGCCTTCGCTGTGATGCAGGGAGCCGAGGGAGAATACGGAAAGCTTCTGGACTACCAAGGTGTGATGGCATGCTTTGCCGACCCAACCATCATCCTCTTCCTGGGAGGTTTCGTCCTGGCGATAGCCGCCACCAAGAGTGGTCTTGACGTATTGATGGCAAAAACCCTGATAGCTCCATTCGGAAAACGGTCGGAATATGTATTGCTGGGCTTCATGCTGATAACGGGAATCTTCTCCATGTTCATCTCCAATACAGCCACAGCAGCCATGATGCTCACCTTCCTGACCCCAGTGTTCAAATCACTCCCTGCCAACGGAAAGGGAAGAGTGGCACTTACCATGGCCATTCCTATCGGTGCCAACCTAGGCGGCATGGGTACTCCTATCGGAACCCCACCAAACGCCTTTGCCTACAAGGTGCTCAACGATCCAACCGGATTGAACCTAGGCATCGGTTTCGGCGACTGGATGATGATTATGTGCCCGATGGTAATCATCATGCTCATCTGCGCATGGTTTATCATCCGCAAGATGTTCCCATTCTCACAGGAGACCATCGAACTCAAGATAGACGGCAGCATGCAGCACAACTGGCGCACTGCTGTGGTGGGAGCCACCTTCTTCCTTACCATTATATTATGGGTTTTTGGAAAACAGCTCGGCATCAACGCCAACACCGTAGCCATGTTGCCGATAGCCGTATTCGCATTTACAGGCGTGATAACAGCTAACGACCTGAAGGACATCGACTGGGCTGTCATCTGGATGGTAGCCGGCGGATTCGCCCTAGGTCTTGCCATGAACGGCACCGGACTTGCAGAAAACGCCGTGAAGAGTATCCCATTCGGCGAGTTCAACCCATTCGTCATCATGGTTGTATCCGGCCTGGTATGCTTCACGCTGAGTAACTTCATCTCAAATACAGCCACAGCCGCCCTGCTGATACCAATCCTTACCGTTGTATGTGCTGGTATGGGCGGGAAACTGGTGGCAATCGGTGGAACTGAGACGGTTCTCATCGGCGTGGCAGTGGCAGCATCATGCGCCATGTCGCTCCCAATCTCTACCCCTCCTAACGCCATCGCCTACTCCACCGGTCTCATCCAACAGACCGACATGGTAAAAGCAGGTCTTACCGTGGGTGTATTAAGTATGGTTATCGGCTACACCGTACTGATCACCTTCTGCCGACTGAATGTTCTGTAAAAGAACACATTTTAAGAAGTATTAAATATCGACACTGCAAAATAAATCCATTTTTATTTTGCAGTGTCTTCTTTTTGCAGTAACTTTGCACCCATGAAAAAGATAGTAATCGGAATAGACGTCGGTATTTCAACAACAAAGATAGTAGGAATTGACGATAACGGAATGGTTATCAGTCCGATACGCATCAAGGCTACCGACCCTATCACCTCCTTGTACGGAGCTTTCGGAAAATATTTACACGACAACAAGATCAGCCTCAACGAGGTGGAACACGTGATGCTCACGGGTGTAGGCGCAGCCTATATCGATGAGCCTATCTATGGTCTGCCTACTTCCAAGAGTCAGGAATTCGTTGCAGATGGTTTGGGTGCACGCTATGAGAGCAAGCTCGACCGCATGATTGTGGTCAGCATGGGAACAGGCACATCGCTTGTGAAATGCGATGGAGACGAAATCAAGCACATCGGCGGCATCGGCATAGGCGGCGGAACACTCGCAGGTCTGAGTCGCATCATGCTCAAGACGGACGACATCAAGCAGATAGTTAATCTTGCCAAAGATGGAGACATTTCTAAGATTAACCTGCTCATAGGCGACATCAGTGCCAAGCCCCTACCTGGACTTCCAATGACCGCCACAGCATCCCTCTTCAGCAACGCCAAGGCAAATGCTTCCAGGGAAGACATCGCCATGGGACTCATCGGCATGGTATTGCAGAGCATCGGCTCTGCCACGATTCTCTCATCTTTGGAATCAGGTATCAAAGACTTTGTCATGATAGGCAACCTAACCCTCCTGCCACAATGCCGGGAGGTATTCCCTGCTATGGAGAAACTCTATGGAGTGAGATTCAGAATACCCAAATACTCTGAATTCTGCACCGCCATCGGTGCTGCACTCGACTATAAGAGCAAAGCCACTTTGGCATAAAATAAGGAACAAACTGCTTATCATCATCAAACTAAAAAGAGACGGTGAAAAGGCACAAAAAGCACAAATCCAACGAACACGACGTGCACAACACCACAACATATTGAAAAAGAACAAGTTAATCGTTTTGGAAAACCATAAAAAAGTAAAGTTTTCCAAAACGATTTTTTAAATCTCTGGAAATCAATGACTTAATGTTTTTTAACAGAAGAAAAGTTATCCAAAACGTACAACTTTCAACTTATTTTCTTATCTTTGCAACATCAAAAAGATGGTCTTTACAACCATCGAAAGTCGTAAAGACTTAGTATTAAGAGAATTAAATAACTATCATAAAAGTAACACTAGAAATGATTCAAACTGTAGTAAAACGCGACGGACGTATCGTTGGTTTCAACGAGCAAAAAATTATGGCTGCTATACGCAAAGCCATGTTACATACAGATAAGGGCGAGGACTCTACCCTGATAGAGCAAATCGCCGACCACATCTCATATCGAGGCAAGAGCCAGATGAGCGTAGAGGCCATCCAGGATGCCATCGAGATGGAACTCATGAAGAGTGCCCGCAAGGATGTGGCCCAGAAATACATCGCTTATCGCAACCAGCGCAACATTGCCCGCAAAGCAAAGACACGCGACGTATTCATGAGCATTGTCAATGCCAAGAACAACGACATTACCCGTGAGAACGCCAACATGAATGCTGACACACCAGCCGGCATGATGATGAAGTTTGCTTCAGAAACCACCAAGCCATTCGTCGACGACTATCTCCTCTCGCAGGATGTTCGCGACTCCGTCATGCATAACTACATCCATATCCATGATAAAGACTATTATCCTACCAAGAGTCTGACTTGCGTACAGCACCCATTGGATGTCATTCTCGAACATGGATTCACAGCCGGTCATGGTTCTAGCCGTCCAGCAAAGCGCATCGAGACTGCAGCAGTATTGGCTTGCATTTCTTTGGAAACTTGCCAGAACGAGATGCACGGTGGTCAGGCAATTCCAGCCTTCGACTTCTATCTTGCCCCTTACGTACGCATGTCGTATAAGGAAGAGGTGAAGAACCTGGAGAAGCTGACTGGCGAAGACCTGAGCGACCTCTACGACATCGCCATCGACGACTATCTGGAGAAAGACCTCGCAGGTCTTGAGGGCAAGGCTCGCCTGGAGCAGCATGCCATCAACAAGACCGTGAACCGCGTCCACCAGGCCATGGAGGCATTCATCCACAACATGAACACCATCCACTCTCGTGGCGGAAACCAGGTGGTATTCTCATCTATCAACTATGGTACAGATACCAGCGCCGAGGGACGTTGCATCATGCGCGAGATTCTGCAGAGCACCTACGAGGGTGTGGGCAATGGTGAGACAGCCATCTTCCCAATCCAAATCTGGAAGAAAAAGCGTGGCGTAAACTATCTGAAGGAAGATCGCAACTACGACCTCTACCAGTTGGCCTGCAAGGTAACAGCCCGTCGTTTCTTCCCTAACTTCCTCAATCTCGACGCTACCTTCAACCAGAACGAGAAGTGGCGTGCCGACGATCCTGAGCGTTACAAGTGGGAAATCGCGACCATGGGTTGCCGCACACGTGTATTCGAAGATCGTTGGGGCGAGAAGACCAGCATCGCTCGTGGTAACTTGAGTTTCTCTACCATCAATATCGTGAAACTCGCCATCGAGTGCATGGGCATCGAGAACAAGCAGCAGCGCATCGACATGTTCTTTGCCAAGCTCGACAACATCCTCGACATCACAGCCAAGCAGCTCGACGAGCGCTTCCAGTTCCAGAAGACAGCGATGGCTAAGCAGTTCCCATTGCTGATGAAGTATCTCTGGGTGGGCGCAGAAAAGCTGAAGCCAGAGGAGACCATCGAAAGCGTCATCAACCATGGTACACTCGGTATCGGATTCATCGGTCTGGCAGAGTGCCTCGTAGCTCTCATCGGTCATCACCATGGCGAGAGCGAGGAAGCTCAGAAATTAGGATTGAAGATTGTGACCTACATGCGCGACCGTGCAAACGAGTTCAGCGAGCAGTACCATCACAACTACTCTATCCTCGCTACACCAGCCGAGGGATTGAGCGGTAAGTTCACCAAGAAAGACCGCAAGCAGTTTGGCATTATCCCTGGCGTTACCGACCGCGATTACTATACCAACAGTAACCACGTGCCAGTATATTACAAGTGCACCGCCATGAAAAAGGCACAGATAGAGGCACCTTACCACGATTTGACCCGTGGCGGCCACATCTTCTATGTAGAGATTGATGGTGATGCAACCCACAACCCTGCAGTAATTGCAAGCGTTGTTGACATGATGGATAAGTACAACATGGGCTATGGCTCTGTAAACCACAACCGCAACCGTTGTCTCGACTGCGGATATGAGAATGCAGATGCCAACCTTGAGGTTTGCCCTAAGTGCGGCAGCCGCCACATCGACAAGTTGCAGCGAATTACAGGTTACCTGGTAGGTACCACCGACCGTTGGAACAGCGGCAAGCTGGCTGAGCTCCACGACCGTGTTACCCACATTGACACACCAAACTCTTAACATCCGTCATGATAAGCGTTTTAAGTATAGTACACGATACAATGGTAGATGGTCCGGGCTTCCGGACCTCTATCTATTGTGCCGGTTGTCCCAACCATTGTCCCGAATGCCATAACCCGCAATCGTGGGACATCAACCATGGCACGATGACCTCAACAGAGGATATCATGAAAGAAATCATGGACGATCCATTCGCCAATGTTACCTTTTCCGGCGGTGACCCGATGTTCCAGGCAGAAGGCTTTGCAGAGTTGGCACGTGCCATCCGGGCGCAAAGCGATAAAGATATCTGGTGCTTCACCGGCTACAAGTTTGAGAATCTGCTGAAGAATCCCAAACAACTAGAACTGCTGAAACTGATAGACGTATTGGTAGATGGTCCGTTTATGAAGGACCTTCGTGATGAAGACCTCTTTTTCAGAGGGAGCAGCAACCAGCGGCTCATCAACGTAAAGAAATCATTAGAAACAGGTAAAGTGATAGAGCTCCACCTTACCAAAGAAAATCCGATTCCGGAACTATAAGCCCCTTCCCGGAATCATCAAATCCTTCCCGAAATCATCAATTCTTTCAGGAATCACGCAATTCTTCCGTCCACTGAGCTTTAAAAATCTTCTAAAGCTCAGTCCACGGAAACTCCCAATTGCAGAAGCAGGTTCTTGATGTACCCCCTGTTCCAGTCGCCCTCGTGCAAACGCTCTGCCCCGAAGAGCAGCAGGTCGATATCCAGGGCAATGATACCCTTTCTACTCTCTCCTATTCTTCTTCCACATTTATGCTCCATGTTTTTCAGAGCCAGGATAGTACGTTCCTTATTTACATTCGTATATCCCACTCCTATCACATTCAGAAATTTATCAGATGATATTCCTATAGGTTCGGTCCATAAGGAAGTGCCAAATTCCATATCATTAAAAGTAGCTTCAAGCAAAGCCTTGGCTTGCTGGATATGGGCTTCCTGATTGACGTTAGAACCCAATGCTACCACTATTTTTGTTCTATATGCCTTCATTTTTTCTAATTTCTATGCAAAGATAGTGAAAATACTTAAATTATGTACGATTTTCCCGTTTTTTTTTATATTTTTGCACTATGAATCGAATAAAAACATATATAATAGGCATTTCTTTACTCATCTGCGCTACATCTCATGCGCAGATGAAGTGGAACCAGTCTTATCAGACATACATCAATCAATATAAGGATCTCGCCATTGAACAGATGCTCCGCTACCATATTCCAGCCAGCATCACTCTAGCGCAGGGACTCTTTGAGAGTGGCGCAGGCAAGAGCGTGCTGGCAACCCAGGGTAACAACCATTTTGGCATCAAATGTCACAACTGGACAGGCCCTACCCAATACCACGACGACGATGCCCGCGGCGAGTGCTTCCGTGTTTACAAGGATGCCAGAGACAGCTATGAAGACCATAGCAAGTTTCTGGCTAGACAGCCACGTTATGCCCGCCTCTTCGAATTGGGACAGCGCGACTACAAGGGTTGGGCACGAGGATTGAAACAGTGTGGCTATGCCACCAATCCGCAATATGCCAACAAGCTGATACAAATCATAGAACTTTACAAGCTCTTCGACTACGACAAGGCGAAGCGATTCGACCGTTTCATGGCCGAGCATAGCGGAACAGAACAGGCTGTCAATGCCCAGGGACTTCTGCACCCTATCCACAAGTTCAATGACAACTATTACCTGATTACCCGCGAGGGCGATACCTTCAAGGCATTGGGTAAGGAAATAGAAATCAGTTGGCGCAAGCTTGCCAAATACAACGAACGAGACAAGAACGACGTTCTGCACAGAGGAGAAGTAATCTATCTCAAGAAGAAGCGCAAGAAGGCTCCAAAACAGTATAAGAATCGTCCACACATCGTAAGAAACGGCGAAAGTATGTATACCATCTCACAAAAGTATGGTATCAGACTGAAGTATCTCTACAAGATGAACAATTTTGATGTTGACCATCAGATTAAGATTGGCGATAGAATCAGAATCAGATAATAAAGAAGATTAGAATCAGAATCAGGTAAATAAAATAAAAGACAATGAAGAAATATATCATTTCATTTGCAGCCCTGGCCATGCTCATGGGAGCCAGCCAAGTGAAGGCGCAGAACTTTGACGATTATTTCGTTGACAAGACATTGAGAGTTGATTACACTTTTGCCGGCAACAGCGACAAGCAGCTGATTGCCGTTGACGAGCTGAACGTATTGCCACGCTGGTATGGTAAGAAACAGCGACTCAGCGAGTTGCCGGTAGAAGGTAACGGACAGATTACCGTGCGCGACCACCGTTCGGGCAAAGTAATCTACCGCAATTCCTTCTCTACGCTCTTCCAGGAATGGCTCTCCTATCCAGAGGCAGCCAAGAACACCCAGAGTTTCGAGAATGTCTTTCTGGTACCCATGCCAAAGGATACGGTAGATATCACCCTCGACCTG
This sequence comes from Prevotella sp., assembly GCA_022732315.1. The sequence goes on from JAIJUV010000032.1 coordinate 8,166, forward strand.
CGCAACAACCGCCGCGAAATCATGACATCGCTCACCCATCAGGTAGCACCTAAAGACATTCTGATTCATCACAAGGGCGACAATCCTACCCCATACGAAACCTTGCAGGCGGCAGCGGATACCAACAAGTGCATCCACATCGCCTACGTGGCAGAAGGATATACGGAAGAAGAGATGCCTATCTTCCTGCAGGATGCCAAGGAAGCCAACGACGCCATATTTGCACACGAGCCTTTCAAGAGCATGAAAGACAGATTCAACGTTGTTGCTGTGAAATCGGTATCGCAGGATAGTGGCACCAGCGAACCAGGCAAGGGTATCTGGAAGAAGACCGCTCTGAGTTCCCACTTCGACACCTTCTATAGTGAACGCTATCTCACCACCCTGCATCTGAAGGATCTGCACAATTGTCTGGCAGGAACACCCTACGAGCACATCATCGTTCTCGTAAATTCCACCAGATATGGCGGCGGCGGTATCCTGAACTCATACAATCTGACCACCTGTCATCAGAAATGGTTCAAGCCAGTGGTAGTACATGAATTCGGACATTCCTTCGCCGGACTTGCCGATGAATATGCCTACGAATCAGAAGCCATCCCAATGTATCCCCACGACGTGGAACCATGGGAGAAGAACATCACCACCCTGGTTGACTTCGACAGCAAATGGAAGGGTATGATCAAGAAGGGCACCCCAATACCAACACCTCTTTCCAAGAAGGAAAAGGAGGCTGTGAATAAAGTGGGAGTCTTCGAGGGAGCCGGCTATAGCGTAAAGGGCGTATACCGTGGCGTACAGGATTGCAGAATGCGCATCAACGAAACCCCAAACTTCTGTGCGGTATGCAAAAAAGCCCTGACAGACATCATCGACTTTTACACCAAATAACTTAGCTTATGAAAGAGCAGACACTGAACATCAACTACCAGATAGCCCAGCTATCTGAACTGAATGAAACGGAACAGACATTGATCAGGAAGGCAATGGAAGCTACCCATAATTCCTATGCCAACTATAGTCACTTCTATGTAGGAGCTGCCTGCCTGCTTGCTGACGGAAGAATCGTCATTGGAGCCAACCAGGAAAATGCAGCCTTCCCTTCTGGCCTCTGCGCAGAGAGAAGTGCCATCTTCGGAGCTCAGTCTAACTATCCTGAGCAGGCCATCACTACCCTGGCCATAGCAGCCAGAAATGCGAACGGCTTCCTCAAGTCGCCCATATCGCCATGCGGTGCTTGCCGCCAGGTGATTCTTGAGATGGAAGACCGATACAAGCAGCCTGTACGCATCCTGCTATACGGCGAGGCTGGCATCTATTGCTTCGGAAGTATCAAAGATTTGTTGCCATTCTCATTCGTAGATGCCAACATGAAAGAATAAAACGCAAAAAGGGCGTGTCGTAGATAATCTATGACACGCCCTCTTTCAATACTATTACCTCACTGTTTCCTGCGATATTGAAGATAACCTCATTATAACAGATTACCACATTACAACAGATCACCTCATCCCTTTCAGCATGTGCTGTATCTGGGCAATGCGGGCCTTTTCATCTGCCGTATTGCGATAACGCAGGTAACCCTTCAATGCATTCCGCAGATAATCACGAGCCTTCGTATATTCTGTCATCATATCTTCTCTACTTGCAGACTTCTCCATATCCCTCGCCCGGAAAAGATGACAGAAGCCCAAGCGATAATAGGCATCAGGCTTCTCATTCTCCTGACAAAGCGAAAGCATCTGCTCATAAAGCGGCAAGGCCGATTCGTATTGCTGCAAACCGAAATGGCTCTCTGCATCAGCCCAGCAATAGAAAGAACGCTCCTGAGGCGCAAAGTTCTCCAACAGGGGGATAACCGGGTCAAGACACCTGACGGTTTGCTCATAATCCCATTCATAATAATAGCACACGCCCAAGTATGCCTTATATCTGGGATTCAGGCGATAGGTCTTGTCGAGCCTTTCCAGAAGAATCTGGCATTCATGATATTTCATGGAAACGAAATAATCCAGCGCCCTTGCCAGCACTTCTGCATCTTCTTTCTTCTGCTGCTGGGAAGAAACCGGCAGCGACTGATTCTCGGTCTGCCTCCCTTCTGCAAACGCAAGAATAGGAATCAGGGCCAATGCCGCTGCTCCTACCCTCACTATCCTACTCCTTCTTGTCATTTTCTTCTATCTGTTCCTCAAACTCATAGCAGCCCGCATCCGGTTTGTCGTCACGGCGAAATCCCAGGCGGTCGGCAGGCAATGAGGTGGCAGCATCTGCTGCTCCAATGGCAGCCGATTCCTTGCGGAGGCGGAAATCGTACTTCAAGTTGTCGGTATCAAACAGGCGGAAATGCTTCTCACCAAATCGGGTGGTGTCCTTCACATCCTCAAATATGATGTTCGTGAACTTCAGACTGTCGTCTGTCTCCATCTTTTCCGTACGCAGCACACAATGGTCAAAACTGAAATTGCAGACTTCATCTTCCTTTGGCGCACTCCAGACCACCTCATCGTCGTGGTAGCCCGTAACAAGCGAGTTCGTCACCTTGAGGTTGCTGACAGGAGGCATGAATCCGATAGCCGTAGCACGGCGTCCATCAAACGGATAGAACTGAGCAATGGTACATCCGTTCACTTCCACATCGCCGCCATGCACATAGAGCGGATGCTCCAGTGTATTGGAAATCTGGCTATTGTATATCTGAACCTTGGCAGAATCAACGAGAATGCCATAGCCCTGACAATTATGAACCGTAGCATTCTGCACAAGGAGTTTCTGCCTGGTCACATCGCATGAATCAACAAGGATACCATGATAGGTGCTATGGATATCAGCATAGTTGATGACATTATTATATGATGATGCCATCAGCTGGATGCCTTGCCATTGTCCCGGAGTGCGGTCGTAAGGCAGATAATCAAACATATTGTCGATTCTATCTCCTCTCATCACCACCTCCTTGCCTTGTTCACCCTGAACATGGAGGGTTCCATACACCTTCAGCCCGGCATTCTCATGAAAATACAGTCGGGTGCCAGCCCCAATAGTAAGCGTAGCCAAACTGTCCACCTTCATTCCGCCGTATATCACAATCGGCTTGCTATCTCTGATGATAGAATCCTTCCTGATGGTGGGATTGTTCAGCAAAGTGGCATCCCACGAATAAGCCTTCAGGTTCACCTTCTGCTGCACTCCACTCTCCAATTGAAAGAGCAGATTATCTTCCACCAGCTGCGGATCATCCTGATATTGCTGGCGGGAAGTCAGTTCCACGAATACACGGATACTATCACCCTTGCGCACCTCAACATTCTGAGTCTGGAAACCAGCGGTCTGCCCCAGAAACGAACCGTCCACATTCACCCGATACCCAGTCTGATTTCCGTTTTCCAATCTTACAGAAGAACAGCGCAATCCCTTTCCCGTATGATTATAAACCCAGAAGCTTCGGGTTGGCGTAGGCACATTCGAGAAAGTAGTGTCCAGGCAAACTGTATCCATGGAAAAAGCGAGCAAGTCGTTACGGGATGATGAGAAACTCTCATCATCAGCACAACTTACCATGAAGGCAGTAGTCATACCACCTATTAATATATATAAAAATCCCTTTTTTCGTTTCATATTTATAAAACGAAAAAAGGGACTAAATATTGCATGATTCTTATGAACCAAGATGATAAGAAAGCAAATGTTGCTTACATGGTTACATGAACATGGCGAAGATGGAAGAACCAATCACCGTCATCACACCACATACCACAATGGAAAGGCTACTCATCGCACCCTCGATGGTACCCATCTCCATCGCCTTCGCCGTACCCAGCGCATGGGCAGAACATCCGATGGCGATACCTTTGGCTATAGGTTCCTTGATGCAGAGCAGCTTGAGGAATTTCTCAGCAAAGATATTGCCCAAGACACCCGTTACGATGATAACTACTACAGTTACGGAAACATGACCTCCCAACTCCTCAGAAACACCGATACCGATGGCGGTGGTGATAGACTTCGGCAGGAAGGTGACATAAGCCGCATGGTCGAAATGGAAGAGCAAAGCCAGAATCAAGACAGAACAGAGACTTGCCAACACACCCGCCAGGATACCAATCAATACAGCACGATAATTCTTCTTGAGTAACTCTACCTGCTGATAAAGCGGCACAGCCAGACAAATGGTTGCAGGAGTAAGCAGATAACTGATGCAGTTGGCACCCGCACTATACGTCTTGTAGTCTACCCCAGTAATCAGCAAGGTAACAATCACCAAGATGATAGAGATAAGCAACGGGTTCATCAGCGACCATCCTGTCTTTACCTTCAGCAACATACCGATGGCGTATGCAGCCAAACTGATGAGAACTCCGAAAAATACGGAATCCTGGAACAACGGAACCGAAGCACCCAGCATGGCCATAGAAGATAAGAAAAGCGACATCATTTCTTCGCCTCCTTTCCCTTTCTGATAACAAACTGAGTAATCCATCCCGAAGCCCCCATAACCACGAAGGTGCTGACCACGGTAACGACAACATACTGCAGCCATGCGCCGGCAATCGACTGCCAGGAATCAATGAGACCCACTGCAGCAGGAATAAACATCACAGGCATGATGGCAATCAGAAAACCACTCGTCTCCCTGATATGCTTCACCTTGACCAACTTCAACTCCAAAGCCGCAAAGAGCAAGACGATGCCATAGATGCTGGCAGGGATAGGCAGCGGCAGCAGATAATGGAGCAATTCTCCCGCAAAAGAGAATGCAATGATAATTAAAAACTGAATTAAAAATTTCATCCTAAATACTATTTTTTGAACCTGACCGTTAGTAGTCCTTTAAAACCTCCTAACAGGTAACTCCTTACTTTTACAATACCGCTTCTACATAAGTCTCAATGGCACTTGCCGTCTTCTCTACGCCCAGGCGAACCGTATCCAGACAAACGTCATAATCATCCGCATTACCCCATGTTAGTCCGGTATAATACTGGTGATAAGCTACACGGCAATAATCGGCATGTTCCACAAACTCGGCAGCCTCATTACGGGTTAATCCCTGTTCCTCTTGGATTTCCTCGATACGAGCTTGCAAACCACCCTTCAGAAATACGGATACCAGATCCTTGCGCTCTCTGAAGATATAGTTTCCACAGCGTCCGATGATGATACAATTCTCCTGTCCGATCATATCCGCCAAAGCATGAAGAGGTTTTTCGGTGAGCAGCTTCTGGTTCTCACCTAGGGAAGACATAGAAAAGAGCAATTCATCCACAGGAGTTTCATCGAAGAAAGCCTCCATCTCGTCAAGGATTCCACGCTCTTCAGCCATTTCCATCAAATTTTTACGGGTATAGAAAGGAATACCATAATGTTCAGCAAGCAACCTGCCCACACGAACAGCGCCACATCCACACTGGCGCGCAATCGTAATAATCATGATAGTAACATTTTTAAATTAAACTTATATAAAGCAAGAAAGCTAAGAAGATTTAATCTTCTTAGCTTTCTTGAATGTCGGGGCGACAGGATTCGAACCTGCGACCACCTGTTCCCAAAACAGGAGCGCTACCGGGCTGCGCTACACCCCGCTTCTACATTAGCAATTTATCATCAGAAACAATCAAGTCGGGGCGACAGGATTCGAACCTGCGACCACCTGTTCCCAAAACAGGAGCGCTACCGGGCTGCGCTACACCCCGCTTTTACTTATGCTATCCGTTATCAGAGAGGATTGAGTCGGGGCGACAGGATTCGAACCTGCGACCACCTGTTCCCAAAACAGGAGCGCTACCGGGCTGCGCTACACCCCGCTTTCATTCTCACTGCAACTTATCTTTGTTAGCGTAAGCATCATTTCTGAATTGCGGGTGCAAAGGTACAACAATTTTCTGATTCCACCAAATTTTTGGGCAACTTTTTTCAAAAAAATATTCATTTTCTTGTTTTTTGCCCAAAATAAAAGGGCAACTTCCGAAAAAGCTGCCCTTTATACCTTATTATATATAGCGATTCTGAAAAATCAGCTATCGCCATCCTTATTGCCATTACGCCTTGATGATTCCTTCCTCTACGAAAATCTTCTTCAAAATCTGAACAGCCTTCTCTACCTGATCCTTGGTATGAGTTGCCATGAGGGCAAAACGTACCAATGTATCCTGTGGAGCACATGCTGGAGGAATAACCGGATTGATGAATACACCCGCATCGTAAGCCAACTTAGTAACAACGAATGTCTTCTCAGCATCGCGAACGTAGAGAGGAATGATAGGACTCTCGGTCTCACCAATCTCAAAACCCTCCTCGCGGAAACGCTTCAAGGCATAGTTAGTTACATCCCACAGATTCTTGAAACGCTCTGGCTCTTTCTGAATGATGTGGAGTGCCTCAAGAGCAGCAGCGGTAGCTGCTGGAGTATTGGATGCACTGAAGATGTAAGTACGGCAGTTGTGACGGAGGAAGTTGATAGTATCCTTGTCTGATGCGATGAAACCACCGATAGAAGCCAAACTCTTAGAGAATGTACCCATGATAAGGTCTACCTCATCTGTCAAGCCGAAGTGGTCGCAGACGCCACGTCCCTGCTTACCGAATACGCCGAGACCATGAGCTTCATCCACCATGATAGAGCAGTTGTACTTATGCTTGAGCTTTACAATCTCAGGCAAGTTGGCCAAGTCACCCTCCATAGAGAACACGCCATCAACCACGATAAGCTTGACAGCATCCTCAGGAAGCTTAGAGAGCACGCGCTCCAAATCTTCCATGTCGTTGTGCTTGTAGTGAAGCTGGGTAGCGAATGAGAGACGGCGGCCATCTACGATACTGGCGTGGTCACGGTCGTCGCAGATGATATAATCACCGCGACCCACAACACATGCCAACACACCCTGGTTCACAGAGAAACCAGTAGAGAAGCACAATGTCTCGTCCTTACCCATAAACTCTGCAAGCTCCTTCTCGAGCTGTACATGTAAATCGAGGGTACCATTGAGGAAACGACTACCCGCACAGCCTGAGCCATACTTGTCAAGAGCAGCCTTGGCTGCGTCGATTACACGCTGGTCGTTTGTCAAACCCTGATAAGCATTTGAGCCGAACATCAGGATATGGTGTCCGTCGATGTCGGTAACTTCAGTCATCTGCTTACTTGTGATCTCGCGGAAGTATGGATACACACCGGCAGCCATATACTTCTGAGGAACACGATAATTCTTGTATCTTTCTTGTAATTGTCCCATTATAAATAGGTGTACTTTATTTTCTTTTTATATTTATTCTAAGTTTCAGGGTGCAAAGATACAAAAAAAGACTAATATAACCGCTTTTTTCCTAAGAAAGTTTACTTTTAGAGTTTTTTTAATGGATATTTCTTGCTATTTTAGGGATTTTTATTACTTTTGCACTTTAAAAATTACGTTTTCTTGACTAAGATATGAAAAAAAAGATAGTTTTCATCATGAACCCGATTTCTGGAACCAGCAGCAAAGCGGCTGTTCCCAGTTTGATAGATTCTACTTTGGACAAGGAGCTGTTCGAGTACGAGATAAGGTTAACCGAAAGAGCCGGGCACGCATCTGAGATTGCCGCCGAAGCCAGAGACAACCATGCCGACATCGTGGTGGCAGTGGGTGGCGACGGCACCATCAACGAAGTAGCCCGTTCCATCGTCCATTCAGATACAGCCCTGGGCATCCTGCCTTGCGGTTCCGGCAACGGACTGGCGCGCCACCTGCTCTTGCCTATGAACTTGAAGAAGAGCATCGAGGTAATCAATGCTTGCCAGATACGCGACCTTGACTATGGAGTCATCAACGACTACCCTTTCTTCTGCACCTGCGGAATGGGATTCGACGCCTTCGTCAGCATGAAATTTGCCGAGAGCGGAAAGCGAGGACCAATCAGTTATGCAGAGAACATTCTCAGAGAGGGTCTGAAATATGAGCCGGAGACCTATACGCTGGAAGACGAGACAGGCACCAAGCAATACAAGGCCTTTCTCATTTCCTGCGCCAATGCCTCACAATATGGCAACAATGCCTACATAGCTCCACAGGCATCCATGAGCGACGGACTGATGGACGTTGTCATCATGGAGCCATTCGATGTTCTGGAGGCTTCGCAGGTTAGTTTCGACATGTTCAACAAGACGCTCGACAAGAACTCGAAGATTAAGTCGTTCCGCTGTAAGAAGCTCCACATTTCACGCAGCAAGCCGGGTGTTATCCATTACGACGGTGACCCGGTGATGACTGGTGCCGATATCGACGTGCATCTGGAAGAGAAAGGCATCAAGATGATCATCAATCCATTCGCCGACAAAAGTGTCCGCAAGCCCAACATGATCCAATCGGCCTTTGCAGATTTCTTCAACGACATCAATGTGGTTCGCGACGACATCCAGAAGGATATCCAGCGACAGAGCAAGCGAGTTGAAGCCATCAGTAAACTGGTGCAACGCAAACTGAACCTTTAAAATGACAGGAGTTGGAAATTAGAAGATTTTGCAGGCATGACTATACCTCCTGCAACTTCTAACTTCCAACTCCTGTTTTTTAGCTAAAATTCTGCTAAAATATGCCGAATAGCTAAAAATGAGCGATTTACAAGTGTTTCACCTCAATAGAGGTAATGACTTGGTAATAGTTTTAACTTCTGTATTATACATAAGTTTGCATTACTTGTCAAACAACTCTTTTCGGTGACAAAGGTACAACATTTATGTGGATTAATGAAAATCATATCCATTTTTTAGATTTTATTTTCAGTTGCTGCCATATACGTAACTACTCAACACCCCTTGGATGTGTCAAATCCGCAAAATATTGATGATTTTGGCTATATTTATGCTACAAAATAGGCTATTATGTCAAATGAGTACTTGAAATTCATTTTTAGGGGCTGAGTAGTAACAAGAACATCTGAGACCTACAGAGAATGAACCGCCAACCTGTGGGTAGGGATAAATTGAAAAATGCTTCCATACTGCGAAAGTACGGAAGCATTTGTATGGGGGAAAAGACAAAAGATTATTGCAGACTCTTGTCAAGGATTTCAAGAAGAATGGTAGGGTCCTCGTGGATTTGCTCAGCAGTGAGTCCTCTCTTTTCCACTTCTTCAGCGACGGCAGGATAGTCCTTGAATTTATCCTTTATCTTTTTCAACAGTTTCTTTTGAGAATATTTTTCTCTTTTGGAATTAATTTTTTTATCCTCAAATAACATCCAATAGTAAACATGCTTGCCGCTATCAACCATATAGTGATATGCCCTACAGTCTAAATAAACGGTAATATTTGTCCATATACCAGTAAACGACCTGCTGTGGGTGGAATTGTCAAAAGCAAATGGTTCCATATAGCCAGTGACATGTTTTCCCTTGTAAATTTCAGTTGCCATAAAAGGGAATGTAGGGTCATCTTCATTAAGAACGAAAGTTCGCTTCTTGCCATCCTGGAGAGCATTATCCACCTCAAGGGATTTAATGTCTACGATTTTGTATTTTACATCCTTACCATTTTGTGTTTCACTGAAATAGATGTATTTTTTCATGAAGTGGATGTCGTTCTGCAAATAGCCGTTGAGCACAGTACCGTCTTTAAGAGTCAGCACTGCCTTAGGCCATGAAACTTTCTCTTTAGGTTTCTTTGCGTTTGCTATTGTCGCAAACGAGAACACCATTAAAAAGATGATAAAAAGTAACTTTTTCATATGTACGTTTATTTAATGTTTCGATAAATATTTTTAACACTGCAAAAATTTGATTACAAAAACTTTGTCATAAATCATAATCAAGGAAGTTATTCCAAAACTTCATCAAGTTTTCTGACTAATATAGTAGGGTCTTTACGAATCTCTTTCATACTTAGACCTTTGAGTATTTCCTTTATCTGAGGATAACCTTTAAAATACATTTTTAGCACAGTCTTTTGACCAATTCCTGCAATACTATTATCCATCAAATAATAGCTTCTCGCAAAGTCCTCGTCCTTGGATTTGTAATAAAACATAATGCCAAATCCGTAAATACTGCCCGATTTCACATGAGTATTTGTACTTATGTAGTGAACATACGCTGAAATGTTTTTCCCCTTATAAACAGGATGGAGAAATACGGGATTTTTGTAGAGCTTGGGGGCTTTCTTATAAGACATTCCCAATCCCATCTGGGCATACAGAGGAATCCAATTTGTTACTTCTTTTGCCTTTTTATCATAGAATTTTATTTCTTTTACATCAGCAGAAGTATAGTCGAAGTTCTCACCACTCACTTCATTCTTTATTCTAACTTCGTGAGTATTATCTACATTAAAAGACAAACTTTGAATTTTTCCTTTCACAACTTTTCCGTTGTTTAAAATAATCTCAGAAGTCTGAGCTTGAACTATTCCACAAAGAAGAATAGCAAGAAACATAAAAATCAACTTTTTCATACGCATGACTATTTAATTTTGTTTCAATTTAAATTAATTGTTTTGCTTATAAAGATAGGATGCTTTTCTTTAACTGCCAAAGAAAAAGAATATTATTAACACAATTATATAGATATATAACAAAGTTTAGCATATAATGGCAGTAATTGCAGTTGGTATACTCATTTTCTGCGACCATCGGGAGCAAAAATTCTCCACCCTCATGGTGGAGCGAGGAGTTTTTGGGGTCCCGAAACATAACCTCGCTCCCTCCTCTAAGAACAAAAGACGAGATATTTGCCTTTCGGCTTTCCATGCCCAAGGTTGCAGACCTTAATTCTCTCAATTTGCGCCAAACATCAAAGCTGCCACATTGAAAGAACAAGGTCACAGACACAAGCTACTTTGTACATGGAGTTTGCAAAGGAAAAGGTGATATTTTCAGTGTG
>JAIJUV010000259.1 GCA_022732315.1 Prevotella sp.
ACTCTTCATCAGATATAACAATTGAACGATCAATCTATTTCTTTTATTGGTTGTTTAAGTTTGCGCGGAGTGTGGTTGTGAAATCACGCTCCGCTTTTTTATTTATCTAAACCAGGCTACCTAGAATGCAATAATCGTTGCAGAATAAATATTTGCATTTATGCTTGGCTAATTCAGATTTTCTTCGTACCTTAGCAGCGCAAAACGTAAAGTGCGTAAGAATATGGCAAAAATAGTAAATAAATATCCTGTAGGAATTCAGACCTTTGAAGAAATCCGCGAGAAAGGTTATCTCTATATAGATAAGACCAAATACATCGTGGATTTTAGAGAAAAAGGGATGAAATATGTTTTTCTGAGTCGCCCAAGACGATTCGGCAAATCGCTTTTTGCCTCTACCCTCCAAGCCTATTTCGAGGGAAGAAAGGAACTTTTCGAGGGATTAGCCATTGCAGATTATGAAAAGGATTGGGTGAAGCATCCTGTATTTCATTTCGACTTGAGCGGTGCCAAGCACATGAGCATAGAGCAACTGGAAAGATACCTGGCTGATATGCTTGAAGAGCAGGAGACCATCTGGGGCTACAAGACTCATCAGGTGGATGCAAACCTCCGCCTAAAAGACCTAGTGAAGAAAGCTTACGAGAAGACGGGCGAGAAGGCTGTAGTCATCATCGATGAATACGATGCCCCGTTGCTGGACGTAGTGCATGAAAAAGAGAACCTGCAACCGCTCCGCCGCATCATGCAGAACTTCTACAGCCCTTTGAAAATGCTCGATCCATACCTAGAGTTCACCTTCATCACTGGTATCACCAAGTTCTCGCAGCTCAGCATCTTCAGCGAACTCAACAACCTCGACAATATCAGTCTGTTCGACCAGTATTCAGCCATCTGCGGCATCAGCAAGACAGAACTTACCACGCAGATGAAACCGGACATTGAAGCTATGGGTGAAGCACTGAATATGACGTATGAGGAGTGTCTGAAAGAGCTGACGCAATTCTATGATGGTTATCATTTCAGTGAGAAATCAGAAGATATCTTTAATCCTTTCAGTCTGGTAAAGGCACTGAATGCAGGAAAGATTGCTCCTTATTGGTTTGGTTCCGGCACGCCGTCCTTCCTCTTGAAACTCTTGGATAAGTATCATGTCAATCTTTCTACATTGGAAAGTCAGGAGGCGGTATTGAGTTCCTTCGACCAATCTACAGAAGAAATGACAGATGCCTTGCCATTGCTTTACCAGAGTGGCTATCTGACCATCAAGAAATATGAGCCGATGTTTCAGGAATATACCCTGGGCATCCCAAACAAAGAGGTACGCGACGGACTGCTCAATTCATTGATTCCCCATTATGTGAATCCTCGCCGTTCTGACAACAATGCCTTCCTTTTGGGGTTCTGCAAGGCGGTTTACCGGAATGATATCAAGGCGGCACTGGAACACATGCGCACCTATATGGCTACGATACCATACGATCTGGAGAATCACAGCGAGAAGCATTATCAGACTATCTTCTATCTGATGTTCAGTTTCCTCAACATCTATATCCGTACGGAAGTGAAGAGCGCCATCGGCAGGGCTGATGCTGTAATGCACATGCCAGATACGATATACGTCTTCGAACTGAAGGTAGATAAGAGTGCAGAAGAAGCTTTGGCTCAGATAGACGAAAAAGGCTACATGTTGCCTTATCATTCTGAAGGTAAGCGACTGGTTAAAATCGGTATCAGCTTCGACAGTACCCAGAGAACTATCAGAGATTGGAAAATCAAGGAAGAATAAAGAGTGCGTACCACATTACTACTGTCGCCGAGGAGGGCTGAAGCTAAACATTAACGTTTCACTCTTTTTATAAGCAGCGCATGCTAAAGAATATAAAGAAATATGTATCAATGGGTTATATAGGATTTAAAACATCCATAAAACGCAATTTTTACCCCATTTTCAGTGTTCAGAGTTCAGTATTCAGCCTGATGTTCAACCTCATAAGACATAAAGTAAACAAGTACTTTCAATCTTAAGTTACCGAATGGTGAACAGCGGGGTGAACACTTGCCCAAAGTATTCACCTTTTCGGCTTCGGGGTGAACCCTAGTAAAAAGAACTTTGTATATACAGCGCATGCTAGAAATATAAGAGTCTAGATTATAATGGGTTATGGGGTATATTTAACACATTATTAACGCTAAAGGTTGGCATCGGGGTTCACCCTTCACCGACTTCATTGCCAAGTGTTCACCCTCACTCTTATTTAGAGAACGTTGCAAACAACAGCAAGCCCCAGCAGAATACCGCCCCCGACCTGCCCTTCTAGGGGTGGGTAGGGTAAGTCTGGCGTAAACAAGATAGTTACGATAGCTAAGTATCATGGTTACGATGGCTAAGTATCATGGTTACGATGGCTAAGTATCATACTTATGGAGCATAACCCTATCAGTGATAATCGGTGAGTATCGGTGAGCAACAGTGAGCATCGGTGAGTTGGGAAAGAGAAATGTTGTATCTTTGCATTGTGATTCAGAAAGAGTCTCTCACAGATTTGCACAGATACTCTCGTTGCAAGCAACGGTCTTATACACATCAAGTCTCACAGTAAAGAAAATCTGTGTTATCTGTGGTGAAGTTAAAACCAAATGAACTCGAAACAAACCTAAGAATGAATCAAAAAATTATTTATAGTAGTGCATTACTTGTCGGATTAGGCAGCCCGCAAGCATTTGCCCATAAAGAAAAGGCCCATACCCCTCAAAAACCGAATATCATCTTTATTATGTGTGATGATATGGGGTATGGAGATCTGGGGTGCTATGGACAGCCATACATCAGCACCCCTAATATTGACAACATGGCCCGTGAAGGCATGCGCTTTACGCAAGCCTATGCCGGAAGTCCGGTGAGTGCACCTTCGCGCGCATCGTTGATGACCGGACAACATACCGGACATTGCGAAGTGCGTGGTAATAAAGAGTATTGGACTCAGGCGTCTACAGTGATGTATGGCGATAATAAAGAATTTTCAGTTGTCGGACAACATCCCTATGATCCGGAACATGTCATTCTGCCCGAAATAATGAAAGATAACGGATATACAACCGGTATGTTTGGTAAATGGGCGGGGGGATACGAAGGCTCGGCGTCCACTCCGGATAAAAGAGGAATCGATGAATATTACGGATATATCTGTCAATTTCAGGCACATCTCTATTATCCCAATTTTCTGAATCGTTATAGTCCGTCGTTGGGTGATACAGGTGTTGTACGTATTGTGATGGAAGAGAATATCAAATATCCGATGTACGGTCCCGATTATCATAAACGTACTCAATACTCAGCTGATCTGATTCATCAGAAAGCGATGGAATGGATCGAGAAACAGGATGGTGAACAACCTTTCTTCGGAATCTTTACCTATACCTTGCCGCATGCAGAGTTAGTGCAACCGGAAGACTCTATTTTGAATCATTATAAGACACAGTTTGCTGATGACAAAGCTTTTGGTGGTCAAAAAGGATCCAGATATAACGCCATTACCCATGTGCATGCACAGTTTGCGGGTATGATCACCCGTTTGGACTATTATGTGGGCGAAGTTCTGAAGAAGTTGGAAGAGAAA
>JAIJUV010000033.1 GCA_022732315.1 Prevotella sp.
AAGCAGATGACTTCTGATTTGAAGAAGACCTACGGTTACAGCGATGCCGAGGCAGCATCCAAGGCAACGCTCACCGCCTATTGCTTCCTCCTCTTCGTATTGCTCTACTTCCCTTGCATCGCCACCATCGCCGCCATCAAGGGCGAGACGGGCAGTTGGAAATGGGCAGGTTTCGCCGCCGGTTACACCACGCTCCTGGCATGGGTAGTATCGGCCCTGGTCTTCCAGATAGGAAGTTTGTTCATCTAAAACATCTGGAACATATATCAAATAAAAAAAGAATATCCTGCATGCCTTTTCTTGGCACACAGGATATTCTTTTTTTTTATTTGAACTTTATCTTCAACTCATTTTTTATTTAAGTTTCGGCTTCAGTTCATCCGGTGAATCGTTGGTAAACATATTCACGGGTGGCGCCGATTTCGTGAAGAGATTTTCAATCACCTGCTTATCCACCTCCATTGCCGGCTGGAAATCATCGCTCATCATATACTTCAGGATGGCATAACGCATCTGGTTTGCCACCAGGCGATGTTCCAAGTCGCTGGTTACATCCATCGTAGTCATCAGAAGCTTGCCTCTACCCACCTTGGCTTCAATCATCATACCGAGCTTTCGGCTCACGTGCCAGGTATCTATCGGCTGGATTGCCGGCTGATAATCCTTCGGGAACTCACGGAGATTCATCACCTGCGCCTTGTTCAGCAACTCCCACCAGTTCAGGTTTGCCCAGTCATCCGTAGGGAAATTGCTGAAGAGTGGATGAGTCTTGTCGATGGTAGCACCCGTGGTATGAGGCGGACGCATCTTAAACCAACTGGTGTTCCAGAACACCGGCAGATAGGTTTGCTTCACATCTTCGCCCATCTTCACCTTTCCGGCAGCCAGAAGCAGCACCTTGCCACCCTTCTGCAACACCTTCTGCGCCTTGGCATCCAGACTATCAGCAATATAGATATCCTTAAGCGCCTTGGTATTCGGCATCTCTATCTGAGATGGATACACCCAGAAATCCCAATGGTTACGGGCTACAGGAGCATTGGAAGACTTCACCTGAATCTCCAAGACCAATTGCGATGGAGACGGAATATGGAGATGAGGGAAATCCAGGGATACATTGCCTAAACCGATGTTCTTACCCACAGGAAGCGAATTCTGATTATCAGCAAGCGAATTACCTGGAAGCGAAGACTTTTCTAATTTTCCGGAAGCCAAAACCTGCTGATTTTCGTCCTTCACCTCGTATGTAACCTCCGCATTCTGCAACGGCTCGTGATACGCATTATAGAGTTCCACAGGAACCTGCACCTTGTTTTCTGAAGAGAAAACGAATCTCGGGAACTTAGCCAGAGGAACGATTGGCGAACAGAACTCCGTCCAATCCTTGGCATCACAATATCCCTTTTCCTTCCAATGCACATTCAATACGCCCACAAGAGCAGTACCCTGTCCGCTATAATCATTCAAGCCCAGCAACTGGAAGCCCGCATAATCCTTGGTTCGCAGATTGCGCTCCAAATCATACTTATATGCCAGGGTCTGCAACTTGCCGCTGGCATGAAGGAATTTCTCAGCCTGACTCGCCATACCGTTATCTCTCAGCAAATCAGAAAAAATCTCGAAGTTGCGGGCCTTATAGGCTCCCGTGTATTGCGAAATCTCCTTGAAATCTGGGAAGACGCACCACTGTCCCATCTCGTGGGTCACTCTAGGCTCGTTCACATCAAAGGTAATCGGCGTTCTTCCTTTCTGAACCACACGAACCATATCCCCATCGAAGTTGTCTTCCGATTGCGGAGCCTTCTTGTCCCAATCCAATCCGCGCGCACCACCCTTTACATGATACTCGCTCTTAGGATCCCAGGCCCAACCGCCACCAACAGATGCACCACAATATACACGTCGCTTATCGCCTGTTTTCTTCCATTCTTCCACAAAGTTGCCAACCCATTTCACCCAGTTTCCCGCAGGTTCATTGCCCGCAGCAAGCATGCAGAAGCTAGGATGATTGCCATATTTCTCAACCATTCGCTGGGTTTCCTGCATCAGATAATGGTCGATGGTCATGCCATTGCCCAACTTTACACCATGATTTGGCCAAGATGGACCTTCGGGCTGAAGATAGATTCCCACCTGATCGGCTGCCGAGAAAGCTGCCTCGGGAGGACAATAGGAATGGAATCGCATCATGTTGAGGCCATACTCCTTGCATTTCCTGAAGATACGGAGCCACGAAGCCTCATCGGTTGGCGGATAACCGGTTTCCGGGAAACAGCAGTTGCCCACGGTTCCACGCATCCAAATCTTCTTGCCGTTCATATAAAACTGTCTGCCTTCGATAGAAATCTCGCTCATACCAAAGGTGGTACTGATAGATTCCTTGCCCATCGTAGCAGTCAGGGTATAAAGATTCGGATGGAATTCATCCCAAAGCCTGATATCCTCGCCCATCGGAATAATGACGGAGAATTTTCCATCACTTTCTCTCTTTATTTTAGAAAACGAATGCTTGACGCCACTTACATCAAACTGGAAATCAGCCTTCCGGGCTTTCCCCGTCACATCCATCTCCACCTTAATCTGCTTGCCCTTTACATCAGGATAAACCTGTAGGTTGCGGATATACTGCTGCTGATGCGCCTGCAATTCCATTTTTCCGATGATGCCGTTCCAGTTGCCCTGGGTCTGGTCGGTTACGCTATGCGAGTCCTGACCCACGCATACATTTTCTATGCCATTATACACCTTGATGCTGATTTCATTATCCTTGCCATATATAATATAAGGTGTAACATCAAACTCATGAGGCACACTCAGCAAAGAATCCCTGCCCGCCAACTTGCCGTTGATATAAACCGAAGTCTCTATATGAGGACGTTCCAGATAGAGGATAACGCGCTGCTTCTTCCACTCCTTAGGCACAAACACCGATTTGCGATACCACGCATTGCCGATGTAGTGCTTCTCAGGAGTAAGGAAGAAAGGAAACTTCATGGTTCCCTTGATGCGATGCTTCCCATTTGCCATCACTTCTTCCTGGCGATATTTCTCCATATAAGGATTGAAATAGAAGGAAGAATCGTAGAGACTTCCCGTCCATTGCGTATGGGTACAGACATCATCACCCTTGCCGTTGGTGAGCATCGATCCCGGCAACATGACCTCATCCTCATAGGTAGGCGCATCTCCCTGCGAGAATCGCCATTGCCCCGAGAGGTCAATCTTATTATTTGAGCTGAAGCCCTGTGCCTGCAAGGAAGCACAAGACATCAGACCCAGCATAAAAACAATATTTCTCATTGATGGTAGAATCATTTATTGTTAAATCATTTATTATTGAATAATACGTCACATTTATAATGTGTCGTTGATGATTTCCAATTTCACAAGTTCTTCTCCTTCCTTCGTCACATCTGCTTCGCGAGGGAAATAAACCGGCATATCCTTCTGCAAAGGAAGAATGCGGAGTTCCAACTTCTGGCAATCGGCAGGCAGGCGCCACAATCCCATCAGGAACGGGCGACCATTATAGAAATTATCAGCCACCAGTTTGCCATCGGCATAGAGTCGGGCACAATCACCACGATATTGAATTTGCAGGAGATTTCTGCCCTGCAGCATTTCAGGCGAAAGATTTAGCTGATAAACCGCAGCCTTCTTGAAGTCGGCATCAGATGGTTCCTCTGCCACTTTCTGCACACCCATAGTTATCTTGCGAACACCCTCTGCTTCCTTGATTTTCTTGAAAGATGGAGCCAGAGACATCATTGGAACCATTTTCTTAGATTTGGAAGTCTGCGACTTTACCGAACCATTTTTCTGCTCAACCGATATTCCTTCCTCCTGCAGGAACAGATGTTCCGCCGTCTTGGAATCTACAAGATAGATGTTCTTATAAACAGGCTTGGCGATACCCTTCGCCTTCACATTCTTCAGCACCTTTCCATCTACAGCAATCTCGGTAGGAATACCCTTGATCTGTTCCAAATAGATTTTTCCATCCCGCTTGGCAATCAACTGTGCCGTAGCGTATCGGATGCCATCGATATTTACCGGGAAGATGCACATCGCACCGGCAGGAACCGTCATCGGACGCTGAGGGAACTTCACGCCACATACCTCAAACTGCACATTCTTCCTGGCAGACAACTGCTGCAATCGCTCATAGTTATTGATGAAAACAAAACCACTCTTATCTTTAGAACGAAGCGACCAGCGAAGATGCGAATCATCACCCTTCTCTATATCCTGACGGCATGGGAAACTAGCCTCCATCGGAGCCAGCACTTCTGCATAATCATGCATAAAGAGATGCAGCTTGCGGAGCATAAAATAATGCGCATTCTTCTGGCCGAACTCGCCCAGAGGCGCCTGGAAATCATACGTCTTCACCGGCATATCATTATAATTGGTAGCCTGAGTACGCTGATTTTCATTCAGATAAACCGCACTACCATCGTCCAGATTACCCGACATCATCGCAGTAGGATTGGTTCCGCCATGATACATATAATATCCAAGAAGATTGCTTCCGCTACCCAACTTGATGATAGCTAGAGAATACGCATCTTCCGGATAAATATACGGACGGCGATGATAGGAAGTCATCATACCTCCACCCAGTTCGCAGGTGAAATAAGGATAGGCTTCATCCCCCTTGTTGATCTTCGCCTCTTGTTTGCCAAGCTGTTCGGTAGCGATTGCCGTACTGCTTCGGAAAGCCTTGAAGTTGAATGCCTTGTAGTAATTACCAGCAGTCTCCTTCAGGCTTCGCTCCCAGAAGCCATCGGCATAGTCGCCATAAAGCGGAAGCATCTCGCCGAAAGGCACAGGCGTTTTCAGTTCAGGCCATCCAGTACGGGTATAGAAAGGCAAATCGAAACCTATCTGCTGGGCTATCTTCTTCAGCGCCATCAGATAACTACCCCTGCCACGATATTCGTTATCAAACTGTGCCGCAACTACCGGACCACCATCTTTCCATTGTAACCCCTGCATCTGCGAATAAATCTGACGATAAAGTTCGGTTGCATATTTCAGGAAAGTGGTATTCTCCTCTCTCATCTTGCATCCCTTGGTAAACATCCAGTCTGGTATGCCACCATTGCGAACCTCGCCATGGCAGAAAGGGCCCAGTCGGAGAACCACTGGCATCTCTTCCTGTTTACATACCTCAAGGAAACCACGAAGATTGCGCTGTCCACTCCAGTTGAACACACCTTCTACTTCCTCCACATGGTTCCAGAACACATAGGCAGCAATCATGGTAACGCCACCCTCCTTCATCTTTCTCACTTCCTCTCTCCACTCATTCTGAGGGATTCGGGAATAATGCACCTCACCCATCACCGGCACCACTCGCTTACCATCGAAGATGAGGCTATGCTTATCCCATCGGATAGATTGCTGCGGAATCTGTGCCTGGGCTTCCACCGGTTGAAATGAGCTTGAAATTACAGCCGATACCAATAACGAATACACTATAATCTTTGTCTGGTTATTCATTTTTATCTGTTTTAAAGTTTAATATGCTTTTTTCGTTTGCAAATATAACTATATAAATACAAAATAGGAATATAATATCGTCCGAAAATATGAGATATCTATCATTTCATACCAAATCGCTTTTGTAATCAGATATATTCATATAACATCAATTGTTTTAATGATGCTGCAAAAGTACAAACAAAAAGGGGAAAAACAGATAGACTTATTAGCAGAAATACATAGACTATCTTATGATTTGAAGAAAGAAACACCGGAAAATAGGACTAGTCTCAAAAATATTTTGTATTTTTGCAGAAAAAATACAAGAAAGCGATGGAAAATATCAAAATAAAAAACGGATTTCAAGGGGAACGCTCATTGGTAATGCCGGAGATGATTCTGGATCTGGCAGAATCAGACCCGGTATTGCGGACCTTGCATATCACAGATATAGGCTACTATCCACATGCTACCTATCATTATAGAGAACGGACGGAGCCCATCGACCAATGCGTGCTTATCTATTGTGTAAAGGGCAGCGGACATTACAGCATCAATGGCAAGCAATATAAAGTAAAAGCCAACCAATACTTCATCGTGCCAGCCAATACACCCCATGCCTATGCCTCCAATAATGACGATCCCTGGACCATCTATTGGATTCACTTCAGTGGCACATTGGCACACATCTATGCCGAAGGTGCAGAGATGCCAACCACTATATCCCCCAATCTGAATTCAAGAATAGCTGACAGAAACAACATCTTCGAAGATATGTTTCTGACCCTATCCGATGGATATAGCCTGGAAAATCTGCGATACACCTCATCGCTCCTGCATTTCTATCTCGGTTCGTTGCGCTATATGCCACAATACAGGAAATTCCACAAGAGAGAGGAACAAAATGATAACGAGATACATAGCATCATCAATGCTGCCTTGAAATATATGGAGGAGAACATAGAAAAATCTATAAGTCTGAAGGAACTTGCTGACTATACAGGTTATTCTGTCTCCCACTTTTCTGCTATTTTCAAAAACAGCACAGGACATAGTCCATTGAGTTATTTCAATCTTCTAAAAATAAACAAAGCCTGTGAACTTCTTGAAACAACAGATATGAAAATCATTCAAATCAGCTACAAACTGGGAATAGATGACTCTTACTATTTCTCACGTCTTTTCACAAAGACTATCGGAATATCACCCAAGAAATATAGAGAAAAAAGGATTGAAAAAACATAGACTTTCTTACGATTGCCTGCAATAGCCCTAAGAATAACTAAGAATAACTAAGAATAAGGGACCTTACTGTGATAACAAGTAAGATCCCTTTCCTGAAAAAACAACTCAATCCTATGAAGAAAACATATATAAACAGAGCACTACAACTTAGAATCCTAATTCAAGCAATGTCTTGAACGACAAGATGCCCAAGTGATTGACATCCAAGGCAGAAGCCTCAGCAAGATAACGCTCGGCATGTTTCTTGTCGCCCAATCCCTCGAATCCGAGCGCAAGCATGTACTTGCAATGAATCTGGTTAGAGAGGTTCAAGTTACCCTCCCATATCTGAAGATCTGGCAGCGATACTGCAAAATAATCCATCACTACATCCTCGAAGAGATGGTTCTTACCATAGTTCACGAGCTTGTAGAATCTGCCGTTAGCCTCGTCTTGCCTGCCCAACTTAATGAGAGCCAATCCCTGATAGAAGATCTTGTCTGGCTTGGCATCGTTGTAGTACATGGCTGCTGCTGGCTTCTGAGGTCCCTCGGTAGCCTTCTCCCAGCACTCCTTGGCCTTTTCCTTCTCGCCCTTAGCTTCGTAAGCACAACCCAAGAAGTAATAGAAGTCATTCTCCTGGGCACCATAGAGTTTGCCTTCACCCAAATGATGAGGATACTCCAGACACTGCTCCAACAAAGTTATGGCCTTGTCATTGTCATTTGCCACCAAGGCTTTCTTCGCCAATTCCAGACGAGAGAGCTGATACTGTCCGCTCACCTTGCCTTCGCCACCTTCCCATGGGTGGAACTGGTGGGCATCAAGCTTCTTCATTGCCTCCTCATACTTACCTGTCTGGTTCAAGAGGGTGATTTCCTCCAGTAAGAGGTCGTCACGCTTGGCTATCAACTCTGGATACTTCTGGAGATTTGCCAATCTATCGGCATGAGCCTTACCCATACGCTTGTAGAGCTGGTCTAGCTCCATCAAGATACGAGCATCGGTGGTATCAAGCGCAAACGCCTTCTCCATGTGAACAAGGGCTGTATCCTCTTCATGCAACTTATTGAACTCAGCCAAGGCGAGGTTGCGCCATACTGTTGGGAACTGAGCATCCTTTGCAGCAGAATTTTGCCAATAACCGATGGCCAACTCATACTGACGCTTGTCATAATAGAGACAACCGAGATAATAATTGGCCTTGCTACCCAAAGTTGCATCTGCCCCACCCTCGAAAGCGCTCAAAGCTGCCTTCAAGGCAAGTGAAGCCTCAGCGTGGTTAGGGAAACAGTAATCAGATGCATATTTCTCAGCCTCCTTGAATGCTTCCGTATCACCAATCCACCCCATATAATAATAGGTCATCGGTGTAACCGCACCCTGCTCAATAGCAAGTTGCCATATCTGGAGAGCCTCAGCATAGAGACCAGTTGAAACATAGTCAAGTGCCAACTCATCGTAGTTGTTTGACATGCCATGCATCATCTCTGCCACCTGCTCCATATATTTCTTGTCATCTGTCAAGAGATACAACTCATAGAGGCAGTGATAGTTGAAGCGGTCGATGGCAAGCGATGCCTCACACCACTCGATAGCCGCCTGCTTACGGCCTGTCAATCGCAAGATAGAAGCCTTCAAGCCACGTGCCTTGTGGTTATGGGTGTTGCGGATGAGACAGCTCTCAATCTCCTCCTCGGCATCGTCCATGCGATGTTGCATCACGGAAATCTCTGCACAAGAGAAGAAGCCTGCATCCTGCCAAGCGGCATTCCATGTTGACTTATAGAACATATCGTAAGCCTCATCCATCTTATACTGATACTTCAAGGCAAGACCCAAGTTGAAGATAGGCTCGCCATCGTATGGGTTAGGATTGCGCTTCATCAATACCTTCACGGCACGACGGAGATATTCCTCCGCCTTGTCGAAACGACACTTACGGATATACCACAAGCCGAGGGCGTTATTACAACGATAGTCCATAGGGTCGCGACGGAGAGCCTCCTCGTAGTAATCCACTGGGCTGTAAGTGGCATGACGATACTGCTCCAAGTGAAGACCTGTGAGATAGAGCTGGTCATTGGTCTTGATCTGCTCTGGCAAGAGGGCTGACTCCGCTGGGTCAGGGATAGGACGAATCTCATCTGGCTCTGCATGCCATGACAAGAGATGCTTGCCTTCAGGAGAAGTCAACTCGAAAGTGAGCTGGCCGATGCTGCTATCACCTACGGCAACCGTCTCGTCCAAGAGGTTCTCAGGATCAACGGCTGCTTCCTTTTCATAATATACAGTGCCATCGTCATTGCGCAAAACCACCTTCACCTGCTGCTTGGAAGTAGCAAACAACTTGAAGTTCACCTTGCCTGTAGCATCAGCAGTGGTCATCTTGCCATCCTCATCCACCATATTGATGTTCATAATCAAGTCCTTGTTGGCACATTTCACGACTCCCAACTCACGATATGGCATGAAGTACTGGGTGAATCGCTTCTCCTCGTATGGCATGAGCCATGTGAAGTCAGGCTGGTTCTCGGTGAACACACCTGCCATCAACTCGATGTATGGACCATCGGTATCGGTGAGGTTGCGGTCCCAAGCCTGTCCGAAGTCGCCATTACCCCATGTCCACTGCTTCTTGCCTGGAGATACATGGTGATTGGCCACATGGAGCATACCAGCCTGGGTATCATTCTCATAACCACCCTCAAAGTCGAACTTAGAGTTCACGCCCATGTAGGATGTAGGCACCTTGATGTTCTTGTAGTTGGAAATATCCACACCAGCGGAATAGTCCATCTTATAATAGGTACCCGTGGCGATAGGGAAACTGCTCACGGCACGCTTGCCATGGTCAAACACGGCATTGATGTCCTGAGGGAACACACTCTGGTAATAGTCGTTCACAGCCACGGCAGGATTCGCCCACCAAAGGAAAGTCTGAGGCATGTTGGTACGATTATAGAGGCGACCCTTGATTTCGAGATAAGCCTTGCCAGGACGAAGTGTGAATCCAGCCATACCCTTCTGATGGAACATCTTTTCCATCTCGTTCACCCATACGGTAACGGAGCCATCCTCATTCTCCTCGATGGTGCTATCCACTGGGAGATAGGTACTTGGACGATGGTGTTGAGGCCAGTTGAACTCAATGCCACCGCTAATCCACGGACCAGTCAAGCCCACCAATGCCGGTTTGATGACATGATTATAATATACAAAGTGACGCTGCTTGATCTTATCGTATGCCATCTGCACACGACCGCCCAACTCGGGCAGAATCATCACCTTGATGTATTCATTCTCAATCCAGATGGCATGCCACTCCTTATCTACCTTTTCATCGCTGATACGCTCAATAACAGGATAAGGATAAACCACTCCACTCGAACCCTGATAAACTCGTTTCTCCAGGAAAATAGGATTCTTCTCAGGGGTTCCAACCTCATAAGTTGGAATCACCACTGTTTCTCTCCAAGCTTTAACCATAATTATTTAATGTTTTATTAATTCTTTTTCCAATTCCTCGAGCGATTTGCCTTTGGTCTCCGGTAACATCAGGGAGACGAAGAGGAAACCACCTAGACATACTGCACTATAAATCCAGAAGGTGCCATAACTGCCCAGTGCCACATTGAGCAATGGGAATGTATAAGTAAGCGTAGAACTTCCCACCCAGAGGGCAAAGGTACTGGTAGCTACCGCTACGGCACGCACCCTGTTGGGGAAGATTTCAGCTAAAAGCACCCAGGTAACAGGTCCCAGGGTCATCGCATAGCAGGCGATGGCTGCCACTACCAGGACTATCATAAACCATCCTGTAATCTGGAAGAAATAACAGATGCCCAGAATAAGATAGATGCCGCAAAGTCCGCCGGCACCCAGTTTCATCAAAGCCTTTCTACCCCATTTATCTACCGTGAAGATGGCCACAAATGTAAAGATAACATTGGCTATTCCCGTTACCACAATATTGAAAAGCACATCACCGATGGCATAACCTGCTGACTGGAAAATCTCCTGCGCATAATTGAAGATGACATTCGTTCCGCACCATTGCTGGAAGAAGGCAACCACCACACCCAGTAGGAGCACCTTGCGATAAGGTTTGCTGAACAAGGTCTTCAATCCTGCCTGCGAAGAATCCTTTTCGTTAGCCTCTCTCACGGCCTGCAACTCTGCCTGCGCATAGCTGTTTCCACCTATCTTATTCAATGTAACGAAAGCATTCTTTTCTCTATTTTTCATAGCCAGCCAACGGGGACTCTCTGGAATGAAGCAAGCCATCACACAGAATACTGCCGCAGGAAAGGCTGCCGCCCAGAACATCCATCTCCAAGCCATCTGCCCATTCCAGGATGCAGCAATATCTGCTGAGGAGAAAGAAACTGGGATAGGTTCTGCTATCAGCCAGTTGGTTATCTGCGCCGCCAGAATACCAAGCACGATGGTCAATTGGTTCAAAGAAACCAGTTTTCCTCTGATGGAGGTAGGTGCCACCTCAGCAATATACATAGGTGAAAGTCCTGAAGCCACTCCGATACCGATGCCTCCGAAGAAACGGGCCACCAGAAAGTAGCTGAAGGTATCAGCCATTCCCGTTGCTATCGCCGAGAAGAAAAAGATCAGGGCGGCAACAATCAGGAGTTTCTTTCTGCCGATACGGTCGGCAAGCGTACCGCAGAGCATCGCTCCTATCAGACAGCCTATCAAGGCGATAGTCATCGCCAGACCTTGGTCTGAAGGGTTATCGGCTATCTGATAATACAGTTCGTAGAAGGGTTTGGCACCGCCAATCACTACCCAATCATAACCGAACAGCAATCCACCCATCGCCGATACCAGACAAATGAAATACACAAATCCTTTGTTTATCGTTTCCATGCTAGTTGTTTTTATTTGTTTTTTCCGGGTGCAAAGGTATCGCTTTTATCGGAAAGATGGAATAGAATAAAAGCGGAAAAATAATGGAGAATCTTACGATAGCCATTCTGATATTCATAAAAAATAGTGGTTTGCGAAGAAGTATAAGAAACATCAATGTATTTATATAACAAAAAACCGTGGATGCTTCCTTACATCCACGGTTTTTTGTATTTTTATTCTGATATTCATCTCATTTTCACGAAATTCATCATGTTCAGGATATTCATTATATTCTCTTTCCAACCTTTGCGGCAACAAACGCAATCATCAAACCCAGACAGGCGGCGATGCTGATGGCTATGCGGAGACCGGTGGCCTCAGCAAGCCATCCGATAACCGGTGGTCCTACCAGGAAACCGAAGAAACTGATGCTCGAAACGATGGTGATGGCAATGCTAGCCTTGATGGTTCCGAGTTTTCCGGCGATACTGTAACAGATAGGAACCGATGAAGAGATGCCGAAACCTACCAGCAGGAAGCCCAAGGTGGCAGGAATCAGATAAGGCAAGGCGGCAGCCAGCCACAAACCACCCACAATCAAACCACCACAAACCTTCAATACCTTGGATGGTCCGTATTTCGTAACGAAACCATCAGCCATGAATCTGCCCAAGGTCATCGCTCCCATGCCAGCCACATAGCCCGCACGGATAAAAGCCTCATCGGGTTTTACTACAGATGAGAAATACACACCACTCCAATCGTAAACAGTTCCTTCACAGAACATGCCGGCAAATCCCATCAATCCCAGGAGAAAAAGAATCGGGTCGATGGTCTTGAAAGAGAACTTCGGCACATCCTCCTCTTCTGCCTTCGCCGTAGCATCATCTACAAGAAAACGGAATCCGATGGCGATGATAAGAAGACTCATCGCCAGGATGGCTCCAAAGTGAACCTCTATCGGAAGCAGGGTATTGGCAAAGACGGCTCCGATGATACCGCCCGAGAATCCGCCCAAACTCCACAAGCCATGAAATGAAGACATGATGTTGCGCCCATACATCTTCTCTACCAGGCAAGCCTGGGTATTGGTGGCGATGTTCATCAGATTCGCCATCATTCCGAAAGCCATCAGACTCAATATCAGTTTGAAAACCGTAGTGCTGCTTCCTATGCAGAAGAGCACCAATGCATAGAGAATTTCAGATAAGGCAAGCATCCTCTTGCTGCCAAACCTGCTCACCAAGACACCCGAGAAAGCCATCATCAGAAGCTGACCGATAGGAATGGCGAAAAGCACCGATCCCAACTGTCCGTTGCTCAAGTGCAACATTTGCTTTACATCCGGAATGCGGCTTGCCCAACTGGCAAACACCACGCCCGGCACAAAATAATAAGCTGCAACAGCCACTCGCTTACGGGTTAAATCTCCCAAATTACTCAAACTATTCATATTACTCAAACTTACAGTCATCCTTCTTAATACCTTATTTTATATGCCTTTTAATATGCCTATTTATGTACTTATTTATATTTGCGGCTGCAAAATTACAAAAAAATGCAGAAAAACACCGATATTTGAACAAAAAATGTAGCTTTGTTTAAGAAATTAGCCGTAACTTTGCACTTAGAAAAAGAATTAAAAACAAACTAGCAATGAAGAAACAGACAATGATTACCCTGGCACTCGCCTTGACTTTGGCGATGCCAACCATGCCCGCCTTCGCCCAGAAGGCGATGAGCAAGAAAGAAATCGCCGAAAAGGAAAAGGCTTTCAAGAACCTTCAGCATCCCTGGAAGGGAAAGAAGGTGGCTTACTTCGGCGACTCCATCACCGATCCAAGAATCAAGGCATCGAAGGTGAAATACTGGGGATTCCTGCAGGATTGGCTCGGCATTACCCCCTACGTTTATGGCGTGAGCGGCAGACAGTGGAACGACATTCCCCGACAGGCTGATCTACTCCAGAAAGAGCATGGTGATGATTTCGATGCCATTCTCATCTTTATGGGTACGAACGATTACAACAACGGTGTGCCTATCGGTGAATGGTATACGGAGACTTTCGACAGCGTAAGGGTAGCCCTTCACAAGCCAAGCGAAATGGTTCAGCGTCGCCATCGTCATTTTGCCATGGATGGGAACACCTTGAAAGGTCGCATCAACATAGCCATGTCGAAGTTGAAGCAGATGTATCCTACCAAGCAAATTGTGGTGATGACTCCTATCCATCGTGCTTACTTTGGAAGCAGCGACAAGAACATTCAGCCAGATGAGATGTTTGAGAACGTTCGTGGCATTTTCTTCGATGAATACGTGAAGGCGATTAAGGAAGTGGGCAATGTGTGGGCAGTACCGGTCATCGACCTCAACTCCCTTTCGGGACTCTTCCCTCTTTACGATGCTGGTGCCCAGATGTTCAACAAGCCGAATACCGACCGTCTTCATCCTAATGATGCCGGCCACTCGCGCATGGCGAAGACCATCATGCAGCAGCTCTCTGCATTGCCTTGCGACTTCTAGAGAAGGGGCAGCAGATATTGAAAAGTGTATTATTTCACCCCTATTTTATATTGAAAAAAGTGTAAATTTCCGCAGGGATTTGCCTATATTTTAGGTAAATTTCTGCGTTTTTTGCCTATTCTTTAGGAAGGTTATCATATAAGTTGCCTATGTTTTAGGAAAGTTTCACTATATTTTTGCCTATGTTTTAGGAAAAAAGAGTAACTTTGCAGCATAACTTAAAGAGAAGGAAACGTTATGATATATAGACAATTGACAGAAGAACTCCAGAAATGGAGTGAAAGAGACAACAGGAAGCCATTGGTTTTACGAGGCGCAAGACAAGTTGGAAAGACAACATTAGTCAATGAATTGGGTAAGAAATACGATATATATATCAAACTGAATCTAGAAAAAAGCTCAGATGCAGAAATCTTTGCCAAATCAGACAATGTAAAAGAGATATATCAATACATCTGCCTCAAGAAGAAAATTAAGGTAGATGAACGTAAGCGTACCCTACTTTTTATTGATGAGATACAAAACGAACCAAAAGCAGTTGGTCTGCTGAGATACTTCTATGAAGAGATGCCCTGGTTGCACATCATAGCAGCAGGTTCCAGACTTCAAACCCTCATCAAGCAGCGCATCTCTTTCCCAGTGGGAAGAGTGGATTATCTATCCCTCCGTCCATGCTCCTTCCTGGAATATCTCGATGCTATAGGTGAAGACCAATTGGCACAAATGGTGAAAGAAGTCAGCGTATCACCTTTATATCACGAGATGTTACTGAACCATTTCAACCATTACACCTTGATAGGTGGTATGCCTGAAGCCCTAGTGGAATATGCTAAGACTCATAACCTGACCAAGTTAGCCCCTATCTACCGTTCACTGCTTGATGGCTACAATGAAGATGTAGAAAAATATGCTCGTAATGAAAACCAAGTAAAGGTTATCCGCCATCTGCTTACACATGGCTGGGCAGAGGCAGGACAAACTATTACCTTCGCTCGATTTGGAGGCAGCAACTACACAAGCAAGGAGGTACATGAGGCTTTGGAAGTGATGCAGAAAGCATTCCTGCTCAATTTGGACTATCCCGTCACATCAGTGAAAGCCCCAGCTGTACCAGCCATAGCAAGACAACCCAAGCTAGTATGGGTAGATACGGGCATCATGAATTTCTCCGTTGACATTCAGACAGAATATCTGCAAGGCAATTCCCTCTTGGATGTATGGAAGGGGCATGCTGCGGAACAAATCGTAGCCCAAGAGCTGCGTATTGTTTTGGATCGCAACTTCCGCAACGAGCAATATTACTGGGTAAGAGACAAAAAGGGATCTTCAGCAGAGGTAGATTTCGTTTGGCAACATCACTCACAGATTCTCCCGATAGAAGTGAAGTCTGGCACAAATGCCCATCTTCGCTCCCTCCACTCCTTCATGTCTCAGCCTGATGCCCCAAGTATTGCCATCCGCATTTGGCCAGGAGAATATAGCATAGACGAAGTGGTATCTCCTACAGGTCATCCCTTCCGCCTCATCAATCTTCCCTTCTATTATATGGGGATACTGGATAAGATATTGGAAATGGTATAATTTATGCAAAATTGCATATTTGGGTAGCCTTACGCTACCCATCCATATCCTTGCACCGCCATATCCACAAAGTGATTGAACAGCAGATTCGTCTTATCATTGAATGATACTCGGTCGTAACTCATCGGCAAGTCTTCATTGAGCGATGTCTGTATCAAGGCAAACACCTGATGGCGAGGCTGTTCGTCCTTATACCAATCCACCACCATCACCTTCTCCTTCTCTGCCAAGAGTTTCTGATAGAGATTCTTCGAAGCCAATATCACCTTCTGCTCTTCCTCCTTTGTCAACTTGCGGTCAGACCTCAAAAGGTCGAAGATTTCCAGTTCCTCTTCCTCCAATCCCAAGTCTGTGGTGCGACTCTGCTCCTTCTTCAAGTCAGCGATGAGCTGAAGCAGCATATCATAATAATCCTCATTCTCACTACCGCCAGCATTATATCTGTCGATGATATTCTTATATCGCTGAGAGAATGGAATGCGAGTACAATTCTTATTAATCAATTGCTTCAATGTTCGCTCAATAAAAGCACGCAGGTCATCTATCTCCAACGCCTTATAAGGAGTGCTGTTGATTTCCTTGCGCAATGCATCCACATCCAGTTTGCTCAGGTCAATGACCTTGCCTTGATGGATGGTATATTCAGAAGAAGGATGAATATCATCGGCAACCATATCTCCGGATGCATACGCCGACACACTGTATCGGGGTGACATTCCTCTAGCTTTGGGAACAGGATCAAAATAGAAGCGGATTGACCTTCTTCCTTTTGCATCAAAATCAGCAAACCGAGATAAAATATTGATTTATGAGAGAAAAACTATGGTTTTAGGCATGTTTCGGGGCCTGGATACTATACAATTAAGCCAAAACAGCTTTTGAACATCATAGAAAAAGATATACCTGTTTTATTACCACAAATCAGACAACTACTTGATTCTATGCTAATTACAGAAGAATAAGCAAAAATAAGGCGTGGCAATAAGTGGCAACACGTGGCAATAAAAACACGTCTTATTGCCACGCGTTACTTACTATATATCAACCACTTATACTTCAGCGTGGTAGAAATGGCATTAAATTAGAAAAACTTTTTCTATACATGCAATGAAACATAGCCATCAATAACACCCGATTATCCACTTCCATAACGGTGCAAAATATCCTTAACGGAGAAGATTTTGCTGATCTCTTCCAATTCCATAAATCTAAACTATTTTACCATATTTCAACTCATCTTTCAGCAATTATACTAAGAAATATCGAAATAAATTCATTTTTCTAAAAGAAATATTTGGTGTATTGAAAGATTAATCGTATTTTTGCGGTGAAAGAACGTAAAATTATACAAATATGATTAACGACAGAAGACAACTGGCTGATGTATATCAGCAAACCATAGATATCGTGCAGGAGGGAAACTATACTTCTGTGAATGGGGAGGAAGTGGAACTCTTGGACAATGAACCCATGCTCAAGGGTAGTAGATTCTATACCAAGGCTTTAGATGCCACAAGCATACCTACCATTGAGGGAGGAACAAAGATCATTGTAGAGAATGATGACAGCATACATTGCGGACATCAATTACAGCAAGAAGGTTACAATCCGGTGGTGCTCAACCTTGCCAGCCGTCGCAACCCTGGCGGTGGTGTATTGAATGGCAGCAGGGCTCAGGAGGAAAGTCTCTTCCGCTGCACCAACCTCTTCCTTTCCATGTACCGCTATGCCTCTTATGCAGAAGAATATGGACTAGAGAAAAGCAAATACCAGTATCCGATCGCCATTCCTTTTGGTGGCATCTATGTTCCTAAAGCCACTGTATTCAGAGCTGGAGCCAAGCACGATTTCGCTCTGCTCGACAATCCTTATTATATGTCGTTCGTAGCCGTGCCAGCCATCAATCACCCACTACAGGATGAAAATGGAAACATGGGCAAAAGAGATGCCGAGATTACTAAGAATAAGATGCGAACGATATTGAGAATTGGATTGCTGCATGGTCATGACAGCATCGTACTTGGAGCCTTTGGCTGTGGAGCTTTCCGCAATCCTCCTCGCAGCATCGCCCAATTATTCCATGAAGTGATAGATGAGACGGAATTCAAAAACAAATATAAGCTCATTGCTTTTGCCATCCTCGAAGACCATAATTCACCAAAAGGAGGAAACCTCCAACCTTTCGTTGACGAATTCAAGTAATAAAGATTCCGTTTAATCGTATTTGATAAAATGCAGCAAATAAACATCCAATATTACAACTCGCCCTGCGGAGAGTTAATTCTGGCATCTGTGGGTGATGATTTGTGTCTTTGTGATTGGAATGAAATGCCATGTGCAGGGCGCAATAAGCTTCGGGTTTCGCGGTATATGAAGGCTGAGTTCAAGATTGAAACATCCCCTATCCTGGAACTGGCCAAGAAGCAGCTGAATGAATATTTCACCGGCAACCGCAAGACATTCGATATTCCGTTGCATCCTATAGGAACCGATTTTCAGAAAAAAGTATGGAGTGCATTGCTCGATATACCTTACGGAGAAACAAGAAGCTATAAGGAAATAGCCATAAGTATGGGTAACTCCAATGGCACAAGAGCCGTGGCAAGCGCCATCGGAGCTAATGGCATCAGCATTTTCATTCCCTGCCATCGCGTTATCGGCAGTAATCGTTCCTTGACTGGCTTTGCTGGAGGACTGGAAGCTAAGAGAATATTGCTGGAGCTGGAGACGGAATAATCATAAAAGACTGTTTGACGAAGTCATCTACGAGAAGGAATTCAAGTCATAAGCTCCCACAGATTTCACAGATTTACACAGATTTACTCGGATGGGGCTTAATTCATATCGAGAAGAATTCATTGTTTCTCAGATTTCACAAATCTATCCTACAAAACGGAAAGATTTGTGAAATCCGAAAATCTGTGAAATCTGTGTAAATCTGTGAAATCAGTGGGAAACATTCCCTTACTTCCAGCAGTAATCAAAGTCTCGCTTCTCGCACTCACCTCGCAGGGCGGCGAGGAAGTAACTGCGCTCGCTGCCCCAACCACGAACCTTGCGCTCGTGATCCACGGTCTGCTTCAAACGCTCATCGCTGTATGCGGCAAAACGGGCTGCATACTCTGAAATTCTTGACTCGGCATAGCCTGCATCAACAATTGAAGACTCGGCATAAACTGCCTTAATTGTTGAAGACTCGGCATTAGCTGCCATTACATTCTCATTGTTCTTTTTGTTCTTTAAATCTGAATTTGGATTCATAAAGATAATTATTTTAAGTTGTTAAACACTTACACATTCTTTTACCACCGTGGTTATCTCTATGCGAAAC
>JAIJUV010000260.1 GCA_022732315.1 Prevotella sp.
AATGATATCGAGACCATCCAGATCTTGAAGGATGCTTCTGCGGGTGCCATCTACGGTTCTCGTGCTGCTAATGGTGTCGTTATCATCACTACCAAGAATGGTAAGAAAGACCAGCCTTTGAAGGTAAACTACTCTGGTTACTTCGGTGTTGACCAGATTCCAAGTGATGTATATGATGTGATGAATGCCGACCAGTATAGCAACTATCTCGGTCAGGCTTGCGCCAACTCTAATACAACTCTCGCAGGTGGTTATAAACTTGGTGAGGATGGCAAATATCATTTCCAGGATGCAACCAACACTGATTGGTTTGACGAGGTGTTCAAGACCGGTATCCGCCAGAACCACAACGTAGCCCTCAGCGGTGGTAGCTCTCACAGTACTTATAATGTATCTCTCGACTACTTCAACCAGAAGGGTACCTTGGAAGGTGCAGGTCCTAACTATGAGCGTTATACAGCTCGTGTAAACAACACTATGGACACCAAATTCGTGAAGTTCCGTACTAGCTTGGTATATTCTCATTCAGACCAGGACAATATGGGTCTTGCTAATACCGACGGCTATGTTCAGGGTCTTTATGGCGATGTAACTAACGTGCTCCGTGGTACACTCTTGATGCAGCCAACCATCAAGGCTTATGATAAATCAACATGGGTTCTCGATGACAAGGTAGGTGCAGCTAATGGTTATCGCTACGATGCCTATGGCTATGGTGTTTACTATGATGGCATCCACGGTGATATCTCTGCATCCAACCCATTATTGGTGAATAACCTCTTGCAGCGCAACACTTTGGTGGACCGCTTCGTAGGTACGGCTTCTGCTGATGTAGACCTCTTCAAGATGGTAGGCATTAAGAGCAAGAACCATGGCCTTCATTATAATGTGAACCTCTCTTATAGCAAGACCGAGGCTAAGGACAAGACTTGGATTCCTTCCTGGATTCAGAGCAACCGTGTATACCTCGCCAAGGAGAACGAGCGCCTTACCAAGGGTTCACGCAACTACAGCGATGCTTTGGTTGAGAATACCATTACCTACAATGGAACAATCGGCAAGCACAACATCAACCTGCTCGCCGGTATGACTTACGAGGAAGAGAATACTAACCTCCTAACTGGTTGGGGTATCAACTTCACAGAGCCATACTTCCTCCAACTCCAGAATGCAAAGACCACATACTCTTCTTCTTATGAGTATAAGCATAGCCTGGCATCATACGTAGGTCGTTTGAACTACAACTATGATGAGAAGTACCTGCTTTCTGCAGTAGTACGTCGTGATGGTAGCTCTCGCTTGAGCAAGAACATCCGTTGGGCAACCTTCCCATCTGTATCTTTGGGCTGGCGCTTCGATAAGGAGAAGTTCTTCCCTATCAGCCGCGACATCGTTAACATGTTCAAGATTCGTGCCAGCTACGGTGAGCTCGGTAATGAGAACATCGGTGAGTACCAGTATATGGCTAGCATGAACCGTAACAACATGACTTACAGCTTCGGCAACAGTCCTGTAACCGGTTCTGCCGTTTCTACCTTCGTGAACAACGATATCGCATGGGAGAAGAAGAAGACTACCAACGTGGGTATCGATCTGGCGATGTTCAACAACCGCCTGGAGTTCACTGCTGAGTGGTACATGAATAAGTCAGAGGACTTGCTTTACTCTGTTCCTGTTCCTGCACAGACTGGTGTATCCAACACCTCTGTAACCATGAACGCTGCCTCTATGGAGAACAGTGGTTTCGAGTTCAGCGCAACCTATCGCAACCGTGACCACGCCTTCAAGTATGACATCAGTGCCAACTTGAGTACCTTGAAGAACAAGGTAACTTCTCTGGGTATCGGTAAGGACTCTTACATCTCTGGTGCATACGCCACCTATGTAGGTCAGGAGATTGGTCAGTTCTATGGTTGGGTTTACGAGGGAATCGCCCGTACACAGGCAGATCTCGACAACCACGCTACCCAGCAGGGTGTTAATGTAGGTGATTGCCTCTATAAGGATATTTCTGGTCCAGAAGGAACTCCTGATGGTGTAATCGATGCATACGACCAGACCGTATTGGGCAGTGGCCTTCCAAAGGTGAACTTCGGTTTGAGCGCTCACATGGAGTATAAGAACTTCGACTTGAATATCTCTACATACGGTGTACTCAACTACCATGTATCAGATGATATCTATAATAGTTTAAACTCTTGCTATGGTCCTGGTAACAAGGATGTTGCCATGGGTGACGCCAACCGCTTTGCCGATGATGGTACCTATATCTCTAGCGTACCACGCACCTATTATACCAATAATGCAACATTGCCATGGAACGACCTCTTCAGCTCTCGCAAGATTCAGAATGCAGCTTACTGGAAGATAGCCAACGTAGAATTGGGCTACAACTTCCCAGACAAGTGGTTTGGTGGATATGTCAGTGGTGTACGTCTCTATGTATCAGCACAGAACCTCTACACCTTCACAGGTTATCATGGATATAATGTGGACTACGCCGGCGGTACCTTTACCCCAGGTTACAACTTCTGCTCTTTCCCAAGTGCTAGAACATTTATGGCAGGTCTCCACTTCACATTCTAATAATGAGAATTAACAAGAATAAAAATCATTATTTAAAAGGACATTTGATATGAAACTATATAAATTATCATTAGCTCTCTTCCTTGGCCTCGGTGCTATGGCTACCACATCTTGCGAGGACAAGTTGGATGTTACCAATCCTAACCAGCAGACCACCGGAACCTTCGGTTTCAATGCTGATGATCTGGAAGAGTGCGTTATTGCAGCATACAACCATATTCGTATGGAAGGTTCTTCGGCACGTGTGGGTTATACCCTCGATGTGACACGTGGCGATGAGGTATGGAACTCATCACAGGTATGGTATATGCCATTCGATGACATGGACGACCCTGTGACTGACGAAATCTCCATGTGGCCTTGGCGTGAGGCTTACTATACTATTAATGTATGTAACTTCATTCTTTCACGTACCACAGGCGATGATGCTTCGCTCAGCGAAAGCATGAAGCGTATCAAGGGACAGGCTCTCTTCCTCCGCGGTTATTCATACTATACATTGGCAGGATATTACCAGAATCCTGCGTTGATTACTGATTATGCCAACTATTCTACTCTGGATGGTCTCTATGGCAAGAACAGTACTTATGATGAGGTGCTCGATCAGGTAGAGAAGGACTTCTCAGAGGCAATGACTCTCCTCCCATCACGTGATGAGGGTGGTGAGTGGGCCAAGGGCCGTGCTACCTGCGGTGCTGCTGCCGGCTACTATGCCCGCACTCTGATGCAGCGCCATAAGTATAGCGATGCGCTCACCGTACTCAAGGACATCATGAATAAGAAGTATGGCTCTTACAAGCTGATGGCCAACTATGGCGACAACTTCCGTGAGGGTTCTGCTTACGAGAACAATGCCGAGAGCCTCTTCGAAATCCAGTATCTCGACTACGGTTCACAGGGTGTAGATGATGAGTGGACTCCTGTTAATACCAGTCCTAATGCTACACAGGGTCATGCCGTAGAGTCTAACTTCGCTCCAGGTAGATTCGGTGGATGGGC
>JAIJUV010000261.1 GCA_022732315.1 Prevotella sp.
GATTCGGGGCGGGCTTGCTCGGAACGGGCTTCGGCGTGAGCGCCGGGGCGGGCTTGCTCCAGGCGGGCTTCGGCTGCTGAAGGGGTGCTTTCGGCTGCCAGGGTTTTAACCTCGCAAACTACTACGGCTCCTGTTCGGAGGGTGTAGAAGTGGTTGTCGAGCATGTATTTCCATGCCTTGCCGCCATCCAGGTTTTGCAGCTGGCGCTTTCTTCCATCCACCACCTTTCCGTTGCGGGTTACCCATTCGGGGGTGTGGCGGATGATTTGGAGTGCCTTGTTTCGCCATGGGGTCTTTTCCTTGGCTATCAGGGCAGCCAGGCCTTGCCAGTCTTCTCCGGCTGAGGAAACGGTAAAGATACTGTCGGGCAGCACCAACGTTTCCTTCAGGTAGTTGCGCAGGCGTTCACCTCGGCGCTTCGCCACTCTCTTGTTGAGTGCCGAATTACCTTCGGGCGATGCCGCAGAAAGGATTCTGATGTGTTGCAGTTGTACGCACGGATTGCCTTTGATGGTCTGGATTCCCTGAGTCAGTGCCTTCATGTTGGCGGCATTGTCTCTATAGGAGAGTTCCAGCAGGGAGTAGCCTGGGCGGAAATATATCGTGGTCCGCAGGCTGTCCTGAATGGAAGCGGCGTATGCGTTTGCCAACAGGGTTGTCGGCATCAACACAACCATAACTATTTTCTTTACCATATAATACCATTTTTTATACTATCACTCATTCAAGGTCAGTGGCAGGCTGTTCTTAGAACCTGTTGCCATCTCCGCATTTCTTTCGTTTTTTGCATTATACCATATAGTTGAATGATTTATAAATTAATACTTGAGTTTCTTTCCTGTCTTCTTTATAAAAAGATAGACTTGGTTTATTGAGCTTTGAATTCCAAAATCAAATTTGCTTCATATTCGTTTAATCAGTACAGCACGTTGTACTGCTGAAACAGTTATACGTTAACTGTTGCCAAAGCCCCCGTTTACTGCCGAAACAGTTATACGTTAACTGTTGCTTTCAACACTAAAGAGACAGGAAACTGGCCAAATTTTATTGTTTAGATGCTAAAACTTTAACCAAAAAACGCTTTTTTGAACATATTTGAGGAAAAGTTGACAGTTTTTAGTTAATTAAATGTTAAAAGCGTTTTGAAATGATTGTTATTTCAGAAATCTTCCTACCTTTGCAGTGCAAAAGTTAACGTATAACTCTTGCACTAAATCACGCTTTTTCAACTATTTTTCTTCCTTTTGTTTGGAAATATGGAAGTTTCTCTATACCTTTGTCAATTGAAAAGGTATTTTTCAAGAATTATATAATAACAATCGATAAAAAAGAAAAAACATGAAGAAATTTGGATTTTTGAGAAGCATTAAGCAAATCTTTACTCCCCTATTCCATTCCAAGGAAAGCAGCAACAAGAAAGTTATCATTGAGAAAGCAATCACAAAGGAAGATATCCACGAGGAAGAATTTAACCATGATGCCATCACCTTGGGAGAATTCATCCTGAGATATGCTGATTCCCGACAGAAAGAGGGAGAGAAAAGTTCGGAAGGAAGAAGCGGCAGCGTGCGCAGCGTTTTGTCGCATCTGAAGGTGGAGAGCTTTGACAGGATTCCGTTGAAGCAGGTGGATAAGGAGGTATGCAAGCGCATCATTTTCTACTTCCGCCATGCCCACGACCTTCGCCATCACGTGAAGAATCCCCGGCTTCTGGCTTGCAACACCATCTATACGAAGGTAAAAACCATTCAGGCTGTGCTTCAGGAAGCCGTGAACGAGGGGTATCTGGAGGTGAATCCGATGAAGCATCTCCCCTCTTCTTATAAGGTAAGGAGAGAGAAGACGCGGAAAGAGTTCTTTTCTGATGATGAAATCAAGGCCATGAAGACATCTCCCTGCGATATTCCGCAGCTGAAGGAGGCCGTGCTGTTCTGCTGCTATACGGCTATCAGGAAGAGCGACCTGCTGACCTTGTCGCCCAGGGATATTCAGGAGATTGATGGGGTGTATCATATCCACAAGCAGATGAAGAAGACGCAGAGCTGGGTAGATATTCCGCTTTCGGATGAGGCGTATGAGATTCTGAAGCAGTTGGATGGCGGTCAGGATTCTCCTTTTTTCTCTCTTCTTTCGCCTCATCATCTAAATGAGCACGTGAGGAAATGGCTTTCAGAGTATCATATCTCCGAGAAATATATCACCTTCCATTCGGGGAGTCACAGTAAATTCTTTTATTTATTGAATATCAGCGAGTTGGTATTTTAAAGAATGTGACTGCTAACGATTTAGAAACGAGCTATATTCTTTTTCTTTCACAACTTTGCAATATACAAAGAACGCTTTGATTTCGAGTGCAAAGTTAAATCTAATTTCTGAAAAACAACATTTTATGCTGTGATTTTACAAAATATTAAGATTAGTCTTTGCAAAGGTAAAAGAGTAGTTACCAACAGTAATTTTCATGTAACGTCATTTTAAGAGTATGGCAAAAAGAACATATTCATAAACGCATATATGTATCTTGCCATATTGGGAAACTAATTGTTTGGTTCCATTTGTGCAGATTATATTTCTATTTTGTCTAAATTACGACGGAATACAGCAGATATTCAAGGGATTTGGATGGATTATCACGATAAAATATTATTTTTGTAGCGTAAAAACAATAAAAATATGAAGTTAAATCGCATAAGAGCAGTTTTAGAGGACAAAGGGATAAGCCAAACATGGCTTGCAAAGAAGTTGGGAAGGAGTTTCAGTACGGTCAATGCATACGTATGCAACCGCACTCAACCCAATCTTACCACACTTCTTGAAATAGCGCAGCTATTGTCTGTGGATATGAAAGAGCTTATCACGGACGAAAAGGAGCGTAATGATTAGAGCGATTATGGGAGGTAAAACAACTATGGTATGAGAATAAACAAATGGATTCCTATAGTCTTAGCGATAAACATTGGGGTATTATGCTTTGCTCTATATGTTGCCACGACATATCAGCAGCAAAACTATATTGTTTCATGTGAACAGCCGATTACAAATTACTCCATCCTGGAGGTAAATTGTAGAGGGCACAGAATGCACTCAACGGTTAAAATCGCATACGCTGGTAAGGACTATTATGTAGGTGTAAGCAGAGAACTTTGCAAAAATATTGGGCAAGCCGAGTTCTTCTATGATATGCAGCATGACACGGTTTTTGAGAAAGATTATCTATGTATGAGGCATATCGTGTTCTTTTTTGTGCTGTTTGCTTTCTCTTTACTGTTATGGAAATGCCCAGAGGTTCGGAAATACCAAGCGACAAGGAAAGATATTCTAAAAGTAAGGAAAGATATTTTTCTCAAAGATGCCCTTCCCATCCTAAAAGAAAAAGGGTTTGTTGAGAAACCTTTCAAGACATCAAACTTTGGATGGAATGGCTTTGGTTATATTTATGATATGTGCCGTCTTAGACAGGGCAAGTTCTTGGATTTTGTGTCGGTAAGGATAACACAAGGCGACAGATACATAAAGATATTTATAAATGCCTTTGAGGTCACCCCTCAACTTG
>JAIJUV010000262.1 GCA_022732315.1 Prevotella sp.
AAGTAATAGTAATACCAGGTAATCATGAGTTTTATTTGGGTTATGACTTGGAGCAACTCTATGATGGATGGTGCATGGAAATTCGGCACAATATCAGATGCTATTATAATGCTGTAAAACATCTTTCGGATGATACAGACCTCATCGTTTCTACACTATGGGGATATATAGAGCCGCAGGATGCTTTTTCAACCGAGCGCAGAGTAAATGATTTCCATCGTATTAAGGATTGTGGCGTTGTGATAAACAGCGAACGGTTTAATCAAGAGCATGCTAAGTGCCGCGCTTTCATAGAAAAGGCTGTTAGTGAAAGCCAGGCAAAGCATATTGTTGTGGCAACGCATCATGTTCCATCATTTCAACTGGTGTCTCCGGATTTCAAGGGAAGTCCGATAAACGGTGCTTTCACAGCAGAGCTGGGGAACTTCATTGCATATAGCCGAATAGATTATTGGATTTATGGTCATTCTCATCGTAACATAGACAGGATAATAGGAAATACTCAATGTGTTTCGAATCAGCTTGGGTATGTGATTCATGGAGAATCTGAGTCTTTTGATTCAAAGAGATGTATTAATTTAATGCTTTAGTTGAGGCTCTATATTATATAGAGAACCAATAGCATCCGTACTGCGGACGCTATTGGCTTAAGCTCATAAAAAGACACTACCCCTTCATGACACCCTTGAAAATTCGTAATTCGACACTTAAGTTATACGTGTCGAATGGCATTCTGTTAGTTACCATTCATATCTATCTGAAATTCCTAAAAAACGCAAATCGTCTTCTATGTCCTTTCTGTCTTGTGCAGCTTCTGCTACAGCCTCATCCATAGCTTGTTTGTATTCTTCTTCTCTGTTTATAATATCGTACATGTCATCGTAAAAACGTTTACATTTTTCCTTGTATTCTTCTTTAAGCATTGGCAATATATATTTTCTGCCATTTCTCTCTCCTATATATTGAGGTAATTGAGAAGCTATTTTATTTTTAATAAAATGTGAAAAGTCTAAAGTATGGTTAGGAAACATTAAATAATATTCTTGCCACATATTGTTTTTAGGGAAATATCTAAAAGATGTTTCGAAAAATTCATTTATCAGTACGAATGCCACTTGGTCGCTATAATAATAATGCTGGTACTTTTTGTGAAGGATATTTAATGTATATTGAGCAATTTGGGTAGGAAGATGCTTTTGCATGGTACCAATGGATTCAGAATGAGGAACATTTATATTTCCTCTAAAATCATATGAAGACTCTAAGTGAAGGAATATTAGTACATTAAAATCATCTAAATTAAGTAAATTATTATAAGCACTAAAAGAACTAATAATCTTTTTTTCTGAAGAAGATAAGTCTGAGTATAATTTTCCGAACTTGTTAATTGATAGTTCGACATTCTGCTCTATGAATTGGCGTAAAGAAAATACACATTGATCAGAAAAATACTTTTGAATCCCATTTTCTGCAATTATAGCAATTCTTTTACCAAAAAAATATATAATTTCTTTGGGTAACTCTTTTTCTTGTATAAAGCTAAAGGCTACTTTTACTTTGAGTGCATTAAATAAAGCATTCAATACATCTGGTTTAAGATATGTAGGATCTATAAAATATACATTCATTTTTACATTATTTAAAATTTAAACTATATTGTTCGCATGTGCTTATTTTTAAATGTTAGTTATTACGACATGCTATTATTTTGCAAAATTAAAAAATATTATTGGAAATA
Source organism: Prevotella sp. (assembly GCA_022732315.1). Next base: position 1,739 of record JAIJUV010000262.1, read on the forward strand.
TCAAATGTCTGAGAAAAAATTATTATTCTTTTATTATAATTTTGATTCTACAACATTATTTTCGTTTGGGGGAGAGACAATTATGGAGCAGTCAGAATACCCCGAAATCCTTAATGACCGGATTTATGAATATATGTACACATATACACCAAGGGGAGTTCGCTCGTGATGAGTAAACTCACTAATTTTGTTTTAGGGAGATACTGAATTATGTAGGATGTCATAGTTTTATCCTTGGGTATCATTTGAGTATCACTTTTAGTATCATCTTGGGTATTTTGGGTGCCACTTTGGGTGCCATCTTGGGTGCCATTACATAATTTCTTTTTACTTCACTTTACAAGTGACACCTCTCCTTACCAAAATAAAATCCATGAAATTTTAATTTTTCATAAAAAGAACATTATATGACACTTTTTCTTGTTTAATCCAAAAACATTTCTTATCTTTGTACAAAAAGTACAATATAATACACTACTTGATATGAAAATTCAAGAAGTAATGAAATTGCAGCGTAAGGCCTTGGGGATTACCCAGCAAGACCTCTCAGACATGTCTGAGATAGCCATTTCTACCATCAAGAAAATAGAGAGTGGTAAAGGAAACCCCTCTCTATCGACGGTTGAAAAAATCATGGATATCCTTGGCATGGAGGTTAAATATGAGATTCGTCAAACAGTTTAAATAAAGTAATTTATGAGAAAAGCTATCGTTTATTGCCACGACACAGAAGCAGGACTCTTAGAGGAGTCAACTCCTGGCAGAGGTTATACCTTCACATACGACAAGCAGTATATGATGGATAGGACCCATGATCCTGTCTCACTTACCATGCCTTTCAGGGAAGAGCCTTATCAGTCTGATTATCTATTCCCTGTTTTTACCAATATGCTTCCAGAAGGAGCAAACAGAAAGATTGTCTGCAGAAGTTGGCGATTGGATGAGAAGGATTTCTTTGGACTTCTTCTGAAGATTGCAACCCATGATACGATAGGAGCAATAACTGTAAAAGAAGTAGAATCATGAAAGAATTCAGAGATTCAATCGTAAATCTGAATGAGAAATATTTTGGTTAGGAGAGGTGTCTATCCATGACAATCTCCCTGAGCTAAGAAAAGGTTTAGGAAGCCCTAATGACAATAGCGTCCGCAGTGCGGACGCTATTGAATTAAAACTATTATATGTTGGTCATATCTGTATAAAACTGTTATTGGGTGACATCTTGGGTGACATTGAGTGACATTTTTATTGATTCGGTTAGAGCGCATTCGTTTTTATTGCTGTTCTTACAATATTGCTTAAAAGTAATTCCCCATATTTATTGCATCAAAAAAAGACAGCCAACAAAGTGACTGTCTTTAATTGAATGGGATGAATTATCGTCCTCGATGGTAATATTTGAGTATCACCTTCAGTATCATCTTGGGTGCCACCTTGAGTGCCATTTCAACCATCAAGAAAATAGAGAGCGGTAAAGGCAACCCATCCCTATCAACGGTTGAAAAAATTATGGATATTCTTGGCATGGAGGTTAAATATGAGATTCGTCAAACCGTTTAAAAACTAGATTCATGGGGGATTAGAAAATGACCGAAAATGACCATGACCGGAAATGACCGGGGAAATTGTCCGAACATAATAAAACCGCTCCACCTATATATATAATTAAGGTGGAGCGGTAGTAGCCTACATGCAGCTCGTTACGCCGAGCGAGGTGGCGATAGCCGTCAGGATGCTGATGGCTATCTGAATCACCATTTTCCAGGTTTCCTTTTTCATCATCTTT
>JAIJUV010000263.1 GCA_022732315.1 Prevotella sp.
ACCTATTTGCTTCAACTGTGCAAGTGTAATCTTATCCTTCTTGCCAAACCAGCGCCATGTTCTTTCCATATATATTATATAATGTATAAGTTTAAAAATGAATTATCTTGCTGCAACATATTTATGCAATGTCTGTCTTACGGCACCCTTGCCGGCGAAGAGTTCCTTCACCATGCCTTCTATCTGCTCACCGAAGCCTGCCTCGTAGAGATCGAGTCCGAACACATCCTTGCGGGAATAGAGATTCTTCAGGCAAGAATAGTCCTGATCTGCCTTGCCTACCTCCAGAGGAGCCACGATGGCCTGGAGTTCTGCCAGCAATGGGTCGGAAGATGGCTCAAATGGCTTCAAGTTATCATCCAATGCCTTGAGATAACGGGCGTAACCTGCCAATACCAATGGAATCAATACAAGATTGCTCTTGTCGAGACCACGGTCGATATACTTCTTGATGGTCTCACCGAAACGGATAGAGAGCTTCTGGCTGGTATCGGTAGCGATGCGCTGAGGAGCATCTGGCATGAATGGGTTAGGCAGACGCTTGTTGATAACGGTGCCGATAAACTCGTATGGGTTCAATACGCCTGGGTCTGTTACTACCGGCATCGCCTCGATGTAACCTATCTTCTGGATGAAGGCACGAAGGTCCTCATCAGCCATCTCGGCAGAAATCAGAGTATAGTCGAGCATGCAGCCATAGATAGACATCGCTGTATGCAATGGGTTCAGACAGGTGGTTACCTTCATGGTCTCCACCTCATCCACAGTCTTGCGGGTGGTATAGAGCGCACCGCCCAGCTCCAATGGTGGGCGACCGTTGGTATAGGTATCCTCGCAAACGAGATACTGCACTTCCTCTGCATTCACGAAAGGAGCGGTGAAGGTATGCTTTTCGGTGATGATGGTATCGTTGTCCTCGAAACCATCCTCGGCAAGCATCGCCTGTACCTTCTCGTGAGGACGAGGAGTAATCTTATCAATCATAGACCAAGGATAGGTTACCTTGCTGCTGTCGTTGACGTAATCCAGGAATCCAGCCTCAACAATGCCATCCTTTACCCAGCGCTCGGCGTAAGCCTTGACACCAGCCTTTACATGGTCGCCATTGTGAGAACAGTTGTCTGTTGACTGAAGGGTTACAGGCAACTTGCCAGCCTTATAACGCTCGTAGAGAAGAGCCGTGAGCTTACCCATGGCGAAGACTGCATCGAGGCCACGAGCCAAATCGGCATCATTGAAAGAATATCCCTTCTCTGTGATGGTGAAAGTTACCATCTGCAGACTTGGTGCCTGGAAGATCTGAACCAAGCGAGCCCAATCCTCCCCAAACTGCTTATCAGCTTTGAGGCTTTCTGTGATAGAAGCGATAACCTTCTTCTCGATGGTTCCGTTGCTCTGGAGGCTGACGAGAAGCGAGAGGTTATGATAAGGGCGATAAGCCTTGTCGATGATTTCGTAGTCGAAGCTTTCGGCCACGATTACGCCACGATCGTACTTGCCCGTGTTGAGCGCATCGTTGAGGATGGCTGCCGGGAAAGCACGGAAGATGTTACCTGCGCCGAAGTGAACCCAAGTAGGCTCGTCGTGAGTCTTCTTAGCTACGGCTGCGATGTCATACTGAGGAAGCTGATAACCTTTAGCTTCCCATTCTGCAGCATTAAAGCTGTCTGAGAGAATTTCGTTCAGTTTCATGATTATACGGTATTTTTTGATTGTTCCATGTATGCGCCTATCTTTCCGAATAGGCGTGGCAAAAGTACAAAGAAAAATCGAAACCCGCTCATTTTTAGAGAACTAATTTCAAAAATTGAACGATTAGCAAATACTTTTGAACAATATGGTAAACCAGGAAAAGAAAATGTTACGATTCTTCAAGCGACTTGATTTGCTTTTTCGGCGTTACACCCAGCCCTTTCAAGCTCTCCACCCTACGCATCACGTTGCCGCTTCCATCGTAAAGCTGCTTTCTTGCCTTATCAAAGGTGCCGGAAAGGCGGGTTATCAGATCGCCGATACCCAGGAAGGTATCTTCGAAACCTGCCACCTTATCATATAGGTCGGCTGCCGTCTTCACGATTTTCTCCACATTCTTGTTCTGGCGGTCGTACTGCCAGAGATTGTACGCCAGCTGGAGTGCCATAAGCAGATTGCTTGGCGAGATGATGATAATCTTCTTCTGATAAGCATAGCGACTGAGATCCGGCTGCTGCTTCATGGCAGCGATATAGCTGGTCTCGTTAGGGATGAACATCAGGACGAAGCCGATGGCATCATCCACCAGTTTGGAGTAATCCTTTTCGGCAAGTTCGTCGATATGCTTACGGACACTGAGGGCATGCGCCTTCATCAACCGCTCGCGTTCCTCATCACTCCCGGCAGCCAGGGCATCGGTATAGGCGGTGAGCGAAACCTTGGAATCTATCACCACGCTTCTGCCCTCAGGGAAGCGGACGATGACATCGGGACGGAAGTTCTTGCCGTTCTCGTCCTTGGTGTTTTCCTGAATGAAGAACTCTTCGTCCTTTCGCAGACCGCTATTCTCCAGAATGGTTTCCAGCACCATCTCGCCCCAGTCGCCCTGCATCTTGCTATCGCCCTTTAATGCCTTGGTGAGGTTGGCGGCATCGGATCCTATCTTCGAAGTCTGCTCTTTCAGACTCGATACAGCCTGCTGCTGCTCCTGCTGGAAGAGTTTCATCGTAGCCTCGAAGGTATTCTGCAGTTCCTTCTTGTTCACTTCGTTCTGGGTCTTGCTCTCTTCTACCGATTTCTTGAAATCGGCGAATTGCTCCTTGATTGGTTTCAGAAGCTCGTCCATCTGAAGTCGGTTGTTTTCCTGCAAGGCAGATTGCTTGGCTGCGAGCTGTTCTGCCGCCACGCGCTGCTGCTCGATGGTCATGCGTTGCATCTCCTGCTTCAGGTTTTCGAGTTTCTGTGCCCACTGCTGGTCGCTTTCCGCCCTGAGTTTCGCCGCATACTGCCGCTCGTTCTCCATCTGAACTTTTAAGGATTGAACTTCTACAGCATGAGATTGCTTCAAGGATTGAACCTCAGAAGCATGATGCAGATTGCTCTGTTCAATGTTAGCCTGCAGCACCTGCGCCTTCGCAACAAGCTGCGTTTTCTCCTCTCCCGCCTTCTTGGCTTCCAGCAGTTTGCCCACGAAGAAGCCGATGGCAAGACCAATGACTATTCCTATTATTTCCATTATCTTTGTTTTAAATGATTCTGTAAATCTGCAAAAAATTGTTTTGCAAAATTAATGTTTTCAAAACATAACACCAAACATCATGGGGGATTCTTGTAAATATTTAACTCTTCTGCATTTAACTATGCAAACAAAAAGAGCGCACCGCTATTGGCACGCTCTTTTCTTTAACTCATCATCTTTTAAATATACATTACTGAAGTTTCGCAAGTAGTTCAAGTACGGGCTGAAGGCCCAAAAGCTCCTAGCCCAGGGCATCGCCCTGGGTATAATGGCAATCAGCAAGGCGCCCTGTAAGGGCAAAAGCTTTGT
>JAIJUV010000264.1 GCA_022732315.1 Prevotella sp.
CTTGCCAGCTTTGCTGATGTAGCTGGGATCAATGGCAATAGCCCATCTTCCCTGTTTACCAAAGAAGCGCTTGGCAAGTGAGACATTAAGTTTGAGCCAGTCAATGCTTTTCGACTTTTTTAAGCTGAATGCGTTGCGGTAGGTTTGCTCAACATGCGAGCCATACCTCCCCATTTGGGTGAAATTTATCTTTCTTGGTATTACCATGAACAAAATTATCACCTCGATGAGTATTTTCTCGAAACTTTTTGTTAACTTTGCAGCCGAATCTTCAACTGCATCTTTAAAGATATCCATATATTGGTCAAGTCCTGTATTCATATAATTTTGCGTTTGTCGTGATTTGCAAAGTTACTGAAAATCAGCGACTTGACCAACTTTTTATAGTTAAGTTTTTATAAGCATTTCTTAATATAAGTTATTGATTTACAGACGATTAAATATTAATTTAACGCAGTATTGTCATAATTATTCAATTTATAATCCTAATTTATCAAATTCTTCTTTTGTACCAATCCAGTAAGGTTCAATTCCATGCGTTTGTCTGTCTTTTTCAGGCGGCAGTTCCATATATGTAGAACCATATTGATTAAGTAGATAATCGGTATATTTACCTGGAACACAGAATTGATGTCCTTCAAAAGATAGTTCTGCTGCAGGTTCATAAACACTAATATCATTGACATCTTTATCTGGCCATTGCAAGACAGAAAACTTTCCTGTATATGAAATATTCTTAATTCTGTCATCCATTTCCTGAGCAATTCGAACTAATGATTTCCAAAAGAACAAGCACTTAAATATTAGTTTTACTATGCCTTTCTTACTTAAATCAAAATGATGGGTACACTTGGCTATATGAACTTTGCGCCAAAAATCATTTGTATCATGAATCTTCTTGTCATAATTGTCAAGCACAAAAACATCAATCCACACACCAACAGAACTGCCCCCACGTTCATAGCATTCCGTATTAAGATTTACCAACTTCAATAAAGGCTCGTTCCAGTTCCCTAAACGCGAAGAGAACCACGCCAAGTCTTCGCGAACCGAAATTTTCTTATTTATCAACTTATTCAGCTTCTCGTAGTCTTCTCTAAACATGGCAACATCAACATCGTCATCCCAAGGAATGTAACCATGATGACGCACTGCCCCCAACAAGGTTCCATAAACTAAGTAATATTTCAGATTGTGTTCCTTGCAAAACTTGTCAAATGCGACAAGAATATCTAAGCCTATTTTCTTAGACTGTTTTGTTGTTAACTTTATATGCATATCTAACATTAAAGATTGTCTATTATAGAAGTTAAATTCGCTATGTATCTATCAAAAGAGAACATTGAACGAATATCGGATTGATTTATATATTGTGAAAATTTCGAGATATTACTGTTCTCTAACTTTAGAACACAATTTTTAAGAGATTCATAATTACCCATTTCAAACACATATCCATTATATCCTTCTTTTATTAGATAAGTAGCACCACATTGAGAAGGCACAATACAAGGTATGCCCATACCTAACATTTCAGGAAGAACCAAGCCAAATGTTTCTCGCACGCGAGAAGGTAATATCAAACATTTAGCTTGCTTTACAAATTGCAACTTGTCTTTGCCTTGAACCCAGCCCTTAAAATCTATCTCAGGATATTGATGCTTTAGTTTTTTCATGAGACCACCATCTCCAAGCACAATTCCCTCCAAATTCAAATCTGAGATTACCTTACAAAAGTCTTCAATACCCTTTTCCTCAGACAAACGACCGATATAAATATATTTTTGATTCTTTGAAACATCCACATTCTCTTCTCCATCAAATTGAACAGGATTCATCAGTACACCTAACTCTTTAAAATACTTTTCAACATAAGGACGCATAAGCTGTTGGCTATATTCTGATACGGCATAAGCATAAAAGTAATTTGGTCTTAATAAGATATGTTTCAGCACAACTTGACGAAGACAACGATATAATTTTATTATATAGTTTTCAGAATCACAGTTACACAAAAAACACTTGCAAGACAGAGGTTTGAGGTTGCAATTTGTTTTTTTATGATAATTTTGAAAGCCTCCATTTGGACATGCTGCAAAATAATCGTGTAATGTCAAAATTGTTTTTACTTTCCGTTTTTGCAAAACTGAAAATACGGAAGGAGACAATGTCTTGGAATAACTATGCACTAAAGCTACTATATTTTGTGAATCATCTATTAAGCTGTTCAAGACTTTCATTGCCTTGACATTCCATAGTCCCTGAAATAGTGCCAAGAACTTATTCTTACTATCTCTTAAATTTGCTTGTTTCAGACAAACAATTTGTATACCACTATCTACAAGCGTTTTGTCTATAGGTTCACTTCCACAAAGAAATGTCACATCATAACCTTGCTTCTTAAGCCCTATGGCAGACTGCAATGCTACAATACTGGCACCGCCAGCATTATAGCCATAGTCATTTATTACTAATATTTTTTTCATTTCTTTCCTATTAAGTAAGGCATATACCTTTTTATTATATAAATCACAGGAACCTCAACCGCCAATACCGCAATTGTCCCTGTTAGATTACCTATCCATTCATTTGAAATATGGTGAGAGAATAATGAAAAAACAGGCATTATCATCATGTGGGTACACAACACTATCAAAGAGTTCTCTCCCCAATATGCAAGCCATCTCCCGATTATTGATTTTTCAATACATTTTGAAATTCCTACAATGCTCAAACTTAGCATAATAGCCAGTAGTATAAATTCGACATATCCCATGGGAATTTCATTTTGAGACACATTTGTATCAAAGGGGCGCAAATAGAATATGATAACAGATAAAGACAGAAAACATACTCCAATATCTGTTGTTATCTTCTTCAAAAGAAATTCTCTATACTCATACCCCAATGCCATGAATACCAAACATAAGAATGACACATCCACATAATACTTTACATCGGGTACATATAGTCCCCAAACATAAGCGCCAAAAGACAAGAGAAATGCACATAGCACTCTTTGCCAACGCTGCTTGATTATCCTATTTACTATGGCATATATCAATGATATTTGCGCAAGAGATAGCAAAAACCAACATGGAGTATTCGGATACCCCTTTGTTGCCCCCAAAAATGGCGCAAAAATTTCATTCCACTCTACGGATTTACGGACAATCGATCCTTTTGCCACGAACAGCAAAGAAGCTAAAATCATAAAACCGAAATATGGTATCATTAGTCTTTTTATGCGATTCAAAACGCCTGATGGCTTGAAAAAGATGCCACTCAACATAAAAAACAGAGGCATATAAAAGACCGTCACAATGCCCCCCCACATTATTCCGTCTATAGTTGTCAATCTTGTAATACCGGAGGTGTGGAACCAAACAACAAGTAATATTCCTATCCCTTTCGCAATATCTATAAACTGGTATCTCATTTTCTT
>JAIJUV010000265.1 GCA_022732315.1 Prevotella sp.
CAATGTAGCACATGATGATGATTCCGTATCAGTAAATGGTGCAGACTGGTTAACATTTAATGGTGTGGCAGTTTCCACAATTTATTGCAGTGGAAATTCATGGCTGGGATTTGGAAACAATAGCGAAGATCTTAAGGTCAACAGAAGAGATGCCAAAATGTGTTATCTTTGGAGAGAGGAAGGAACGCTGTACGGATATTACAAATTTATCCGTATCCGGTGGAAAGGTTACAGCTATTATAGCAGTACAAGCAGTGCGTATTTGACAACATACGATGTCCTTCTTTTTGACAATGGAGATATTTCCCTCCACATGGTGGATATACCAACATCATATGATTACTTCCTATTAGGAACACTGTAAATACAAGGCTTTTCGGAGCCTGCAAACCAGAAAAAATAATATTTGATCTATCACATTACGCAAAAAGCCGTCCGGCATGAAAAACGGGCGGCTTTTTTGCGTGGATAGACGGAAAGGAGGCACAAAAATAACTACAAAATTTTAGCGTTCAAATTTGTGCAACTTTAACGAAAAGGAGGATCGTAAATGGCCGATGAAAAATTGAATACTGGCCCTGCGGAGAATATTTCCCCGGAGGCCGCCGAGCCTATCGCCACACCCGAACAGGCCGCAGCATCTGAACCCCAGCAGGAACAGACCGGGCCTGCCATACCTGAGCCCGGCGATGTGGTTGTGTCCTTTGACAAAATCAATGAGCTTATGGCAGAAAAGAGACAGAACGCCCGCGCCGAAGTCGAAAAGGCGGAAACTCCAGAAACGCCGGAGGCAGCAGCCCCCGGAGAAACACCGCAGCCCGCCAATACGGAGGAACCGAAAAAGCCGCGCCGTGGCCGTCCGCCGAAAGCGGAAAAGGCTGCGACTGAAAATCAGAAAGCGGAGAAATCGGCTGGGGCCCGCAAGGGCCGCCCACCCAAGGCGGATAAGGCGGCCCCTGACAAGCCCAAGCCGTCCAAACGAGACAAAGTGTCCCGAAGCGATGGAAAGGCCCCGGATGCCAAGGAGCCCATTAAGCCCGCACAGGATACGGCACCGAAGGAAACTGCTACTGCGGAACAGACGGCTCCCGAGCCGACCACACCTCCCCGCCCGGTTGAGGAAGGCAAGCTGGTTTATCTGAAACTTTCCGAGGTTCATCCGTTTCACACATTCCGTCCGCACCCCTTTAAGGTACGGGACGATGCGAAGATGCAGGAAATCGTTGCTTCTATCCGCGTAAACGGTGTAATGGTTCCCGGTCTTGCCCGCCCGGAGAAAGACGGAAACGGCTATGAAATTGTAGCGGGCCATCGCCGTACTCACGGCAGTGAGCTGGCTGGACTGGAGGAAATGCCCTTTATCGTCCGTGAAATGACCGACCACGAAGCGGTACAGGCCATGAAGGACAGCAACAAGCAGCGTGACGGGATGCTCCCCAGCGAATTGGCCGCGCTGCTGGAACTCGAGGTTGAGGACATCAAGCATCAGGGCGGGCGGCTGAAAGGCGTTGCGGAAGGCGATGTCGGGAAACGCTCGGTTGAGATTGTAGGCGAGGCGCATGAAATGAACTATAAAAAGGTCATGCGCTACTTGCGGCTCAACTCCCTTGTGCCGGAGCTTCTGGATAAGGTAGACGATAAAAAGATGGGCTTCATGCCTGCCGTGGAGCTTTCCTACATCAAACCGAAAAATCAGAGGCTTATTGCTGTTTCCATTGACGGGGAGCAGGCTTCGCCCTCGCTGGCCCAGGCTAAACGGCTCCGGGAGCTGGATAAGGAAGGCAAGCTCAACGGCGATGTCATTGACGGCATCTTATCAGAACAGAAAAAGGAGGATCGAGGCGTGATTATTTCTACTGCGGAACTGGAAAAGTATTTTGGCAAGGAGGTCACTCCCGCCAAAATGAAAGAACAGATTATGTCCCTGCTGGATGACTGGAAAGAAAAACAGCCGCCGGAGCTGGCAAAAGCCCCGAAAAAGCAGGAACTTGACAAGTAACAACTTCGAGACACTTTGTCCCGAGGGCCCCGCCCTCGCGCAGAGGCTCTGGTGGTATATATCCCCCGTCGCCGCCTGTTTTTTAGTACAGCCGGGAGTGGGCCGTCAAGGGTGCAGCGCACCGCCGTTTTCGGCGGCTCGCCCTTGACGGTCTGCCCCGGCTGTGCTATTTCCCCGGCAAGCGGCGGGGGTATATCCTCCAGAGCCGCCCCCTTTCCCAAGACTGGGAAAGGGCGTGGGGTTTGGGTTGAACTTTCTTATTAAAATATCGGAGGTATGAACGATGAAACGACCCCTTGCTTATATCACCGCTGCATGGCTCGGCGGCGATAGCGAAAACGCAGAACTGGCGGCGCGGTATTGCCGCACCGTGTATGAGGCAGGCTTTTCTCCTATTTGCCCGCCCCTGTACTTGCCCCTGTTTCTCAACGATGCTGTTCCCGAGGAGCATAAAAGCGGCATCGACATGAGCCGTGACCTGCTCCGCCGTTCTCATGTGCTGGTTGTCTGCGGGCACAGTATGACCGAAGCCATGAAAAATGATATTGCCGTGGCCCAGCGGCTGGGAATTACGGCAACAACCCTTGAGGGCATCCTGACCGTCAAGGGACAGGGCCGCCGCTAATGGCAACCCTGTTTGAAGCCTACGTTACCAACGCCGGAAAGTACAGCGAGGGCCAGCTTGTGGGTGAAACACTGAAATTTCCCACAACCGCCCAGGAGGTGGAGGCTCTCTTGAAACGGATCGGCGTGGATGGCGTCCGCTATCAGGAAATTTTTATTACCTCTTTCGATGGGGATGTGCTGGGGCTCTATGACCATTTGAGCGAGTATGAAAATCTGGACGAGCTTAATCATCTGGCCTGCCTGCTTTCCGAGCTTACCTCATCGGAGCTGGAAACACTGGAGGCCGTCCTCGACAGCGGCGATCACTGTTCTTCGGTGCGGGACATCATCAATCTGACACAAAATCTGGACTGTTACGGCTTTTACCCCGGCGTATCCGATGAGGAAACGCTGGGGCGTATTTATGTGGACGATCTGGAAATGTTGGATGTGCCGGATCAGGTAAAACCGTATTTCGATTATGAGGCGTATGGCCGGGATGCCTGCATCCACGAAAACGGCCATTTTGCCCCGGGCGGCTATGTTGTCAAAGAAAGCGATCATTTCGTGGAAGTGTATCACGGCTTGCAGGATATTCCCAAGGAGCATAAGGTATTCTCTTTCCCGAAGCTCTCTATCCGGGAGCAAATGGCCGCTTATCAGGAAATCATAGACGGTTCTTCTTTGGAGGGCTACCGTCAAATGCAGAAAAAAGACCGTGGGGATCGGTGATGGCACTTCGAGACAAATTGTCCCAAGGAAGGAGGCGGTGTAACTGATTGATGAAGATATTTCCCGGCGCACGATAGCCATATCCGTAA
>JAIJUV010000266.1 GCA_022732315.1 Prevotella sp.
CCATCCTTATCAGATAAGGAGGTATTGCTCAGCAAACCGATGGCAGATGTGTTCTTACCAAAGGTGGAACAGGAATAAGCCAGATACCACTTGTTCTTGAAACGGATGACATCCGGAGCCCAGATATGCGTGGTAAAACCCGGCACACTATCATGCGTCCATGCCGGAATTTTCTCATTTGGCAGTACTCCTTCCCTACTTAAGGTCCAGTGCTTGCGGTCGGTTGAGGTCATCTGCGAGATGCCATGACCTGTGCAGTAGAGATAGTACTTGCCATTCTCGTAAGCCATCACGGGGTCGTGGACAAAAGGAGTATCTACAACCAAAGGCTGTTGTGCACGAGACGCAGCTGGCGCTAGCATCATGGCTATCGCCACAATGCCAAAATATTTCATTGCAGTTTGTTTCATCTGTATATCTTCTCTATTTTTTAACAAAAAAGGGGAGTCATAGCTTCACTGCTTAACTCCCCCAAAGATTCTACTTAGATTCTTTTATACCTTAAAAACTAACTAACATTTATTTTTTCTTGCCCCAGAAGCTCTTGCTACCACTGACGCCAGAGTATACGATAGTCAACTTGCGAGGACTAGCCTCCCAGTCTACCTCACGCTGTACCTTGAGCTTGGTAGTACCGATGGTGAGGGTGTTGGAAGAAGTATCAAAGTTCCATACCTTCACATTAGGCCAAGCCTTACCACCAGTCATTGAGCCGTCGGCATTGAGTGTAAAATCGGTGCTGACGCGCTGTTTGCCATACTCATAAGCGAGGTCGATACCTTCCCAAGTGCCAGCCAGTTCGCTAGCCTTGATAGCCACTTGTGGCACAGCGCCATAACGCTCAGGCATGACAACAGGCCATCCGTTCTCATTCCACTTGATACTGCGCACACCACCCATCATGATGGCATTGCTTGCATTGATACCAGCCACATTGGCAGGCATACGCTGCTGAGATACATAGTACCAGTTTCCATTGCCATCGTCGAAGACGGCACAGTGGCTGATGCCTACCCAACCATATCCCTGGCTGAACTTATAAGGATGAGTCAAGACGGTAGGATTGTCACCTGCGCCATTGGCTGCATTAGTCACTCTGTTGTTCATCGTCTCGTAAGGACCGTCCACATTCTTGGAACGAAGCACACGGGTGTTGTAAGGAACATCCAAGCCATCGTAAGCCAAGAAGAGATAATAATATCCATCATGGTATACAACCTCAGGAGCCTCAGCTCCCTGCCAACGACTACCGTTGGTACGAGTGAAGATAAGCTTTCCGTAAGGAGCAATCTCATCTGCTGTACCGTATGACTTAGGAAGTTCTTTCAAGGTCTTGCCTGTCTCTGGGTTCAACTGCACGGCAGCGATACCGCTGTGCCAAGAGCCATAGATAAGCCAGTGCTCGCCATTAGGTGTGATGATGAACGAAGGGTCGATGGCATTGAACTTGAAGTAGCCGTCCCAGTCGCTGGTCGAGTTGCGAGCCCAATTCTTACCCTTATCAGAAGAAGAGCAAATCACGAAACCCTTGTCTGTCCACTTGTTGCTGGCTGGGTCCGTAGTCTCTGCCATACCGATGAAGGCACGCTCCGTCCAAGAGCCATCATAAGTAGTGCCACCAGTCTTGATGTAGTTGTTCACCACGATGGCATAGTACATACGATAGAGATTATCCTTCACTTTTCTTACGCAAGGAGCCCAATAGCCATAGCTTGGGTTGGCGATAGGAGCCAAACCTTGCTCAGCACGAATCTCGTTCAACTTAGTCTTCACCCAAGCAGGAGCCACCGTCATCGTACCACCGCGATATTCCCAGTTTACGAGGTCTTTGCTTCGACGAGCATGGAAGTGTCCATGACCTTCGTGGGCATTGCCATAGCTGGCATCAGTCTGATACATATAATAATAGCCGTCGGCTGCCTTCATCACCGATGGGTCGTGCACATTGGCAAGATTCCACTGGCTACGCTTACTCCAGTCGGCTATGGATACATAGTTATCAACATAGGTTGGGCACTTGTAGTTTGCTAAGTCGGCATCCGTTGGATCACTAGGTGTTGGAGTCGGCGTAGGAGTTGGTGTAGGCGTAGGCTTTGGATCGTCAATTGGGTCATCGCCTCCACTGCTACAGCCTACCGCCAAAGTACAAGCGAGCAAGAGTACTAAAGTATGAAGTTTCTTCATTGTTTCCTTACGTTTAGTTAGTTTTTATATCCTTTATATTTTCTTTTTAATAAAGGCAGGTCTATGGAAGCCTGTTAGCATCAAGACCTACCTTTATTATTATAGTTTTGCCAAAGATTTCTCTTTGAGGATTATCTGCGGTGAGCACGAGTATAGTGCTTGCGAGCAGAAGATGCAGAATCGAACTTCAAGCAGCTGTTATCTACAGTAAAGTCAACATTGACATCATCAGCCTCTACAGGAATATCCAGATAATACTGAGTAGAAACCTGTCCTGTAGTACCAACCATCACTGCCAAAATATTAACCTTACCATTTTGATTGGCTACATAAACTTGTACTTTGGCACCATTCATACCAGCAAGCCAAGTTGCCCATTCACCCTGAGTTCCGGCATGAGAGATACTAGGAGCACCATCACCACCTACAGCGTTGCCCCATCCCCAGTTGTCAGAACGGAACACACCATACTCACTCAAATCAGCCTTGCGGAGGACTATATCATAATTGTTCCAATTAGCAGCTGCACCATAATTAGTCAGAGAGAATGCACGAGCTTCACCAGAAGGGACATGAACATCTGCATCAAGGTGAGCACCCCAAAATGGACTAGTGCAATCCTCTGCACCCAAAACTGCAGGGCTAGGGGTTACGAATGTAGCAGCACTCTTCGTTACATTAACATCGAAAGTTGTCTTAACACCATTTTTTGCAGTTACCGTAATAGCTTGCTTACCAACCTTCATAGGTACGTTAGAGAAAGTTAACTTATCAAGAGCAATGTCACGAGTCTTGCCATCCAAATATGTAGCTTGTACTGCCAAGCCTTTTTGATCTAAAGCCAAAGTTGCATTTTCTGGCAATGTTATACCAGGAGCCTCATAATATGTATAGTCAAGACGTGTAGGCGCACTTACTATATGGAGAGCTTTGATAGCTGGCACAACTTCGAATGTCTTCTGTGCAACGATAGGAGTAGAAGCATTCTCGCCCTTGAATGTCTTGTTATAGATGACGATGAGGTTCTTGGTGCCAGAAACATTCATATCGTTGATGGCAGAGAAATAAAGTTCCTTGGCAGGAATTACCTTGGTTACACCTTCCTCGAAGGTTACGGTAGCAGACACATTCTCCATTGCCTTTTCTAGGGGTGTATTCTCGTCTACTTCGGCAGGAACATTGTTCAACACCATAGAAACCGGAGCCTTATCCTGGGCAGATGTATA
>JAIJUV010000267.1 GCA_022732315.1 Prevotella sp.
GTCTGGAGCCAAGGTGAGGCATGTATCCCCTGCCCCACAGTTGTTCATCCCATCAAGCATCATACGGTCAGTGAGCAAATTGAGTTGCGGTGATTTACCATCCACATAAAGACTCGCAACAGACTTATTGATATCCTGAAGCCATAATTTGTAAGCGTCAAAGTCTGCATTAGAAAAACGTTCTAAGTCCGTTATAACAATATTCAAACGAGCCACCTTATTTAATATAGTCACAATAAGGGAAGACTGGGCGAACAAAGAATCTTTGTCTATTCTCAATACATAAGAAGTGGCATACTTCGCGCCTTTTCTTACGAGTAGTTCAGCCTCTTCCATACCATCCAACACCACAACATCAGCATCATCAGATATAGCCAAAGGCTTTATCTTCACATGGTCAATGCTCTCTATTACCTCCTCGAAATCCACAGGAAGAGGGTAAAAGGGATAGACAAACTGCACATTGATGTTTTCCTTCATCGCATAGAGAATGCCTGCCTTCAAGGTATCCAAAGGCATCAGCCTACGCTCCTGTTTTTTGTTCGGATAATGGCAGAATGACACCGAGGTATCATCCAATAATATCACAATGTATTGTATCATACTTTCTCTATTTTACGATAAAGTTTGTTCCAATAATAGTTGTTGGCGTGTACCCTTGCCTTGTGCATCTTGCAGATGGCTGTGGCACGCTGGTAGATGGTCGGTGTATCGGCGGCATCATAGTTCTCTCCCTGACACCAGGCACAGCCTTCAGCCACTTCACAATCGATGCACTCTTGTGTGGACTGCGTACAACGGTCCAAGGTCAAGAAAGGTCTGAGTTTATTCTGATCAATGCCATCATGAATATTACCGACAATCCATGCTTTCTTGCTACGTAGAGAATACTGGGCAAATCGGGTGCAGGGATAAAAGTTACCCTCCGCATCCACTGCGAGCATCTTACCAGCTCCACACCAGTTCTGATTTTGTAAGTGGCAGTCCATCGGCTTGCCCATGTGCTCAGTAAAGAACGAGCAGGCATAGTCTTCGTAATAGCCACCATCGATTATCGCATCCGCCAACAGCATGAGTTGTTCCTCGAAGAGTTTGTCATCCCCTTCTTCCCATACATTCTCAAATACGCAGTTGATATTCACCTCATGAATACCCAACGAATAGAGATGCAACACACTATCCTTGATATAAGGAATATCGGCACTGCTTATAGTCACCTTGGTACTCGCATTAGGAAACTGTTCTAGCCACAAAGGGATATTCTTTACCACATCCTCATAAGACCCTCGTTCTTCCTCAGGCCTGGGCATGATGCCTTTCTCCATATCCCGAGTCTTCCAAATACGATTGAGATCATGTTTCTGCTTGGTACCATCGATAGTGATTCCGATGGAGAGATGTTGTCGGTTCTTTTGGATAAATCGCTGTACTTTCTCTGTTCCGTAATTGATGCCATTTGTGGAGAAAGAGAAGCGATAGGAGTTGAACCAATGATGGTTTCTGCGGAACATCTCCACCTTGAGATAGTCGCATATCTTGTCGATAAGGTCTATCTCCAGAAAGGGTTCTCCGCCTATAAAGTCCCATATCACGCTCTCCTCCTTCATCTCGTCCTCATGGTCAAGCACATAGTCAATGGCTTGCTTAGCAACCTCCCAGGACATTCTCTCTTTCGTGTTCTTTCCCACGAGGTAGCAGTATTTACAAGCCAATTGACAATCCTTGGTGACGATGAAGGTGATATTCTTGGCGATGCCTGATTGCCATTCACTGCGACTTGTTCTGATCTTTTCCATTTACTATTAATAACTAACAAATACAACACCGCCAGAACAACCATTAGAGCAGCCTAATCCACAGCTTCCACGGCAAGTTCCTGTACAGTCACCACGGCAATTACCGCTACAACCACGGCCGCAACCTCCTGTACAAGTTGATAAGCAGTTATTGCCACAATTATATATACATTCGTTGCTGCAACTCTGTTGACAAGTCTGTGAACACATAATTCCACAATCTGACTGACATGTACTCGCACACCCTTGTCCACAACCACTACCACAAGATGTAGTACATGTTGTCTGACAACCACCTTGACATCCTTTACAGCCAGACTTACAACCATTTGTACAAGATGTAGTACATAATCCATAACATGAGCCATTACAAGTCTGCGGTGTCTCTTCACTCAACATTTTGTTTGCCAACACATTCCCAGGCACAATCAAACAACCTAAGAACGGCAATAAACCTTTAGCAGTATTCTTAAAGAATTCACGCCTTGAAATTATATATTTTTTCTCCATGCCCTACCAATTTAAAGGATTAGTCCAAAAATGGACAGCAAAACCTTGGTTAAACTCGTTATTATCGACATCATTATAAAAAACATTGTAATAATGTGGGTAATCCTTATACGGCAATATTTTTACGGTTACTTTTTGCCTTCTTTTTACACAAGGCGTTTGACCTTTGGAAACGTCATGTAACCAAGGTGTCACCGCCAAATAACCAAATGCCTTTAGCTGTGACAAAGATGTAGGGTATGCATCAGATACATAATACTCTAAAGTCCCACTATATTCCCATTCTTCTTTCTTTTTATAATGCTCTTTTATCTGCTTTGAGTCTGGTCGTACGAAATCATGCAAAGTCAACTTCCAGCTATACTCAGAAGGATGATGATTGTCTCCAATATGATAAACTTCCGAAAAACGTCCATAATAATAATCTGTATATTTTTGACTCCATGCGCCCCATATACCATTAATGTACGCAGAATAGGTGACTTCACATAGAACCTGTGCCTTGGCTAAACCACAACAAAGCAGCAACATATATAACAACACTATTTTTCTCATAACTAATGATTATTTATGTAATCAAAAACGTATTCTTTCAACATCGCGTTGGCATTTTCTACTGCGATTTCACTCACCTGACAATTCCCATAACGATTAAGATGCTTTATCTCTGACCAAACTTGCCTGTTGGTACGTTCTCCCTTAAACTCATTTGTTTCAGCATGGCGCATACAAACTAACTCGTCTGTCAAAATTGCTACAAAAGCATCTTTCCACTGTTCACTGTCGACGGCACATAATTGAGTTTTACCATCATTTGATAGATAAAAACAACATCCATGCTCTTTCAAAAATGCATTCTTATCTGTATCCATCATACTTTTTGTTTCATTATAACAAAAATGCTTCTAATACACAAAGATATCTACACGGTATCTCATACCACGACATACCTTATCACCTTCTGTCTTTATATACACAGAACATCTCTGTATTCCACCTGGTGATAGACTCTCAATTCCCTCAGAATCAGAATCATGGTGTTCTACATAATTACACTTGCCAATGACGTGAAAGTTACATTCATTTGCATACTGTCCTTCCT
>JAIJUV010000268.1 GCA_022732315.1 Prevotella sp.
ACCTTCAATACACGGGTACCGATGTTGTTCGCCATTACGTTCTGAACGTAGTAGGATGGAGTTCCGAATACCTTATCAGAGGTATATTGAATCATATCCGGTGCCCACATACGGTTGTTGAGGTTGGCGAAGATAGGAGCGTAGGATGCCATGGTCACAATATCAGAATTGTTCTCGATGCCCATCATATAGACAGCCTCACCGAGTGCTGCATCGAGCGAACCCATATTGCCGAAGCCCTGGGTTACGGCATATTCGCCTACATAAATCTCGCTGCCCTTGCGGTCGTAGTTATCATACTTGTTGAAGTTCTCGGCAAACCAGGCTGGGTTTCTGTAGTAGTGCTCATCGAGCAGCTCTACGCTCTCGTTGCTTTTCCACTTAGGGTTGTCATCGCCCCAAGCCACCACGTTGCCGATGAGGTGCATCTTAGGATATTTCGCCAATACGGCATCCTTGAACTTCTTGAAGCGCTCGTAGTAATGGTCGCTCTGCTGGCGAGGGTTTGGCTGGTTGTTCTCATTACCAATCTCCAGATATTCGATGTTGTATGGTTCCGGATGACCGTTCTTGGCACGCAGGGCACCATATTTAGAGGTAACAGGACCATTGGCATACTCCAGGGCATTCATGCACTCGTCAATCCAAGGCTGGATGCTATCCACAGGAGTCATACCGCCATGCCACAAACCTACGTTTACCACATAGAGAGGCTTGGCGTTCAAATCCTCAGCCAACTGCAGATACTCATCGAAGCCCATACCGTCGCTGGTGCGGTAACGCCAGTTCACGTTCTTGTGGCCCGGACGCTCCTCGATAGGACCGATGGTCTTCTCCCAGTGGAATGCATTCTCAGGAGACTCCTGTCCCTCTACGTAGCAACCGCCTGGGAAGCGTACGAACTTAGGATGGATGTTATAGAGAAGCTGAGCCAAATCAGGGCGCAAGCCGTTCTCGCGATTCTTGAAAGTAGGAGGGAAGAGGCTTACCACATCCAGAACGATGGTACCCTTGCCGTCGGCTACGAGTTCAAACTGTGCCTTGGCATCGTTGGCATTGGCAGTGAGTTCTGCTGTATATTTAGTCCACTTCTTGCCCACCTTGGCATTGAGTGCAGTTTCTGCATACACCTTGTCGCCCTTGGTGTTGGTGAGTCGTGCCTTCAATCCGCCCTTGTAGCTACCCTTTGCCCAGAAAGAGAGCTTGTAGGTTCTGCCCTGTACGGCATTGATGCCCCAAAAGCCCTCGTTGATGAGAGAGGCTGTGGCTGCTGGCTTTGCCGCAATGGTAAGCTGGAGAGCCTTGCCCTGTGCATTGTTGAGCAAACCCTTGTTGATGAGTTGTGTCTGGATCTTTGCACCTTCCTGAGCCGCAGTTTTCCAGGTAGGGATGTTCTTGTCGTCATCCTCAAAGGAGCGGTTGCTGATGAGTTCGGCATAGAGACCGCCGTCTGCAGCATGGTTGATATCCTCGAAGAAGATACCATATAAATTAGGTGAAACCTTGATGCCCGGATTTGAGGCATCTACATGGATGGTTACTTGGGCGTTGGCAGCCAGCGTTGTGGCGAGCACAGCCGAAAGCAAAAACTGTTTTTTCTTATTCATTGTCATTAATTGTTTATTTTCAGGTTTGTTTTTTGATATTGCAAAAGTACACAAATTACACAGAAAAGAGGTGGATAAAATGATTTTTATAGTGTAAAAAGGTGGATTTTCTGCTGAAATCCACCTTTTTTATATCATTTCGTTGTCTTTTGGCCGAATGCACAATTGTTACTTGCCATCATCTGGCAAAGGCCAGTTGGGTGATGGCTTGCGGGCTGCTCTCATCTCCTTGTCGAATTCCTCTACCATTTCTGGCAGTTCCTTGGCAAGGTTGTGACTCTCCGTAGGGTCGTTCTTCAGGTTGTAGAGTTCCAGCGGAGCGTTCTTCTTGATGGTTACGCATTTCCAGTCGCCCTTTCTTGCCGCACGCTGCTTGCCTGGAAATTCCCAGTAGAGCAGTCGGTTGTCGGTGTTGATAGGCTTACCGTCCTGATAGGTCTGCTTGCCGTAGAAGAGGGGCAGGATGTTGATGCCGCTGTAGCCTTGAGGCAGTGCCTGCTCTGAACCGGCGAGGGCTGCGAAGGTAGGCATCACATCAGGGAAGTAGATGATGTTGTCGAGCGTCTGCACGGGTACGCGGTTGGGCTGGTTCACGATGAACGGCACGCGGATGCCGCCTTCGTAGAGCTGTGCCTTTCTGCCTCTGAATCCGGCGTTGCAGTTGAACAGCTTCAGTGGGGCTTGCACGGCTGCGCCGTTATCCGAAGCGAAGATGACGAGCGTGTTGTCGCGGAGCTTCAGCTTATCCAGGGTTTTCAGCAGTCTGCCGATGGCTGCATCCATGTGGGTAACGAGCGAGGCATATCGCTTGTCGTTCATATCCCACGTTTCGTCGTCATACCACGAGGTGTTGTCGATGATGTATGGCTCGTGGGGTGCATCGTAAGCTAGATAGAGGAAGAACGGATGGTTCCTGTTGCGCTTGATGAAGCTGATGGCATCATCGGTAGAGATGTCGGTGTTGTGCTTCACGTGCTTGTCGTGCTCGTTTGCCTTGATGTGGATGAGCTTGTCGTTGTCGAAGCGGTTGTAGGGATAATAATAAGGTGAGTTCGACTCTACGGTGCTGATGAGCCAGCCGTGGAATTCATCGAAGCCACGGTAGATAGGAGATGCCTTCGGGTCGTATCCGTCGAGATGCCACTTGTTGACCAGACAGGTTTTGTAGCCTGCGGCTTTCAGCACGGTGGCGAGGGTGGTATCGGTGGGCAGGAGGTTGGCTCTGCGCACGATGGTGGTATCGCCATTCGGATTAATCTTGTAACCGGTCAGTCCGCCGGCTGTGCAGGTGTTGTCGCGGATGGTTGTGTTGCCCGTGTTCTTGCCTGTCATTAGGGCGCAGCGGGAAGGCGAACTGATTCCCGAACCGGCATAGCTCTGCGTGAATCGGGTTCCCGTTTCGGCTAGATGGTCGATGTTCGGAGTCTTGATACATTGACTGCCATAGCAGGAGAGGTCGCCCAATCCGAGGTCATCGGCTAGGATGAAGACGATGTTGGGGCGGTCGGGGGTAGCCTTCTGGCTGCTGTTTCCGTTGGCTTCTGGGGTAGCTGAGGCTGCGTTGGCAGCCAGTCCCGGGAGGGCGGCAGCCAGACAACTGCTACAATAGATCAGTTTCTTTTTGTTCATGATTGCTTTTTTTTATCTTGTTTTCAAGTTTTATCTTTTTTGTTTATTTTGAGGGTGTGTCAAAAGTCCAAGACACACCCTCTTTTTTGTTGCTTCATCGTTTTTCTTCATCGGATTACGCTGAGTTAACGGAACATTCTTGCTTCACGGATTACGCACGGAATTTA
>JAIJUV010000034.1 GCA_022732315.1 Prevotella sp.
CAGTTCTAAGATTGCCGAGTTCCTTCACTATTCTGTGAACACTATCTATAATTATCGCGCCAAAATCAAGAATAGTGCCATCTGTGACAGGGAAGAGTTCGAGCAGCGCGTGAAGCAGATTGGCATGAAATAAGCCTTTCTGGGCGTATGGCGCAAACTTGCGAAAATTCAGGAGTAAATACTTCGGGGTACCCATACGCTGTGTTTTTCAGCCTTATGTTGGTTAATCTTCTGATAATCAGGATATTGATATTTTGGAAAATCCCCGTTCCTACGCAAGCTTGTCAATGGATGAAAAGCAGGGGAAAACAATAAAAGTTTGTTACGGCGTTTCACCGTAACAAACTTTTATGCGTTATATTTATTTCTTCCCTCCGTTCAATTTCTCAGAATCGAATCATTCTTTTTAAAAGAGCTCGAAGGCTTTCTTGAGCTTCAGGTTATCGGCTGCATTACCAACAAGAGCCTCAAACTTTCCGGCTTCAGCCTTCCAGGATGAAGATGCCTCATCATAGAAACTGAGGGCCTCTTTGCTGATGGTGATGCTTATATCCTTGCTCTCACCTGGCTGGAGATAAACCTTCTGGAATCCCTTCAGCTCCTTCTGAGGGCGGTCTACTGATGACTTGACATCGTGGATATAGAGCTGAACCGTCTCGGCTCCGGCACGCTTACCTGTATTCTTTACGTTTACGGTAAAGGTGATAGTGCCATCCTGCTTCATCTGCGCCTTGTCGCTGCGGAGATTAGAGATGGCAAACTGGGTGTAGCTCAGGCCGTGACCGAATGCGAAGGTAGGCTTGATGCGCTCCTTATCGGTCCAGCGGTAACCTACATAGATGCCTTCCTTATATTCCTCATCAATGATGTTGCCCTTCGTGCTGGCTCCACCTTTCTGACGCCAGGTTCCCGGATAGGTATTGAGTGCATGAGCACCTGTTTCCTTCAGCGAGTTGACCCATGTAAACGGCAACTTGCCGCTAGGGTTTGCATCGCCTGTAAGGATGCTTGCAAGGGCTTCGCCGCTCTCCGAACCGATGAACCAGCCCTGTACGATGCCGGCAACCTTAGCCTTCCAAGGCATAGCTACCGCATTGCCCGAGATGTTGACATAAACGAAGTTTCTGTTTGCCTTAGCCAAAGCCTCGATCAGCTTATCCTGATGGTATGGCAACTCATAATGCTTGCGGTCGTGACCCTCACAGTCCTGGAAATCGCTCTTGTTCAGACCACCAAACATGATGACATAGTCGGCTGTCTTGGCTTTCTCTACGGCTTCGGCTATCAGTTTAGCCTCGCTGCGCTTGTCTTCCAGGTTCTGTCCGGTTGTAACGCCATTGTAGTTGCCCGTTACATCGCCCACATATCCGCGGGCATAATCTACCTCGATGCCGTCCTTGCCCAACCGCGTCTTCAGGCCATCGAGAGGCGAAATCTCGCGCTGTACCTTGAGCGAAGAAGAGCCTCCGCCTACGGTCATCATCTTGATGGCATTCTCGCCCACTACCAGCACGCGCTTAGCCTTCTGGGTGTTGATAGGAAGCACATTGTTCCTGTTCTGGAGCAATACGATGCCTTCCTCAGCAATCTGTCTGGCTGCTGCATAATGGCTCTCGGAACAGAGGAAACCATGAGGGCGGTTCGGATTCATCGTGGTGCGATAGAAGAGGCGCAATACGCGGCGCACCTTATCGTCCAGCTCCTTCTGGGTGAACTTGCCTTCCTGTATGGCCTTCATGTAAGGCATGGAGAGATAATAGTTGTCGTAGGCATTGGTAGCGCCCATCGTAAGACCGTCTGTCCAGGTGCCGAACTCCATATCCAGCCCGTTCTTTACAGACTGCTCCAGGTCGTGGGCACCGCCCCAGTCGCTTACTACGACACCATCATACTTCCAGTCGCCCTTCAGAATCTTGTTCAGGGTCCACTGGTTGTGGCAGTTGTGCTCATTCTTATATAGGTTGTAGGCTCCCATGATACCCCATGTCTTACCCTTCTCAACAGCCGCCTTGAAGGCAGGGAGATAGATTTCGTGGAGAGCACGGTCGCTGACGATTACGTTGACCTGATGGCGGTATTCCTCATCGTTGTTCAGGCAATAGTGCTTTACGCAGGCTGATACGCCCTTAGACTGCAATCCCTGGATATACGGCACTACCATGATGCTTGCCAGGAACGGATCTTCGCCCATATACTCGAAGTTGCGGCCGTTGAGAGGCGTGCGGTAGATGTTGACGCCAGGACCCAGAATCATGTTCTTGCCGCGATACAGGGCTTCTTCGCCCAATGCTTCGCCATAGATGCGGCTTATCTGCGGATTCCATGATGCGGCAAGACAGGTGAGGGCTGGGAAGGCTACACAGGAGTCGTTGGTCTGACCAGCCTGTTCCCACTCATCCCACAATACGTCAGGACGCACTCCGTGAGGTCCGTCATCCGTCCAGAAGTCAGGAAATCCCAAGCGTGGTACACCGGCTGATGAAAACTTGCTCTGAGCATGGATGATGCGTATCTTCTCTGCCAGCGTCATGCGGGAGATGGCATCATCGATGCGCTGCTCTACCGGCTTGGTCTGGTCGAGATAGACTGGCAATTGTCTGGTAGTCTGCTGTGCCTGAGACGGAGCGATGGCTGCAACCGACAGGACACATGATAAAATGAACTGTTTCATAAGGAATGAATATTTATTATGGTTTGTTTATTTCTTGCAGTTGTTTGTTATGCACACCGCCTCTCACGTTTTTTGTGCGTTTAGGCGTATATGCTCATTTATCTGCAAAATTACTAAATAAATAATGAAAAAATGATGGGTGATAAGTGAAAAGTGGATGGGTGTAAAAAATATAACTTTTGTAAACCACTGATAATTAGAAAGATAATTAGGCTGCGTGCGCGAATGAAAAGTGGCAGAGTGTGAACACTGAAAAATACTGATGTAACTTTTTAAGGGTGTTCCAGCCTCATTTCCTTTATTTTAATCCATCCACTTTCATGTAGTTGTTAAAAACTGCTAAGTGTCTGAAAATTAACAATATAGATTATTTTAGAAAAGTTTTCTTTCCACTTATCTGTTGAAGGGGCTAGGATTTATCAAAAAATCATATTATATTTGCAATCGAAAACACGGCTTAACGCATTTTATGAAATGCACAGCCGCACAGTCTTATACATTATTATAATAGAGTGAACTAACAAATAGATATTTTTCTAAACTAATAATCGAATATGAAAACAAAAAGTCTATTGCTGGCGACTGCATTATTGATGTCGACGTCAGCGCTCGCACAGAAAAACACCTTCAAAGGTGTCGTGTTGGATGACCTGGGTGAACCCGTTATCGGAGCCACCGTACAGGTTAAAGGCGTCAAGGGTGCCGGTGCAATTACCGACCTTGATGGTAACTTTGTCATCGATGCAGATGCTAACCAGACCTTGGTTATTACCTACATTGGCTACAAGGATGCAGAGATTCGTCCTTCAGCCAACATGAAGATTACTCTGAAACAAGACGACAAAGCTCTGGACGAAGTGGTTGTTGTAGGTTACGGTGTTCAGAAGAAGAGCGTGGTAACTGCTGCTATCGCTAAAGTGAGCACCGAAGATTTGGCTGGCAAGAGCCCTGTGCGTGTTGATAACGCATTGAAGGGTCTGGCTGCCGGTGTCAACGTAACCTCTTCTTCAGGTCAGCCTGGTGCATCTCCTAAGGTTCGTATTCGCGGTACAGGTACTATCAACAATTCAGATCCTCTCTACATCGTAGACGGTATGCCTATCGAGGGTGGTCTCGACTATCTCAACCCTAGTGATATCGAGAGTATCGAGGTGCTGAAGGATGCTGCTTCGGGTGCTATCTATGGTGCCCGTGCAGCCAACGGTGTAATTCTCGTAACCACCAAGAAGGGTAAGATAGGAAAGGCACAGATCAACTATAACTTCTCATACGGCTGGCAGAGCGCATGGAAGAAGCGTGATGTGACATGCGCCACTGACTACGCCATCCTTCAGAACGAGCGTGCAGTGAATGGTGGTCAGGCTCCTATCTATGCTGATCCATACAAACAGACTGACTCTAATGGCAATCCTATCAATGGATTTGGTACTGATTGGCAGGACTTGGTATTCAACGACAATGCCCCTGTACAGAACCATGAGGTAAGCATCAGTGGTGCATCCGATAAGATCAACTACTACCTCTCCATGGGCTACTACAAGCAGGAAGGTATCGTAGGTGGTAACTACGGACAGAGCAACTATGAGCGTCTCTCTATGCGTAGCAACAACATTTATAATGTATTGGATGCCAGCAAGGATCGCAACTTCCTCAACAAGCTCGATGTTACAGTCAACATGGCTTACACCCGTGTAAAGAGCACAGGTATCGATGCTAATAGTATCTATGGCTCAGTATTGGGTAGTGCCCTCTATCTTGCTCCAACATTGGCTCCTACGGTAACCAATGGCAATGTGGCGAAGAAGTATTATGATGCCTACGAGGATCCTAACACATACGATGCTAATGGTAAAGTGAACGGTACTCGTGATACTTACGAGCTTCTCCGTGATGCCAATGGCAACTATTATACTATCCCAGGTATGGGTGGTACCTATCAGGAGATGAACAACCCTCTTGCCATGATGGCGCGCCCAGCAGGTAAGAACTGGTCACACAAGTTTGTGCCTAAGTTCTCTATTGACCTCCAACTCTGGGACAACTTGAAGTATCATTTCACTTATAGTGCAGACCTCAGCTTCTGGGGTACAGATAGCTACACCGCATCCAAGTATTACCTCTCAGGTAATAACTATTCTACCCATACCTCAGCTTACAAGAGCTCTGACAAGGGTATCAACTGGCAGGTGGAGAACACATTGACATACGATAAGACTATTGGCAAGCACAGTTTTGCTGTTGTCTTGGGTCAGAGTGCAATGAAGAACAAAAGCGATTATCTGAACGGTAGCCGTTGGAATCTTGTGAATGTAAACAAGCCTTCTATCGACTATGCTACCGGCAACTACGAGCAGACCATCGTGAAGGATGCTGACGGAAAGATCATCTCTGTAGGTGCGCCTCAGATTCAGCATAGCGTATCGGGCGGTAACAACGTGGTACATGCCATCTCTTCACTCTTTGGCCGTTTGAGCTACAATTACGATGAGAAATATATGCTCCAGGCTACAATCCGCCGAGATGGCTCAAGCCGTTTCGGACCATCTCATAAATATGGTACCTTCCCATCAGCTTCTGTTGGTTGGAACATCATGAACGAGAAGTTTATGGAGGGCACCCGCGACTGGTTGAGTAACCTCAAGTTCCGTGCCAGCTGGGGTAAGAATGGTAATGATAATATCGGAGACTTCCGTTATACCGTATTGACCTCTATGGGCAACAACGTGCTCTTCGGAAAGAACGCTGTCAAGTTTAATGGTTCTAAGGCGAATGCCACAGCCAATGAAGACTTGAAGTGGGAGGAGAGCGAGCAGACTGATATCGGTCTCGACTTCGGTTTCTTCGGCAGTGCGCTGACCTTCTCTGCTGACTATTATGTAAAGAAGACCAACGGTATGTTGATTACTATGCCTATCCCAAGCTACGTAGGTGAGACCAAACCAATCGGTAACGTGGGTGATATGAAGAACTCTGGTCTTGAGTTTGAGCTCGGTTATAAGTGGCACATCTCTGATGCTCGCTTCAATGCCAAGGCTAATGTTACCTATCTGCACAATGAGTTGACCAACCTGGGTAATGATACTGGTTACATCGACCTTGATAGCTTCCAGGGTATCTCTGGTGGTGGCACTCGTGGATCTAACGGTCAGCCTTTCCCATACTTCTATGGTTATAAGACAGCTGGTGTGTTCCAAAATATGTCAGAGGTTCAGGCTTACGTAAATAAGGATGGTAACATGATTATGCCAGATGCCAAACCAGGTGATGTACGTTTCGTTGATGTAAATGGTGATGGTAAAATCGATCCAGATGACCGCACCAACATCGGTAATGGTACACCTTCATGGACCTTCGGTTTCAACTTCAATGCAGAGTGGAAGGGCTTTGACCTCAACCTTTTCTTGCAGGGCGTAACGGGTAATAAGGTATTTGATGCAACCTATCGTACAGATGTGTTCTCTGGCAACTTCCCTACTTGGATGCTCGGCAGATGGACTGGTGAGGATACCTCCAATAAGTATCCTATTCTGAAGAATGGCGATGCTACCAACTGGCAGGTTTCGGACCTCTATCTTTGCGATGGCTCTTACTTGAGATTGAAGAACATCTCTTTGGGTTACACCTTGCCAAAGCAGTTGACCCAGAAACTCTCTATCAGCCGCTTGCGCTTCTACGTGATGGCAGAAAACCTCATCACATGGACCAAGTACTGGGGCTTCGACCCAGAGATTTCATCAGGTGGTACCTCTCTCGGTGTAGACTATGGTGTATATCCACAGGCTCGCACCTATACCATCGGTTTCAATCTTTCATTCTAACATCAATAACCTCTTAAAACATTGACAATTATGAAAACAAAGAGATATATAGCTTTTGGTATGTTGGCAGCCAGCATCACATTGGCAACCACATCCTGCAGCGATAGCTTTCTAGAGGTGGAGAACCCATCAGGTGAAAACCTCGAAGAATATTATACCACAGATGCCCACATCAATGAGGCTCTGAATGCGGCTTACGATCCTACCCATTGGCCAGACTGGGCTTTGGGACAGTATAATGCCCTCAATATTGATGCCGAGATTATGGGTGATGACTTCTGGGTAGGCGGTTCTAACAAAACCGATAGGCAGGAATGGCACATGCTTTCTAACTATGAGGCAAATTCCAGCAATACCCTTAGCTCACTTTGGACAGTGGACTATTCAGGCATCAAGCGTTGCAATGACCTCTTGAAGTACTTGGGTTGGGCAGAGGCTAACCTCACCGCTGTTAACAAGGCATCTTACGAAATGCAGGGCAGAGCCCTCCGTGTGTATTACTACAATAACTTGTGGCACTACTTCGGAAACATTCCTTTCTATTTGGAAAACCTCTCTTCTCCATATACCGCTCCTCAGTTGAGCGCTGATGAGGTATACAACAACTTGATTACTGAGTTGGAGTCAGTCATCAAATCTAATGTATTGCCAATGCGTTGGGATGATGTCAATTGTGGCAGAATGTCACAGGCGATGTGCTATATGATGTATGCCGAGATGGTGATGTATCAGAAAGATACTTCCCGTTATGCCACGGCATTGCAGTATATGCAGGAAATCATCAACGACAAGAATGAGTATGGTATCATGGACGACTTTGCTTCTATCTGGAAGAACAGTGGCGAATGGTGCAAGGAGAGCATCTGGGAGGTGAACTATGAGATAGGTTTCAGTGAGCGTTCTTGGGACAATCCACTAGGTATTGGTGGAACAGTACTTCCTACCTTGATTTCTCCAAACTCATGGCCTGGTGGCGAAGGCTGGGACGCAGGTGCTAACGGCTGGGGATTCATGCCTGTTAGAACTGAGACTTATAATATGTTCGCATCTAATGACAAGCGTCGTGATGCTACCGTATGGGATTGCCGTGGTGTAGAATATACCAAGCGTTATGAAGATACAGGCTTCTGGCTTGGTAAGTATCGTCCATATACAGAGAATAATGCTACTTCTGGTGATAAGGACTTGAACTACAACAATAATCTCCGTGTGTATCGTGTAGCTGAGGCTTACCTCAATGCTGCAGAGTTGTTGCTTGAGACTGGTGGAGATGCAACCAAGGCTAAGGATTACGTGAATATTATTCGTCGCCGTGCTGGCATTGCAGAACTTGGTGCAGTGACAGTGGATGATGTCATCAACGAGCGTCATTTGGAGTTCGTGGGCGAAGGCAAACGTTACTTCGATTTGGTTCGTACCGGTAAGGCTGCCAGCGTATTGGTACCAGATGAGTATGGCTATCGCACCAACTCTTGGACAGAATCTAAAAAGTATATCCCAATTGCTCAGGCAGAGCTTGACTCAGACCCAGCATTGGTACAAAACAATTACTAATACATTAAAATGGTAACGATTATGAAAAAGATATTATATCATTCAGCATTTGCATTCCTAGCAGCCTTTCTGCTAGGAGCATGCTCCCCAGAAGATTTTAGCGGTGCCAATGGCGAATTGCCTAACATTGCAGATTATGCTGACAACTTCAATATCAGTGTTGATCAAGACATCAATACAGCTAATTTCAGTTTTAACTCAGCAGAGGGCATCACCCCAGTTTGGGTAATTGATGGTGCTTATTCTTCAGACTATACATTGAGCAAGTATTATCGCAAGAAGGGTACTTATGATGTGGAGTGCTTTGTGAAGAATCGCAATGGTATCAGCAAGGAGTCTGTGAAGAAGCAATTCAATATTGAAAAGACTAAGATGAATGGTTTCGCAGGTTTCGTAGAGGATAGTGAGTTTAATCTCTTCAAGAAAATTACCTTCCCTGAAAAACCTTCTGCTGGCTATTATGCTCCAGGATGGAGCCAAATTGCTGACCCGGTTTGTAGCTACAGCAAGGGATGCTATACATTGAAGCTCCCTGAGGCAACTACCGAGCGTTGGCAAGCTCAGGTTCCTTTCACCAACTTAGGTATCTCTACTTCTGCCGACAAGCACTACGATTTCTCTGTCATCTTGACATCAAACTTGGGTCATGGTGGTGTGAAGGTTAAGCTCTGCCAAACAGACGATGATAAAGCTATCTTGATGGAAAAAGAAATAAAGTTGGAGGCAGGTGAACCAAAATGTCTCTTCGGCTCTGACCTCGACGGTGTGGACATCTCAAACTTGAAGATTGTCTTCGATTTTGGTGGCAACAAAGCTGGCGATGAAATCATGATAGAGAGTCTTGTATTGAAAGACCATGCCAATGATGACGGAACGGAAGTACCAGAGGAAATCAAGGTGCCTTTCGATTACAATACAGCAGGAAATCTTTGGAAGGCTGTGGATGAGGCTCAATCGTTTGTAAATACCAATTGGTTTGGCGATGCAGGTTGGGGAGCTATAGATTGTTCTCCGGTTATCACCCATAAGGGCAGTAAGCATACAATTGTTATCCCAGTTGAAACTCCAGCTGAACAATGGCATGCACAGTGGGCATTAACAGAGGCTCCTATATCTATTAAGATGGGCCAGAAGGTGGATTTCTCTTGCAAGGTTACTACTACAGCTAAGTTGCCTTTAGCAACATTTAAGTTGTGTGACACAGGTAATGATGACAGCTATTTGTTTGCTGATATGTATCAGAACGTTAATGGTGAATATGTGGTTCGTTATGACAATGCGACTATCCAAGGTAGTAAGGCAGGTGATATGGAGAAAGTGAAGCTTGTTATGGACTTCGCTGGCGCGCCTGTTGATACAGAGATTACCATTAGTGATATTGTTTTGATTGTGAAATAGGCTTTGGGTTTTATAGGTTTATATAGAATTATACAGGGACTGCTCCTATGAATAAGTAGGAGTGGCTCCCTTTCTAAATTTTAAATGATATGAAATTCTTGAAAATATTTTCCTTCCTCCTTTCGTTCATGCTGATTTCTTGCAGCAGTAGTTCGTCTGACGTCAATGGAGAGATAACGATATCCTGCTCTCCTACGAGCATCGATGTTCCTGCCAAAGGCGGTACTTATAAAATCATGGTAGTGGCTTCTGAAGGAGGCTGGGAGGCGAGAGCATCCTTCCCTGGAGAAGGTCCTACGACAAATGTATACCCTTGGTTTAAAGTGAGTGCCAGTGGTAATAACAAAGCTATGGGTATGGTAACTGTAGATGTGGAAGAGAATAAATCGTCTGTAGCTCTTGACGGAAGTGTCGAGATTTCATTAGAGGATAAGAAGGTATCGGTGCCAGTGCATCAGGCTGGAAAACAGGTTACTCCTATTGAAGGGGGCGAAATGGTGATTCCTGAGGGTTACAAACTGGTATGGAATGATGAATTTAATGAAGGCTCTGAGTTGAATAGTACCGATTGGCGTCATGAGGTGCAGAAGTCGGGCTGGGTAAATAATGAACTTCAGAATTATGTGAATGGCTCTGCTGATGGCAAACGCGTAACAGAAATTGCTGATAACCGGCTTTACATCAACTGTTTCAAGGGCAGCGACGGCAAGATTTATTCGGGTCGTGTATATGCCCACGAAAGTCTGGGCTGGCTTTACGGTATCTTCGAAGCGCGCATCAAATTGCCTAAAGGTAAGGGCACATGGCCTGCTTTCTGGATGATGCCTTGCAACAATGATTTCGGAGCAAATCCTTGGCCTAAATGTGGCGAGATTGATATTATGGAAGAGGTAGGCGTTAATCCTAACTATACTTCTTCGTCGCTCCATACTGAGAAGTTTAATCACGTGAAGGGAACCCAGATTACCAAGGAGCGTCTGACTGCGGGTGCTGAAGACGGTTTCCACGTTTATCGCCTGGAGTGGACTCCTGATTATATCAAGACCTATGTGGATGGTAAGGAACTGCTCAAATTCAACAATGACGGTAAAAATGATGTGAGTTCATGGCCTTTCAATAAACCATTCTATGTTATCCTCAACCTGGCTTGGGGCGGTGATTGGGGCGGTATGAAGGGTGTTGACGAAAGCGCCCTCCCTGTTCAGATGGAGGTAGATTACGTGAGAGTATTCCAGAAAAAATAAAGTGAAACGCTGATTGGTTAAACTGCAAAAAAAGGCAGCTGCAAGCATTTTCACAATGCTTACAGCTGCCATTTCTGTATAATATATATGGAAACTTCTTATTTCAATTCTCTCAAATTTTCAGAAAGCCTCGCTTGTTAAGCGAAGTTCTTCATGTTGGTTCTTGCACCGTATTCAGCGCATCCTGCAACAACCATTGCTAAAATCATTCCTAAAAACATCATAATCTTATCCTTTCTCTATATTTATCTGTTATCCAATCTTTACCTTATCAGAAGCTTTATTTGGAAGCATCCTAAGATGCCTCTCAAAGCTTGTTTACTTGCCGAGGCTAATCTTCTTGTTTACATTTACAACCTCTGCAAAAAGAGCAGCTACAACTGCTAATGTCATTCCTAATACCATCATAATCGTTATCCTTTCTTTACTTTAATTATTCGTTATTTATCTTTTCGAGTGCAAAGGTAATGCCTTTTTGTGTACGCACACAATTTTTTAGTCGGAAAATGCAGAAAAGGCTTGATTTCTTGATTTTCATCAAATCTTGTCATGCCAAATGGGGCATAATGGCATATCTTCTTGCAAAGTTGATAGTTCTAGAAAGTTTTTTCGCTGTTTATTTATTGAGTTTCATTAATAATGTGTATCTTTGCAATGTTAATTGGAATTTACTTTTTAATCATGAAAGCATTTACATACATCAAGCAAGGAGAGTTTGGCTTCACGGAAAAGAAGAAGCCAACGTTGATAGACTCGCATGATGCCATCGTGCGAGTAACGCTGAGTAGCATCTGCACAAGCGACCTTCATATCAAGCATGGTTCTGTTCCTCGTGCCGTACTGGGAATTACTGTCGGACATGAGATGGTAGGTGTCGTGGAGGAAGTGGGGGAGCAGGTTACCCACGTTAAACCGGGTGACAGGGTGACCGTGAATGTGGAAACCTTCTGCGGAGATTGCTTCTATTGCAAGCATGGCTACGTGAACAACTGTACTTCTCCGCATGGCGGATGGGCATTGGGATGCAGAATCGATGGCGGACAGACGGAATACGTGAGGGTTCCGTATGCTACCACAGGACTGAACAGAATTCCGGATTCGGTGAGCGATGAACAGGCTCTCTTCGTAGGTGACATTCTTGCCACTGGATTCTGGGCGACGAGAATCTCTGAAATTACCGAAGAGGATACAGTTCTGATCATTGGTGCCGGACCAACGGGTATCTGTTGTTTGCTCTGTACCCTGCTCAAGAAACCACGTACCATCATTGTTTGCGAGAAGTCACAGGCCAGAAGGAAATTCATTCTGGAGCATTATCCGCAAGTGATGGTTGTAGAACCTGATGATTGTGAAGCTTTTGTCCAGCGTCATAGCCAGCATGGAGGAGCCGATGTGGTGATGGAAGTAGCAGGTGGGCAGAATACATTCCAGCTTGCCTGGAAGTGTGCCCGTCCTAATGCCATCGTCACCATTGTCGCCATGTATGACAAGCCGCAGATTCTTCCACTTCCTGATATGTATGGCAAGAACCTTATTTTTAAGACGGGAGGTGTTGATGGTTGTGACTGCGAGGAAATTCTGAGCTTAATAGCTCAGGGAAAGATAGATACCACCCCTCTGATTACTCATCGTTTCCCGCTTTCAAAAATAGAGCAGGCATACGATGTTTTCGAGAACCGAAAGGATGGCGTCATCAAGGTGGCGATATTTCAGATATAATCTTCTCTTCCTATTTTACTTCAACCCCGAGTGGAGTTTTCAGCGCATCCAGGTATTCCTTGATGCGAATCTGCCATTCGGCATAGCTTTTCACATCATATTTGCTCCATGCTGCACCGAAGTAATAGCTGTATTTCTCCTGGTTCTTCAAGCCGCGCTTCAAGCCCAGGGCATGACCGGTGGCACCATCGTGCTTCTTGTCGAAGAGCTGGTAGTAAGTGTTGTCGATGCCCTCAGGGAAGAGTACACCCACGAAAATCTGCGAGTTGTTCACCTCGATGTTATCGGTAGGGTCGGCATAGCTTACGTAATCCTTGGCAAAGGTCTTGCTCTCGGTATCTTCCTCATGGATAGGGAAACCGGTAACGAAATCGGTGGCATGGGTCAAACCATCATACCAAACGGTCATCTTGTTGAAGTTGCTGCCCTTGTCGAGCGAGATGATGCGATGCTCCACCACGTTCTTCATATCGCCCACGGTAGATGGATTGTAAGTCAATTCCACGTTAAAGCGGAGCGGACCGTTATCCAATATCTTGTAATCCTTGTAGCAGTAAGGCAGCACCTGGTTCTTGCCCACCATGAGGCTTGGTGCACCCAAGCCCAGGGTAGCGCCCACGCGATAAGGGTCGAGGCCGTTGCCATGGTCAAGATGGAAGGAAGTGAGGATATCCACCTCTTTTGATTCTGCCTGAAGGACCTTGATTTGCTTGGCAAGGGCTGCTGCTTTTGCTTTGTTCTTCTCTGACTTCTCCTGCTTCTGCAGAGCTCTTACCTTGGCATCAATCTTATCACCCTTGATATTTCCGTTCATATCCTTTACGTATCGCTCGTAAACCACGGTGTCGGGGGTATTCTTCACCCATACATCGGTGCCGAAGGAGCGTTCGCCGGTGCGCTGCAGGGCAGGACCATATACACGATAGGCGCATCTGTCGTTTTCCCAGGCGATATCATCCTTTCTTATCTTATAGAGAGCACCGGTAGCCCATACCTTCTGCTGGTAAGGTTTGCCGATGGTTACGTAGTAGGTGGCGGAACCGTGAGGGCGCACGCTGGCATCGATGAGCAGATAGCCATCGTGGGTAATCTGCGAACCAATCTGCTGTCCGCTTTTGTTCTTCACGATGTAAGCCTCGCCCTTTTTAGGGGCTGCATTGCCCAGTTTTGCCTTCACCTCGTTCATGCTCAGAGAGATAAGCTCCGTGCGGGGGTTGGAAGTAGGGTTGCTCACCACGATGGTGGCTTGTTGAGCATGGCAGTAGTTAGAACCTGCCAATGCCAGGAGCATCATCAGGCTTCTGGCCGTGATGCCCTTCATCATTTTTCCATGAATCTTCTTCATTTTGATTTGTTCTTTTAAAATCTTTTTTTATAAATACGAATGAATAGTTGCTGATACTTAATAAAGATTTCTCGCAGATTTCATAGAAAACTGCGAGAAATGCCTTTTATTCTTCTATAATAGAAACCTCCATGCTGATATCCTCCTTAGGCCTATCACCACGCATGGTTTCGCAGTTCTGAATCTTCTCTACCACGTCGAGGCCTTCCTCCACCTCTCCAAACACAGTATACTGGTTGTCGAGGAATGGGGTGCCGCCCATCTCTGTATAAGCCTTCTGCTGCTCCTCGGTAAACTTAGGATAACCCTGCTCCTTGCATAGTTTCTTGGTTTCATCCACCAGCTCATCCTGGAGCTTCATCAAGCCCTCGCGGTCGCGGTTACGGCGGAAGTTCATAATCTCATCATGATGCTCCTTGACAAGCTGGTTGAAGATGTTCTGCTCCATCTGCATGCCCATCTGCTTCTCCATCTGCTTCAGCTCGTTCTGCTTGTAGGTCTTTCCCCAGACGATATAGAACTGGCTTCCGCTGCTCTCACGCTCAGGGTTCACTTCATCTCCCAAGCGGGCAGCGCTCAGGGCACCGCGCTTGTGGAAGAGCTGTGGATAAACGAACTCGGCAGGGATGGTGTAGTCAGGTCCGCCCGTGCCCAGCATCTTGCCCTTGGGAGCACCCTTGCTGTCAGGGTCGCCGCCCTGAATCATGAAATCCTTGATGACACGATGGAAGAGTGTGCCATCGAAATATCCCTCCTTTGCCAACTTCAGGAAGTTGTCACGATGCTGAGGAGTCTCGTCGTAGAGGCGCACTTTGATGTCGCCCTCTGAAGTCTTAATCAATACTTTAGCCATATTTTCTTTCTGTTTCTATTTTTCTTTAGATTTTTCCCATTCGTTCCATTCTTTCATTGCTTCCTGCCAGTCGGTTTGCTCACCGCTGGCTACGGCTTCCTTCTGCTTCTCTGCCTCATCGCGAGCCTTGTCTCTGGCACGTTTAGCCTTCATTGCCTCGATGGTGGCATCGTCGAGAATCTGGATGGTGCCACGCTTGATGGCATCCTGCAGTTCCTCCTCGCCGAAAGCCTTGCCCGGCTCATTGAAGTCAGAGATGTTGAATTCATAATCCACGCGAAGGTCGTGGCGTATCAATTTCTGTTGCAAACGGTTGCCTGCGTTCTTGAGTCGCAGCAACTTTCCTATTTCCTTAATTTCTCCTGCTGAGTATTTGTTTCTTCCCATTAATATGATTTGATATTATTATTTCAGTTTAAAATCACTTCCACGCCTTTTTCTGGATCAGCTCTATCAATCTGTCGAATTCGAAATCCGCCTTGATTTTATCCAGTATTCGCTTCACGATGATGTTCATCACGCCGCCCCTGCTGTAATTAGCCGTACACATAAAGTTGGCACGGCCTTCCCTAACCAGCTGGCAAGCCATCGCCTCCTTCTCGGGCGTGTTATATACGGCGATGGCATGACCGCCATGCTCCTTCACCATCTTCATGCAAGGCACGTCGGTTTCTCCATCTCCGAAGTAAATCATTCTCGGAAAGGGGATAGGGCGCTTGCTGTCGGGGATAAACTGGTTCACCCTCCGGTTGTCGCTCACCTGCCTGATGCCCTTGTTAATCTTGAAGAGAAACTGCGTCTTGGTGGTGTAATCCACGGCAACGGCTGGCCAGTAGGCGATGCCATCATCGTCATAGAGAAACGAGCAGGCATAGATATTCTCGAATTCCTGGGCGATGGGGGTGCCCTCTATCATCTCCTTCAATCCCGAAGAATTGATGTAGTGCCTGATGTCGAGGCCGATGCTCGCACCATATTCGTTGATAAACGAGAACCATTGCTTCACGCCACGGAAGAGCTCCACGTTCTTGCCGAAACTCTGAAAGGATTCGCGGGTGAGCGAGATGTTGTTCTTCTTGGCTTCTTCGAGCATCAGGAACATGTAGGTCAAGATGCCGTTGGCATCCTTACCCTCTGCCAGTTTTCTGTTCCTATCCCAGAATTCCTCCTTGGTCTTTCCCGTTGCCTGGATGAATCCGAACTCCTGCATGTTGCCTGGCGACAGCGTTCCGTCGAAATCGTATACCAGTGCCACCTGTGGTCTTTTCTTTGCCATATCCCGTTCCCTTTCTTCTTTTATTTATTATATCTTTTCTTTTATAGAGCTTCCGCCCTCACATAACCTGCAAATATACATATTTTTCAGCAAATTGGCAATAACAGAATTTATAAAAAATCATAAAGGC
Source organism: Prevotella sp. (assembly GCA_022732315.1). The sequence goes on from JAIJUV010000034.1 coordinate 16,009, forward strand.
ACGAAAAAAGGCGTGAAAAACTCATTTTCAGAGTCTTACACGCCTTTTATCTTTATGCTAATCTAATAACTTCTCTATGACGAGAGGATTACTTAACCTCTTCGAAGCTAACTTTTGTTGATTATTAGAGACTTATAGCGAGATGTGCCAAATTTGTGTCTTGATATTTTTGGAGATTCAAAAAGGCAGTTTCAAACGGAAACTATTGATATTGTTGCTTTTATATTGTTATTGGCAGATTTTGCTATTTTATGTCATTTAACGAATTGCGTCAGCCAAATCATATCTTTCTTCATGTTACTTAAGTTTTTGTAGAATGCTTAAAACGTGCTATGAAACTGTTCTTTTTCAGTAAAGTCATTATTTGGGCTTAGCCAATAACTATAACTGAAGGTAGTAGTATACCCATATCAACTATTCCACTACTTATAGTATTTACATGCGCATGCATGCTTGGGTTGTTTATAGCTCTATAAAAAGAGCCCCGACAGTTCATGTCAATTTACAAGTACTCGCAGGAGAAGCAATGTTGCAGTGTTTGGCTTGTATTCTTTATGCAATTCCTCTATATTCAAATCATAGTTATTATTTGGCTTCTAAAATACCTCTTGTAATATATCGAAAGTTCCTATATTTCCTTATTAGTATATAGTTTAGTTTTTGTTATCTAGTATGATATGTTTTCATTAATATCATACTTTGAAAAATCAAACTTTAATACTTCTTAAATCTTTATGTATTGTTATCTTATCTTTATTAAATATCACTATCTTTGTAAGAAAATCGAAAAAATATGGTCAAATTAATAAATTCACTTTTACTCACTCTTGCTGGTACTCTTATACTGGTTTGCTGTACAGGCTTGGCTTTTGAAACTTGTTATAAGTATGCTTTGCAAATACAGTTAATGTTTATGTTGTCAACCTTCTACACAATATGTATGGCCCTATATATAAATATGTGTAAAGACACTATTGCTTGTTATGTGCTTGCTAATATCTCAAAGATTCGTCAATTCAATCATGTTATGGTAAAAGACAATCTGGTAGAAGATTTGAACGTAGAAGAACAAGTCATAGCTAGACAACGTTTGGATTTGTTTCATAGTCTATATGAAATCGAAAACAAAAGAATCCAACAGGAACAAAGCAGGAATGATAAACAAAAGTTTATGAAAGTATCAAACTATACTCGCAATACATTCATACGATTGGGATTTAACAGATATGATGTATTTAAGATTTGCGAGAGTGTAGAATACTTGGTTAACAATAATGCAGTTCTTAAACATGAGGATTTTCATGTCACTTACAATTCTCATATCACTCAAATTTCATTGAAGAACTTTGCCTGGAACATTGCAAACCAATATGGATTAAGCAGAGATCTAGCTGCTGAATTTGTAATGACCACTTTTAGCGAATGGTTCAAGAATACCACTCGTACAACAGTCGTGAAGACCCTTCGTACAACTTTAGGTGCGCATGAAATCGAAATCAACGAAAAACTGGTGTAATAAAGCTCCAATTATATTAGAGGAGGAAAAAGTCTAATCAAGATGCATTGCTTTTTGATTAGGCTTTTTCCATTTATAGTTTTTGTCTGTAAAAAGAGAGAAAGCTAAATCTGTACTATTTTAAAATTCACTTCACTTTAGAATATATAGGCTAATTGTATGAATGAAGTACCTTTTCTATGATTTTCATGTTTCTCATCGCAGTTTCTGGTATTTGATAAATTTGGTTGCAAAGGTAATGTCTGTACATATATTCCTTGCAAGGTCGGTGCCTATGGTCTCTTGCTAAAATCTCCACCTTACAGGTCGTATTTGAGCAGAGAACCTTGCTGGAAAAGCACAGACACCTTTAGAGGCAACAAAATTTTAATCAATCCCGAAAATGCAGATGCAAAAATAGGGAAATAAAAATAGAGACTTATGGCAAACATTTGTGACACTCAGTACAAGGT
>JAIJUV010000269.1 GCA_022732315.1 Prevotella sp.
GCAAGAAAAGACTCTTCATGTATTAATTTTGAACGCAAAAAAGAATGACGTTATGAAGAGTACATTTTCAATTATCTTCTACCTCAAAAGACAGGTAGTTAAGAAAGACGGTACAGTCCCAGTCATGGGACGTATCACAGTGGACGGAACACAGGCACAGTTCAGTTGTAAGGTGACGGCAAATCCAAAATTGTGGGACACCAAAGGCGGACGCATGACGGGTAAGAGTATGCTGGCATTGGAGGTGAACCGCAAGCTGGACAAGATGCGTGTGAGTATCAGTAAGTACTATCAGGAGATTCTCGACAGAGACAACTTTGTCACTGCCGAGAAGGTGAAGAATGCCTTTCTTGGATTGGAGTATCGTTGTCATACCTTGATGAAGGTCTATGCGCAAGCCAAGGATGAAGTTGAAAAGCAATACAAGGCCGGCATGAATTCTTTGGGTACTTTCAAAAAATTTAGAATTGGATATGCTTATGTCGGTGAGTTCTTGCAGTCGCACTATAATATTAAGGACATCGCTTTGAAGGAATTGTCACTACCATTCATCACGGACTACGAGACATTTCTCAGAACCGACAAACATCTGAAAATTAATTCAGCTATGGTGCTTGTCCGTAATCTCCGTGTTATGATTTTTCGTGCGATAGATAGGGAGTGGCTTGTCAAAGATCCCTTCAGACGATATGAGTACAAATACGAGGAAACGACAAGAGAGATTCTGACAAAAGAAGAAATCCACTTGTTGATGGAGACTCCTATCAGTAGTAAGAAAATGAGCCTAGTGCGTGACTTGTTTCTATTCTGTTGCTTTACGGGTCTTGCATTCATTGACCTTTACAATTTGAAGGAAGAGAACATCAAGGAATTTTTCGACGGAGGTGAATGGATAGTAATCCATCGACAGAAGACTGGAACGGAAGCCAATATCAAGTTGCTTGACTATCCCAAGCAGATTATGGAGAAGTACCGTGGTCTGTGCGAGGATGGCAGAGTGTTTCCTGTCCCCATCTATAAAAGTTGTATGAGAGCACTTGAAAGATTGGGAAAGAAATGTGGCATAACCAAGCATCTCACCTGGCATGTGTCGAGTCACAACAAAATCTTTTATTGATTGAATATCAGCGAGTTAAATACCTTAAAGAATGTAACTGCTAACGATTTAGAAACGAGCTATCTTCTTTTTCTTTCACAACCTTGCAATATACAAAGAACGCCTAAATTTGCGACAAAGATACGATATTTTTCTTAATATCCCATAATTTACAAGAAGAGAAATATGGAAATTAGGACTTTTTTACATGAAATCTCACATTTGTGAACATAACCCCATCATAAAATGAATAGCAAGTATTCCTGCTGAGTTTATCAAATCAGGGGCATTGTTGTTGATGGCGACTCTACCATCAGCTCATATATACCTTTCCGACACAAGCATATAGTGTTTTCATTTGTAAAATGATGTAATCCTAAGCAATAAACTTTATCTATCTTCGTTCTTTTATTATAACACCCAAATAAGAACATATGTATGTATCATCAAGACAAGGATATAAACCTCCTGTAAAATCAACAGGAAGAGGCAAAAAATATTCACATTTTGCTTCTTTGAAGTATTGCAATGGTGCAGAGACTTTCTACACCTACGCCCCACAACGTCGCAGATTGCAGAATCTCACAGTGAACAGTGGTGGCAACACCATTATGGACAATGCCTATACATACGATGCGGTGAGCAATGTGCTCAGCGTGGTAAACGGTGCGTCAGTTCCACAGAGTGACAAGGCTGGCGGACAGATGGCGCATACCTATACATATGATGCCCTCTACCGTCTCGTTAGTGCAACAGGCACTTATACTGGTGCTGACAACAAGACCGCAAGCTACACTCTTGCGATGGGTTACGACAATATGCACCGTATCACTTCGAAGCGTCAGATTCTCACGCAGAACAACGTGCAGTTCAACGGCACATTGAATGCAGGTTATGATTTGTCATACACCTATGGAACAGAGACAGGCAAGAAGTTCCAACTTGCCAATGTGAAGGATGTGAACTACCGCACGGAGGAGACACCTTCAGAAAGCGAGAATGTGAACAACAATCATGCTTATGAGTATGATGCCAACGGTAATCTTGTCTATGTCAATACAAGCCGTACCAAGAAGGATGGCATGGCTGACGAGAAGACCGCAGAGCGCAAACTCAAATGGGATGAAGAGAACCGTCTCCTTGCTTCTGATGATAACGGCTTTGTGACCAACTATTGGTATGATGCAGACGGTGAGCGTACGGTGAAGACATCGGGCGAGAGTGACCAAGTCTATGTGAACTCTGAGTTTGCAGGAGGTCGCACGAACACCGCCAAGTTCTCATTGTATGTATCTCCTTACCTCGTTGCCAACCAAGGCGGACGTTACACCAAGCACATATATATTGGTAGTCAGCGTGTAGTCAGCAAGATTGGAGACTTCGACTCTTACGGATCAGACCCACGCCGCATCCAGTATGCAGGTAGTGAGACTGATGGCTTGTCTGTTGATTATAAAGCTAAATATACCGGGCAGTTGCAGGTTATCAAGGATAATTATGCAACCTTCGCAGTGCCGTACAATGGCGAGGACAACAACGATTATGTCGATGGCAAGGGCTTCTGCTGCAATGACGGCAGCTTGGAGGCTGCTCAGACACGAGCTTTAGCGAGAGCTGCAAAGAACAATTTCCAAGAGGGCGATACATACGAGAAAATGCAGTTCTACTACCACCCAGACCATTTGGGTAGCAGTAGTTACATCACCAACCTTGAAGGCGAGGTGGTACAGCATATCGAGTATGTACCTTTCGGTGAAGTGTTCGTTGAGGAGCGCAATAACATTTGGAATACGCCTTATCTTTTCAATGCGAAGGAATTTGATGAGGAAACGGGATTGTATTACTATGGGGCGAGGTACTATGATCCCCATATTAGTCTTTGGATAACAACTGACCCTATAAAAAATAAATATCCAAACATAAGTAGTTATTGCTATACGGCTAACAATCCTGTACGCTTCATAGATCCTGATGGGAGAATTATCAAATTACCAAAAGGGACTACTTCTGAACAGATATTTATTGTTTTGGGAAATATTCAAAAATTAACAGATGATAAAGTTGTATTTTCTACTCAAAAAGATGGTTCTGTTAGAATAAAAATCGCATCTTTAGGCAAAGGAAATAAATCAGCAGGCACACGTCTTATACGTAGAATTAATAGTTCTAAAAGAATAATGACAATTAATATCATATCAGAGAAAGAAGAAGGTAACTTTGAAACAGATGATAATCCAACTAATGCAATTAATGGTAAGGGGTC
>JAIJUV010000001.1 GCA_022732315.1 Prevotella sp.
CCAGCAATGGCTCCTTACATCTTCATGGAGCGTAACGGTATTCATATTATCGACCTCAACAAGACTGTTGCTAAGGTTGACGAGGCTGCTGAGGCCCTCAAGGAAATCGCCAAGACAGGTAAGAAGATCCTGTTTGTCGCTACTAAAAAACAAGCTAAGGATACAGTTGCCGAGAAGGCAGCTTCTATCAATATGCCATACGTAAACGAGCGTTGGGCTGGTGGTATGCTTACCAACTTCCCTACAATCCGTAAGGCAGTTAAGAAAATGACAAACATCGACAAGCTGTTGAACGATGGTACATTCTCTAACCTCTCAAAGCGTGAGTTGCTGCAGATCAGCCGCCAGCGTGCTAAGTTGGAGAAGAACCTCGGTTCTATCGCAGACTTGACTCGTCTCCCAAGCGCACTCTTCGTTGTTGACGTAATGAAGGAGCACATCGCCGTTAAGGAGGCTAACCGTCTTGGTATCCCTGTGTTCGGTATCGTTGATACTAACTCAGATCCAAAGAATATCGACTACGTTATCCCAGCTAACGATGACGCTAAGGACTCAGTAGAGGCTATCCTCGCTGCAGTTTGCGGTGCTATCGCTGAGGGTCTTGAGGAGCGTAAGGCTGAGAAGGCTGACGACAAGGCTGCTGCAGAGCAGAAGGATCAGCCTAAGAAGAAGGCTGCTCGCAAGGACGAGGCTGAGTAATTAGGCAAACAAAAATATACTGGAGCCATTGATTCTGTTTTATGATTCGATGGCTTTAGTACTTTTAAACCAAAGATTATTATTAACTTTTTAATATTAGAAAAATATTATGGCTGTTTCAATTGAAGATATCAAGAAACTTCGCGCTATGACTGGTGCTGGTCTTGCTGACGTTAAGAAGGCACTCACAGAGGCTGAAGGTGATTTCGATAAGGCAAAGGAGTTGCTCCGTGAGCGTGGTCTCGCTATCGCTGCTAAGCGTTCTGACCGTGAGACTTCTAACGGTTGCGTGCTCGTTAAGAAGGTTAACGATTTCGCTGCTATCATCGCTCTGAAGTGTGAGACTGACTTCGTAGCTAACGGTGCTGACTTCATCAAGTTGACATCTGACATCCTTGACGCTGCTATCGCTGCCAAGGCTCATACCCTCGACGAGGTGAAGGCTTTGAAGGTTGGCGAGTCTGATGCTCAGGCTGCTGTTACACAGCGCTCTGGTATCACTGGCGAGAAGATGGAGCTCGACGGCTACTGCGTTCTCGAGGGTGATAACATCGAGGTTTACGACCACATGAACAAGCACACTCTCTGTACTATGGTTCAGCTCAACGAGAACAACGAGGAGGCTGGTCACAAGGTAGCTATGCAGGTAGCTGCTATGCGCCCTGTAGCTCTCGACGAGTCTTCTGTTTCTGAGGAGACAAAGAAGACAGAGCTCGAGGTTGCTGTTGCCAAGACTAAGGAGGAGCTCGTAGAGAAGGCAGTGAACGCTGCTTTGAAGAAGGCTGGCATCAACCCAGCTCACGTTGACTCTGAGGATCACATCGAGAGCAACACCAAGAAGGGTTGGTTGACTCCTGAGCAGGCTGAGGAGGCTCGCAACATCAAGAAGACTGTAGGTGAGGAGAAGGCTGCTTCTTTGAACCCAACTATGATCCAGAACATCGCTAATGGTCGTCTGGCTAAGTTCTTCAAGGAGAACTGCCTCGTTGACCAGGAGTTCCAGTTCGGTGATGGCGACAAGCAGACTGTTGCTCAGTATCTCGCTTCTCAGAGCAAGGATCTCAAGATCGTTGCTTACCAGCGCTTTACTCTTGCTGCTGAGTAATCATTACTCAAAAGCAAGCATTAATTTGACTTATAGTTAAATTAGAATATCCGGGAGTTATGGAGTTAAAGCTTAGCTTTGCTTCTAACTCCCATTTCTTTTTTATATATATTTTTGGGGTTATGAAGATATTTGCTATCGGTATGAACTATACCGAACACAATAAATCGCTACATGGAACGTTATCTAAACCAGAGCGTCCTGTTATTTTTACCAAGGCCGATTCGGCGTTGCTCAACAACGGCAAGCCTTTCTTCATTCCAGACCATCTGGGAAGAATAGAGTATGAAACCGAACTGGTGGTGCGCATCTGCAAGTTGGGCAAGACTATTCCGCAGCGCTTTGCCCACCGCTACTATGATGCAGTGACCGTGGGCATCGACTTTACGGCACGCGAGATGCAGAAGAAACTGAGAGAAGCTGGACAGCCATGGGAACTTGCCAAGGGCTTTGACGGGTCTGCCGCCATCGGAGAATGGGTAGACATCCAGAAGTTCCGCGACATCCAGGCTATCCATTTCCATCTCAACATCAATGGTGAGAACGTACAGGAAGGCTGTTCGAGCGATATGCTCTACAAGGTGGATGAGATTATCTCGTACATCAGTCAGTACTTCACGCTGAAGACGGGAGACCTGCTCTATACGGGTTGTCCCACAGGCTGTGGCCCTGTGAAGATTGACGACCACCTGGAGGGCTATCTGGAAGATAGAAAGGTGCTCGACTTTCATTGTAAATAATCGAATTGAAGTCCCTTTATGGGATGGATCTAAAATCCTTGCTTAGGAATATATGAACAGAAATAAGATTTTGAAAATCTTCGGACTTTGGTTGTGCCTCATGGCGATGGCAATGCCTGCTTCGGCACAGAAATTCTTTAACCTCACCTCGCAAGAGGTGAAGGTAGATTCAGTGTTGCCTCAATTTGTGTATTCCTTCCCCCTGCAAGGAGCTTATCAAGACTCTATTTATACGGTAGAGGTGAAATATCCGGAGTATGTGGATATGCCGGCTACCGATATTGTAAACTATAACCGCCTCTCGGGAGCTGCGCTCCCTGAGCAGGTGGCTATCAACCAGCAAGTTACTGAATGCCGTAAGGAGGGTTTGCTGGTTGTTGCTTTCTCTCCTTTGGTATTCCGAAACAATCGTTATCAGGTTTTGGCGAGCTTCATGCTGGACGTGAAAGCCCGTCCCTTGAAGCGTGCCCAAATCAAGGCTCGCTTGCTGAGTCGTGCAGATAATGATGCTAATTCCATCTATGCAGCACACTCGGTGTTGGCAAGCGGGAAATGGGCTAAGATTAGAGTGAGTGAAACAGGTGTGCATCAGCTGACTACGGATGTGGTGCGTAGAGCAGGTTTTACCGACATCAATAAGGTGAAAATCTATGGCTATGGCGGTAATCTGCAAAATGAGGCACTTTATGCAGAAGACATCAAGGAAACTGATGATTTGAAGGAAGTAGAACAGTGTGTGGTGGATGGAAAGCATTATTTCTATGCACGTGGACCTGTGAGTTGGAAAAACGACCTTCGTGTTAGAAATCCATATTCTGATTATGGCTATTATTTCATTACCCAGACTGATGAGGCTCCTACCTTGATAGATTCGGCTGCCTTTGTGCAGGCCAACTATCCGCAGAGTGAGCATTATCACTCGCTTTATGAGGTGGATGGCTACAGCTGGTTCCCGGGAGGAAGAAATCTCTTCAACCCAACTGCGGTGAAAGTGGGAGAAAGCCAGAATGTGGTGATTGTTAATAAAACAGGCAATTCTAGCGGAAAGGTGACTGTGGCTGTCAGTTCAGGTATCAACAGTACGGTTTCAATTCTTAAGAATGGAACCGCTTTGGGGACATTGGCCTTGACACTTCCTCTCAATAGTACGGGAGGAACTTATTCCAAGGGAGTAGTGAACAGTACTTCCTATTTCCTTTCCGATTTGAAGGAGAAAGATACGATTTCCATCAAGCCGCTTACGGGAGGTCCTGTGCGTCTGGATTATGTATCCATGCGCTGGGACGCCAAGATTCCATTTGTCGGTTTTGGCAAGGAGGTTCCTGCTGCCCAGTATGTTTATGGCATTACCAATCAGGATCATCATGCCGATCCGCTGGCAGATATGGTCATCATCATTCCTACATCCCAGAAACTGCTGAAGCAGGCTCAGAGACTGAAGGAATTCCACGAAAGCCACGATAGTCTCCGTGTGAACATTGTTCCTGCTGATGAATTGTATAATGAATTCTCCAGTGGAACCCCTGATGCCAATGCCTATCGCCGCTATCTGCGTATGTTGACCGATAAGGCAACCAAGGCAGAAGATATGCCGAAATATCTCTTGCTTTTCGGAGATTGCGTGTGGGATAATAGAATGCTTACATCCGATTGCCGCAACCTGAATCCGGATGACTATCTGCTCTGCCATGAGAGTGAAGACTCTTTCAGTGAGGTATATTGTTACGTGAGTGATAGTTGGTTGGGTATCATCGGCGAAGGAAAAGGCGGAGATCCTAAAACGGAGTTGCAGGATATTGCCGTGGGAAGATTCCCTGTGACTACAGTCGAAGAAGCCAAGATTATGGTTGATAAGACCATCAACTATATGAAGAACGAAAATGCCGGTGCCTGGCAGAACACCCTGATGTTCATGGGTGACGACGGTAACGACAACCTCCACATGAAGGATGCGAATGAAGTGGCTGATGATGTGGCTACGCTTTATCCTGACTATCTGATAAAGAAGGTGATGTGGGATGCTTATACCCTAGAGACCTCTTCTACGGGTAATACTTACCCAGAGGTGACTAGAATCATCAAGCAGCAGCAAAATGCGGGTGCTTTGATTATGGATTATGCCGGACATGGAAGCCAGACGCAGATATCGCATGAAAGTGTGCTCAAGATTACGGATTTTGAAAATTTCCGTAATGCTAACTTGCCTTTGTGGGTAACGGCTTCCTGCGACATCATGCCATTCGATGGTGTGGTTTCTACGGTTGGCGAGTCCGCCTTGCTGAATGCAAATGGAGGAGCCGTGGCCTTCTATGGTACTACACGTACGGTGTTTGCCCAGGAGAACAAGTATATCAATCGTGCTTTTATGCGTCGCGTGTTAAGTACTGTGAATGGTAAGCCTATCACCATCGGCGAAGCCCACCGGTTGGCACAGAATGATGTGATAACCGGAGCTGCGAAAGAAGGTGAGAGTGATCGCACGCAAAACCATCTGCAATATTCCCTGCTGGGTGACCCTGCCTTATCGCTGAATTTCCCTACCATGAAGGTGGTGCTCGATTCCATCAATGGCATTGCTTGTGAGCGTACTGATACGATGCCGAAATTGAAAGCTGGTTCTATAGCCAGGATTGCCGGTCATATAGAAGGAAAGACAGACTATCAGGGCGTGGTTACTGCTACGGTGAGAGATTCCAAGGAACTCATTACCTGTAAACGGAATAACACGAAAGAAGCAGATAAAGCCTTCCAGTTCTATGATCGCCAGAAAACGCTCTATCAGGGCTCCGACAGCGTATCAAACGGAAAGTTCTCTTTCAGCTTTGCCGTTCCAAAGGACATCAACTATTCGGATGCTACGGGATTGCTGAACCTTTATTCCATCAGCAATGATAAGACGATGAGAGCTCATGGAACCAGTGAAAAGTTTACGGTGGGTGGTAGCGTAGAATCAAGAAACGATTCCATCGGTCCATCTATCTACTGTTATCTTAACTCGCCATCATTTGTGGATGGAGGCGATGTGAATACCACTCCATTCTTTGTGGCTAAGCTTTCGGATAGGGATGGCATCAATGCTGCAGGAAGTGGTATCGGTCACGATTTGCAGTTGGTGATTGATGGTGATATGACCAAGACTTACAATCTCAATGATTATTTCACCTACGACTTCGGCACCTATACCAGTGGCTCTACCTATTATAGTATTCCTGAGTTGGCACCAGGCAAGCACCAGCTTACCTTCAGAGCTTGGGATATCCAGAACAACAGTTCTACCACAACGCTCAACTTCAATGTGGTGTCAGGCTTGAGACCATCGCTCTTCGATATTGGTGTAACAGAGAATCCGGCAAAGACCTCTACCACCTTCATCGTATCGCATGATAGAAGGGAGAGCAATATGGATGTGGTTATCGAACTCTTTGATACATCGGGCAGACAGCTCTGGCGTCATGCTGAGAGTGGAATCCCTACATCTGATACCTATACTGTGACATGGAACCTGTCGGTAGATGGCGGACGACCATTGGGTACGGGTGTTTATCTGTATCGGGTGAAGGTGGCTTCAGAAGGAAGCAGTTATACTTCGAAGGCCAAAAAACTGATAGTCGTAAGATAAGCTTTTTGGATGAGGTAAGTGCTTGAATATAAGAAAGAATAAAGAAACAATAAATAATATAAGAAATGATGAATAGAAGAACAATCAGAATATTCGCAATAGGCTTGCTCTCAGTGTTCGCATTGAATGCAAGTGCGAATGATGACGATACAAAAGAGTCTCTTTTCAATCCGGTGAACTATGCTGTGATTTCGCAGACCATTGCCCCTGATGCCCGTGGTGGCGGTTTGGGAGATGTGGGTGCGGCTACCGATCCGGATGTGAATTCACAGTATTGGAACCCGGCTAAATATCCGTTTAATATCTCCAGGGCAGGAGTGGTTTTGAACTTTACCCCATGGCTGCGCTCCTTGGTCAACGACATGAACCTGGCTTATCTGTCGGGTTACTATCGCATCGGAGACTATAGTGCCGTGTCAGCTTCTCTCCGCTATTTCAACATGGGTGAAGTGTTTACACAAGATCCTAACGAGAATGCCAATGCCATGACCATCAATCCATACGAGATGTCGCTGGATGTGGCTTACTCTATGATGCTGAGCGAGAAGTTCTCCCTGGCTGCAGCTATCCGCTGGATTTATTCCGACTTGCGTTTCGACTATACAGAGGAAAACTCTCCAGCTTCAGCCTTTGCAGCCGATATTGCTGCCTACTATCAGAACTATATCAACATCGGACAGCGTGAGTGCCAGTTGGGTGTGGGTTTGAATATCTCTAACATCGGTAGTAAGATTACCTTCAGCGGTAAGGAGTATGGTGAGTTCCTGCCTACCAACATGCGTCTGGGTGCATCCCTGATGATTCCTATTGACGAGTACAACCGTTTCACAATTTCTGCTGATGCCAATAAGTACCTGGTTCCTACCGTTCCTGCTCAGGAAGAGGGAGAGGATAACTCGGAGTATGAAGACCGTGTGCATCGTGAATATGATGATATTTCGGGTATCAGCGGTATCTTCAAGAGTTTCGGCGATGCTCCAGGCGGTTTCAAGGAGGAGTTGGAGGAAATCAACTATGGTGTAGGTGCAGAGTATATCTATAACGATAAGTTCGCGCTCCGTGCCGGTTATCACCATGAGAGCCAGAGCAAGGGTAACCGCAAGTATTTCACCGTGGGTGCCGGTTTCAAGATGAACGTCTTCTCGCTGGATGCTGCCTATGTGGTGGCTACAGCCAAGAGTAACCCATTGGACCAGACTTTGCGCTTCACTCTTTCATTCGATATGGATGGTTTGAAGGACCTCTTTAAGAGATAGTTCTTTAAGTTAATAGTTTATAGTTGATAATTTATAGATGTTGGGAGAAATATAATATGGATATACGTGTAGGATTTGGATATGATGTCCACAAACTGGTGGAGAACCGCGATTTGTGGCTCGGAGGAATCAAGATAGACTATGAGTTGGGATTGCTGGGTCATAGCGATGCCGATGTATTGATACATGCCATTTGTGATGCACTTTTGGGTGCTGCCAATATGCGCGACATCGGTTATCACTTCCCTGATACGGCAGCAGAGACACTGAATGTGGATTCCAAGATATTGCTCAAGAAAACTATGGATCTGATTGCTACCAAGGGATATACCTTGGGCAATATTGATGCCACAGTCTGTGCCGAGCGCCCAAAACTCAATCCTCATGTGCCAGCCATGAAGGCTTGTCTGGCAGAAGTGATGGGAGTGGATGAGGATCAGATTTCCATTAAGGCAACGACCACCGAAAAGCTCGGCTTTACGGGAAGAATGGAAGGAATCTCAGCTTATGCCACCGTGTTGATACAAAGGGCATAATTACACTCAAAAGGTGTTAAGAACTATTGATTTATAGCAATTCCTTTGATGCAAATCAAAAAATATTCAAAAAGGAAGCATTTTTTTGATGAAACATTTGGTAAATAGAAAAAATCATCGTATCTTTGCACCGTCAAAAGGTTAATAGATTGTTTAGGTTAGTAGTAATAGATTTAGGTTTTTAGTTATTAGGTTTTAAGGTAGATTGTTTAACAGATAATTGAGAAGGTCGTGAGACTATTTTGATTAGATTTTTTTAAGTTAAACATAAGTGCATGCCACAGCTCGTTGAGAGTTGTGGCATGTTTCTTTTTGCTTGAGGCTTATTTCAATCTTGGTTCATCACCTTTTTGCTTGAGGCTTATCTCAATCTTTGTTCATAACCTTTGAATGTGTATTCAAAGCTTTTGAACGTATGTTCAAAGGCTTTGAACTTAAGTTCAAAAGCTTTGAACATAACTTTCTTCTAAGGAACATAACTTTTTCTATTAGTAATAAAAGGTTTTATTACTAGTCTTATTAACTGTCATCCCACTTTTTGGAGCGAATCTTTAAAGAAAAGCCTTCATTTCTTTTGTTAGCACATTTTTTTTCGTTATCTTTGCAACTGAAAGCTATAAATAAAAGCTATTATAAGAAGATGAGAGTACTTATAGTAAATACAAGTGAGAAGACAGGCGGTGCGGCTGTAGCTGCCAATCGCCTGATGGATGCCCTTAACAACAATGGTGTTAAGGCTAAGATGCTGGTGCGTGATAAGGAGACTGATGACATAACCGTTGTCAGTTTGCCCCGTTCCTCCAAGTTGCGCTGGAACTTCCTGTGGGAGCGTTGGTGCGTATTCTGGCATCTTCATTTCTCGAAGCATCATCTCTGGGAAGTAGATATGGCAACGGCAGGATCGGATATTACCAAGCTTCGTGAGTTTCAGGAAGCGGATGTCATCCATCTTTCCTGGATCAACCAGGGCATGCTCTCATTGAAAAGCATCCGGAAGATATTGAAGAGTGGTAAACCGGTGGTGTGGACGATGCACGACCTTTGGGCTGCTACGGGCATCTGTCATTATGCCCGTGGATGCAACCGCTATGCCTCTTCCTGTGGAAATTGCCCGCTCTTGCCTCATAAGGGAAGCAAGAACGACGTTTCTGCCAAGATATTCGGGCGTAAGAAGGAACTGTATCATGGTGGCAACATTCATTTCGTAAGTTGCAGCAGATGGCTGGAGCAACAGGCCAAGAAGAGTGCGCTCTTCGTAGGTCAGCGCATTACTAATATTCCGAATCCGATTGATACACATGTGTTCTGTCCGCAAGACAAGGCTGAAGCACGCTTGCGTGCCGGATTGCCTGCCGACAAGCGTATCATTCTCTTTGTTTCTCAGCGTGTAACGGATGAGCGAAAGGGAATGAAGTATTTCGTAGAGGCGATAGACAGGTTGGTGAAGAAATATCCGGATATGGTGAAGCATACGGCTATTGCCATCTTGGGAGGGCATTCCGAGGAGATAGAATTGTCTTTGCCTTCTTATTCCCTGGGCTATGTGAGCGATGTGAAGCAAATTGTGAATATCTATAATTCCGTTGATGTCTTTGTTCTGCCTTCTCTGGAGGATAATTTGCCAAACACCATCATGGAGTCTATGGCATGTGGTGTGCCTAGTGTGGGCTTTAAGGTGGGTGGTATCCCTGAGATGATAGACCATCAGAAGACCGGTTATGTGGCCAACTATCGTGATTCTGATGATTTGGCAGAGGGCATTCATTGGGTATTGGAAGAAGCCGATATGAAGAACTTGCAGCAGGCTTGCCTGCATAAGGTGACCCAATGCTACTCGCAGCATTCGGTGGCACTTAGATATATAGAGGTGTATAATCAGGCATTGGCCTACAAAAACTATCATCTATGATAAAATTCACCGTAGTTACCTGTACGTTTAATGCCGAAAGTGTATTGCAGCGTACATTGGATAGCGTCAATAAGCAGACTTATTGCAATGTGGAGCATCTGATTATCGATGGCGTGTCTAAGGATAAGACGCTGGCAATGGTCAAGGCATATCAGCATAAGGCGCAAGTGGGGGAGAATGCCCATGAGATTGTTGTCTATTCAGAACCCGACAAAGGTCTCTATGATGCCATGAACAAGGGCATTGATAGAGCCACGGGTGACTATCTCGTGTTTCTGAATGCGGGCGACGTGTTTCCTTCGGAAGACACCTTGGAGTATGTAGAAGGCTGCGTAGGCGAAGGAGAAATCTTGCCTGGTGTGCTTTATGGTGATACTGATATTGTAAATGACGAGGGGCGCTTCCTGCGCCATCGTCGTCTCACTCCTCCCAAGAAGTTGACCTGGCGTTCGTTTAAGTGGGGAATGCTGGTGTGCCATCAGTCGTTCTATGCCCGTACCGATATTGCCCGAGAGGTGCATTACGATTTACACTATCGCCTTTCGGCTGATGTGGATTGGTGTATCCGCATCATGAGAGAGGCAGAACGTCGCCATCTGCCTTTACGCAATGTCAATGCCGTCATCACCAACTATCTGGATGGGGGTATGTCGGTACAGAACCATAAGGCTTCGCTCAAGGAACGCTTCGAGGTGATGAGGAGTAATTATGGAATTATCACCACCTTGCTGGTTCATGCCTGGTTTGTGGTGCGTGGTATATTCAAAAAATAGGTGGATAAAATTACGATGGGGGGCATTTTGGCTGTTTAAATATGGGTGGTGAACAATTATTACCCCCTAAAAAAATAGATTTTACCCCTATATTGCGATTTTTTCTCCTATCTTTGCACCTGAAAAGATTACTCTTGCATCGGGTTTGTACTTGATGGCAGGAATAATTGATTCGTATAAAACAGTATTACTCAAATAAAAAATAACTTTCATATTCATGTTTTAGACAATTGTAAATAACTTTAGTTTTTAAATTTAATAGGAATAGGCTTTTCAGGTGAGAGTAACATCTGGTAAGCGATATTTGATAAATTAAGGAAGCGTCAGTCGGGAGACTGGCGCTTTTTTATTGTTTTAGGATTACTTAAGTAATAATTTCTGTGAAAAGCATGATGATTTCTATATTTTATTGTATCTTTGCAACATGAATCCAATAGCACAAACTATCATATTATCGGCTTCTGCGGTGAGAATGATCCCACACATAGCCATGTATCTGCTTCACAAGAAGGAGATAGACCTTGATTTGCTCAAGGTGCAGGACCATAAGCCAACGATACTGAACTTCATCAAGGCTTGCACTCGTGAAAGAAGTTTCCGTAATCTCTTCTATTATCGCCTGGGAGAGTATCGTTCGGTATTCATCAGTTGGCTGTTGCCGCCAGAACGAACCATGACTATCTGGTGCCCGCATATTGGAAAAGGAGCACATTTTGAACATAGTTATGCCACCTATCTCAATGCCGACTCCATAGGTGATGATTTCTATTGCCTGCAGATGGTGACGTTGGGAAATGGTAAGGGGGGAAGACCAACCATCGGAAATGATGTGAAAATCTATACGGGAGCAACTGTCTTTGGTGCTGTCCGCATTGGTAATCATGTAACGATAGGGGCAGGAGCCGTAGTCTTCCAGAATGTGCCTGATGGAGCAACTGTAGTGGGGAATCCTGCAAGAATCATTCAGAAATAATTCATTTTAAAGATATAAGATATGAACTATGCACTTATCATAGCCGGAGGTTCTGGCAATCGTATGGGACAAGACATCCCTAAGCAGTTTATGCACGTTGATAATTGTCCTATCATCATTCATACGATGATGGCTTTCCAGAAGCATCCCGATATTCAGGGGATTGCTGTGGTTTGTCTGGCTGGTTGGGAAACCGTGTTGCAATCCTATGCCAATCAGTTTTGCATCACTAAACTGAAATGGATATTCCCGGGTGGCAGCAATGGTCAGGAATCTATCCATAATGGTATCTACGGTTTGAAGGAAATGGGCTGTGTTGACGATGACCTGGTTTTGGTGCATGATGCCGTGCGCCCACTCTTGTCGCAAGACATCATCTCATCCAATATCGCCATCTGCCAAAAGTACGGTTATGCCATTACGGGTATCAAATGTAGAGAGGCTATCCTGGAGAGTGAGGATGGTTTCACGACTAATACAAGTATTCCTCGTGATAAGTTAATCCGTACCCAGACACCTCAGACTTTCCGGTTGGGAAACCTCATCGCAGCCCATGAGGAAGCCAAGGAGAAAGGCATCACCAATTCGGTGGCATCCTGTACCTTGATGGCGGAATTGGGAGGCAGGCAGATGCATATTGTGCCTGGCTCAGAAAAGAACATCAAGATTACTACTGTGGAGGATCTGGAAATTCTGAAAGCTTTGATGAAGGTTCAGCCGGAGTCTTGGCTCAAATAACGTTGGAGTATGGTTCACTTTTATATGAGAATATGGGTTAAAGTTGGAAATGTTAGGCAACTGTTAGATTTATGTTAGATTTTTCACCTTATCAGAAAGATATAGCTCGTCTTTTCCAGGATGGATTAGACTTGGAGCGTTTGCGTGACAAGACGATTCTTGTGGTGGGTGCCACGGGATTGGTAGGAGGTTGCGTGGTGGATGTATTGATGCAGAATCCTGCTCGGTGCTACAAAGTGATAGCTGCTGGTCGCAATAAGGAACGTGCCCAGCAGAAGTTTGCGGCTTATTGGGAAGATGAGTCTTTCTTTTTTGCAAAGATAGATGTCACCCAGCCTGTCATCAAGAGCATGAATGGAATGATGGTGGAATCTGTGTATGATGAGTTGGCTGAGGGAGCGGATTACATTATAGATGCGGCAAGCAATGCGAGTCCTAATTTCTTCAGTCGGGAACCTGTAGAGGTGATGAAAGCCAATATCAATGGTGTGTCCCATCTCATAGAATATGGATTGAGACATCGCATGAAGCGCATGGTTTACGTTTCTTCCGGCGAAATCTATGGCGAAGGCGATGGTTCTGAGTTTACCGAGAAAAGCAGCGGATATGTGGATTGTGCCTCTGTGCGTGCCTGCTATCCATCGTCGAAGCGAGCTGCCGAGACGCTTTGTATGGCATACGGAGCAGAGTATGATGCCGATGTGGTGATAGCCAGATTGAGTCATACTTATGGTCCCGGCTTTACCGAGAGTGATAATCGGGTGTATGCCCAGTTTATCCGCAATGTTCTCAGGGGGGAAGATATCGTCTTGAAGAGTAAGGGAGAGGCTTTCCGCTCCTGGCTCTATGTGGTAGATGCCGCCCATGCCATCTTGCGCCTCTTGCTGGATGGTGAAAGGGGCAATGCCTATAATGTGGCACATTCTGAATCAAATATCTCCATTCGCCAACTGGCAGAACTGATAGCCAGGAAAGCGAATAGGAAGGTGGTGTTTGATATTCCTGAGGAGGATGCGCAGCAGGGCAATACCACGCCTATCACCAAGGCAACCTTTAATACGGATAAGCTCAAGGCTTTGGGCTGGAGACCGCTCTTTGATGTGGAAGAAGGTTTTGGACATACTTTGCAGGATGTGGGAAAGAGCACATCTGAATAAAATGAGGGTGTATCATAAAGTCAGTCCTTTACAGTTTTTAGGCACGGATTACACGGATTACACGGATTTTTAAGAGAGATGATAATCGCTTTCTTATATTAGCACTATAAATCCGTGTAATCCGTGTAATCCGTGCCTTATCTATATCCTAAGAAGCTTATGACACACCCTCTCTTGTGTTATAGCTTTCTTTTAATCTCGTCCCACGTTTCTCTCTTTTCCATGTTAAGATAGTAGCGCAGGTGCTTTTCCACTCTTTGTTCTACTGGTGGGAACTTCATATAGTCGCCAAAGAAGTGGCGCAGATAGGTATCTGCCTGCTCTGGCAGCAAAACGGTGGTATCCTCGAATGGAAATTCCTTTCCCTTGCCAAGCCATTCCTTCGGGAAAATCTCTTTGTAATGGTAGGAACCCGTATTCACCAGTACGTTCTTCGCCTTGTCGAAGTCATATCGATGACTCATCTCGTCCATCTGCTGGATGAGGTGATGGCGCATCTTGCTGCGACAGAAGAAGGCGAGTGTCTTGATGGCAAACCGGCCCCAGGTTTCCTTGTGCAGGAGCAGGGAAATGTAATCAATGAAGGTGTTGTGGGTGGTTACGGCGTTCAGACGATTGATGGTCTTTGAATATTTGCGATACAGAGCCTTCGCCGTTTCCATGTCATCGTCGGTGGCATCAAGAGGGAAGATATCTACGTAAAGACCGATGATGCAGGGACGCTCCTTCTCCTCTATAAGAGTGGTTTCGCGATTCACGAGTTTGGAGAAATACAGAGGGTACGATTCGTTGTTGTAGGGAGTCACTACCTCGTATTTGCCAAAGTCTTCGTGTTTGGCGATTTCGAGCAGACGGTCGTAGTCGGGGCGTGGCATCAGTACGTCGATGTCATCGTCCCAGGGAATCATTCCGTGGTGACGGGCGGCTCCGATGGCGGTGCCGGCACAACAGTAATATCTGAGGTGATACTTGTTGCAGATGTCGATGAATGCCTTCAATATATCGAGTATTGTGGCGTTCCATTCCTTCTTGATGTTCTTAATATCCATATTTTTTCTGTTTTACGACTGCAAAAGTAAGCAAAAAGTTTTGAACTTCAAACTATTTATGCTACTTTTGCACTTTAAAAAGTAAAATCAAGTAATATTCCATATTTATCAGATAGAAACGATGGCAGAATCATTAAAGGAAAAAACCGCCAAGGGATTGTTTTGGGGAGCTATGAACAGTGGCTCTACCCAGGTTCTCAATATCCTCTTTGGCATCTTCTTGGCGCGCTTGTTGTCGCCAGCCGATTATGGTATTATCGGCATCCTCACCATTTTCACCCTGATTGCGGGCAATCTGCAGAGTAGCGGCTTTACCCAGGCATTGGTGAATATCAGGAAACCCACCGACAACGATTATAATTCGGTGTTCTGGTTTAATGTCCTGGTGAGTCTTACCATGTATGTGGCGCTCTTTTTCTGTGCGCCGCTGATAGCAGATTTCTTCCATCAGCCTTGTCTCACCTCCTTGTCGCGCTTCGTGTTCCTGAGTTTCTTCATCTCTTCGTTTGGTATCGCCCAAAACGGGTATATGATGAAGAACATGATGAACAAGGAGATAACCATTGTTAATTTCATGGCTTTGATCAGTTCGAATGTCGTGGGATTGGTGCTGGCATTCAACGGGATGGCTTACTGGAGTCTGGCTTGGCAGCAGGTCATCTTCATCCTCGTATTGAATATCGGAAGATATTATTATACGGGATGGCGCCCGAACTTTCATATCGATTTCGGACCCGTGAGAAAAATGTTTGGATTCAGTGTGAAACTTCTGGTAACCAACATCATCAATACGGTGAGCAACAATGTTTTGACCTTTGTGTTTGGCCGATTTTATCCGATTAATGATGTGGGTAACTATAGTCAGGCTTATAACTGGGATACCAAGGCTAATTCGTTTGTTGCCAATACGGTGGGACAGATAGCGCAGCCCGTCTTGGCTTCTATCCAGGACGATAAGAACCGCGAGTTGATGGTGTTTAGAAAGATGCTCCGTTTCACGGCGTTCCTTTCTTTCCCATTGATGTTTGGCTTGACCCTGGTATCACGTGAATTCATCTTGATTACGATTCATGAGAAATGGATAGCCAGTGTGCCGCTGTTGCAGATTCTTTGTGTGAGCGGTGCCTTTATGCCGATTTATACGCTCTATCAGAACCTGGCTATCAGCAAGGGGCGTTCTGATGTGTATATGTGGTGCAACATCGGTCAGGTAGTGGGGTTGCTCGCCTTGGTATTGTTTTGTCATCAATATGGCATCCAGACCATGGTGATAGCCTACACTTTGTTTATTATAGCCTGGCTCTTGGTCTGGCAGTGGATGCTGAAGCGTGTTGCCGGCTTGCGATTCCGTGATGTGGCAAAGGATATACTGCCATTCATGCTATGTGCGGCAGCCACCATGGTGGCCACCTATTTCATTACCCGCAGCTTGCAGAACATCTATCTCTTGCTGCTGGTTCGTCTGCTGGTATCAGCCACCATTTACTTCTGTATCATGAAACTGCTGAAGGTGCAGATATTAGAAGAGTGTATAGCCTTCTGTAAGCGAGGTAGATAAGATTCACCTTCTTGACAGGTACGCCTTTTTTGATGAGCTTGATGATAAGGCGGATGAGGCAGCTCTTAGGCTTGTAGGCGAGCGCCTGATCCACCTTTTTGAAGGCTACCTGTGCGTTTGCCGCCCAGCGGTAGGCATTGACGATGCCTATCTCTGTGGCTCTGAGGTACTGATGCTTCTTATCGTTCTGCTCGAAGAAATCGATGAGTCGGCGGGTTGATTTGAAGTATGACAGGAGATTCTTTTCAGAGATATTGTGATTGTAGGAATTCTCATTGTCGGTGCGGTAGTAATATACTGCATCATCAATGTTCACCTTTTTTCCGTAGAACATGAACTGGGCATTCCAGAAAAGATCTTCTGCATAGTTGATGCCTTCCTCAAAGAATATCCTGTGCTCCATGATGAGCGAACGCTTATAGATTCTGCCCCACAGACGATTGGTGATGATGTTCTGGCAGACGAGCAGTTTGAGCAGTTTCTCAGCAGAAACGTCAAAAGGTTTCTGGAGTATTCCTGCTTTTCCTTCGCACCATTCCCGGTAGCCGCCATCAATCAGATCGGCATGGGTGCTTTCGGCTTTTGTGGTCAGTTTTTCTACTGCATCTTTCGGCAGCATGTCATCGCTATCGGCAAATAAAAGATAATCGCCTGTAGCCGCCATCAATGCCGTCTGTCTTGCGGCGCCCACGCCCCGATTCCTGTCGTGGTGGATGATGCGTACCTGTTGAGCTCTTTCTGGATATTCTTTCAGAAGCGATTGTAGGATACCGATACTTTTATCGGGGGTACAGTCATCTACAAAGATGTATTCGATAGAGGCATACGACTGCTCGAACAGTGAACGGGCGCATTGTTCGATATATTTTTCTACCCCATAGATAGGGGTTAAGATACTTACTTTCAGCATGATGGTTTTAATCTAAGATACTTTTTTATCTTGTTAGATACTCGAATATCAGCGTGCTGTTATAGAAGAACAGGAAGATGGTGATGACTGCGAGTCCTCCACGAAGATAAGGCAGATATTTCTCCTTACAGCTTCTGATGATGTATCCGATACAGATTGGAATGATGAACGCCCAATGGGCTGCCATGATATAAACCTCGTTCAGTCCGAATCCCATTACCAGGTGGATGAAGGCATCGCATGCCACCCATGAGGCTGTGAGCCAGAGAAAGGCTGATTTTCTTCCCATCCAAAAGCCTATGCACAGCAGAATCACGATGATTCCCTCTATGATATAAGGAATAGGGGTCTGGTATTTCACGAAAATTGGGCGATGGCTGTGGATATCTTCCAGAAGATGTTCTCTGTGCAGGATAAGCGATTCGCCAAAAACGTTTTCAACCAATGATTCTGAACGGGAGATAGACATATCTGCCCATGAAAGCATGCCTCGTTTCTGGATTTTCTTGCCAGCGATAGCCTTATCGTGCTTTTGTTTCTGTTCCATTTTTGCCCTAAAGGTGCTGTCTTTTGCTGCTTTCTTAGCAACGAGTCGTTCTCCTTCCAGGCGATTAGGAATAATGAATGCCTTGTTCTGATAAATGCCTGCAGCTCCTATCAGCAGGGTAGGCAAGATAATTCCCAATGCCAGATATTTTGGACGGAAGAGTTTTTTGCCATTGGTAAAGAGGGCTGCAAGGAAGGTCTTGGCGCCATTGCTCAGCGTGATGCCTGCTGTGAAGAAAAAGAGCAGGGCTGTTTGCCACCAAGGCATGCTTCGGTGTTCCAGCTGCTGCCTGCCGGCTATATAAAGTGTCATCGACAGGAAGAAAAGCGACATGCCGAAATGGTCATCCACAAAGGTGACGAGCAGTACGTAGGCAAAGGAGAAGAGCATTGCCGTAAGCACATTGCTGTCTATTGCCTTCAACTGCATCACTTCTCTGAAAATTCTTCGGAAGAAGAGTGTGGAGTAGGTGGAGAAGAAAGTCATCATCACCGCTACGATGGTAGTCGCCCAGTTTCTTGAGGTGAGTTCTATCAGCCAACCGTTCAGTACCGAGAAAGGATAGAGGAAGAATGGGAGCATGGGGTGGCGATACTCCGTGTAATACACCTTCCACTTCGAGAGGGTAAGATAGGTGTATGGGTCGAAACCTGAAATCTGAAAGTTCTTGGTAAAGAGCGTCCAGAATCCAGCCTTCGGTTTGCCGAAATCTTCAAAATGATAGGTTATCATCAGCACATTGAAGGCGATGATAATGATGAGTGCAATCAAGGCAAAGAGCCTTTCTTCTTTTTTAATCTTAAATATATTGTTCATTTTCTGATTATTTTCTCTTGTTCTATTTCTCCTTTTGTCGGATAGATGCATCCGGCATTATCGGCTTAACGCTGCAAAAGTAATTGTTTTTTCTGAATCTTCAAAATGATAAGCTTTATTTTGTGGCTTTTTTAGATAAAAACGGAGTTTTATTTTGTGTTCTCTTTTATTTGATGTATCTTTGCGTCCATTATGATGGAGTTTTCCATGATGTGAATATGGTAATTTGAAACAGTAAAACAGATAAAGATAGTAACAATGAAACATGCTTTCCTGATAATGGCTCATGGCAGCTTGCCGCTTCTAAGGGTATTGCTGTTGATGCTCGATGATGAGCGAAATGATATATTTCTGCATATCGACCAGAAATCGAATATGCTTGATGGTGTCGAACCGCTGGCTCTTTCCAAGGCTCGCCTCTTTGTTTTGGAGCAGAGGGTGGATGTGCGTTGGGGAAATCTGAGTCAGATTAAGGCGGAGTATGTGCTTTTCGAGGAGGCTTTGAAGCATGGCCCTTATGCCTACTACCATCTGCTGAGTGGACAGGATTTGCCTATTAAATCGCAGGATTACGTTCATCAGTTCTTCGATGCGCATCAGGGCAAGGAGTTTGTGGGCATCAATCATGGCGAGGAATTTGAATGGGATTGCCGCAGGAAGATGATGCGCTATTGGCTCTTTACGAGTTTTACCCGCTCGAAGTATGGGGCTTTGAATGCCATCACCAAGCGACTCAACAAATATCTTTCCATGTTGCTTATGCCTTTCCTGCATCGCCCGAAGATGGATTTTGCCAAGGGTGCCAACTGGGTGAGTATCACGCAGGCATGCGTGGAGTATGTGGTGAGCCAGAAGCCGTTTGTGTTGAAGAGATTCAATTACACATTCTGCCCTGATGAGTTCTTTTTGCAAACCTTGGTGTGGAACCATCCAACCTTCCGAGCCGCCTTGTACTCAGAACAAGATGAATACGAAGGCTGCATGCGACTCATAGATTGGAAACGGGGTAATCCATACGTCTGGACCTTAGCAGACAAAGAGGAGTTGAAGCAAAGCAACCGCCTCTTTGCCCGTAAGTTTGATATGAAGCATGAGGATATCATCCATTGGATCAAGGCTTCTTTTGGATAACAGCTTCTTGTGGTTCAGGCTTCTTATCCTAGCATGTAGCTCACTAGCAGATAGCCATTGCTTATCCAAAGATAGAGGGTGATGGCGATCATCAATCCTCTGAATGCCCATTTGATGCTCTTTTCTTTTGCCTTGAGCGCCAGGAAGGCGATGGCGATAGGAAGGGCATACATATAGTGTGCCGTCATGATGTAAACCTCGTTGATGCCGAAGCCCAAACCGATGTGGAGGGCGGCATCCAGCAGGAAGAACGTCATGGTGAGCCATAGGAACTTAGACTTCCTGCCGGCAAGGATTCCAAGTACAAAAAGCAGAACGATGCATGCCTCTACCACATAATTGACGGGCGATTGATATTTCACGATGACCGGACGGTTGCGTAATACGTCGCCCAGGAGGTTCTGCTGGTGCAGCATGATGCCTTCGCCGAAGAAATTCTCTACCAGGGTTTCGCCTCTGGAGGTTGTTTTATCGGTCCAGTTCATGAATTCGCCCTTGGCGATAGGCTTGCCTGTGTTCTTGTTCCATATCTGTTTATGGTCGCGTACATATTTGGCATGCGCATTGTCTTTGATGATTTTCTTGACGGCTGCTTCTACCTTTGCCGAGTCTTTTACCTGAGCAGTATCCTGATATTGCTGGTAAATCTTGGCTGTGGCTTCCTTGTTTTTCTTCATCTTCGCCTCATGTCGTGCCATTTCCTTAGGCCATACAAAGGTGCGGTATTCCCATCTGGCAAAACCCCACATGAGGGCAGCTGGCAGGATGACGCCTAGCAGGAAGTATTTGATTCCGAAAAACTTCCTGCCGTTGGTGAAGAGGGCGGCAAGATAGGTTTTCAAACCATTGTTGAGTGAAACACCTGCGGTAAATACGAAGAGCAGGATGGTTTGCCAGATGGTGAGCTTTCTGCCTTTCTTGATGCAGACGCCTGTGATATAGAGCGTACAGAGCAATATCGTCATCGACATGATGAAATGGTCGGGTACCATCGCCGAAACCATCACATAGGCAAATGAAAAATAGAACGCAGAGAGTAGGTTGGCATCAAAGCGCTCGGTACCAATTACTTCTCTGAATATCCTGTAAAGGAAGATGAATGAATAGAAGGCACAGAATACCAGAATGGCTCCCACAATCAACTGGGCACCATTTGTTTCCGTGAGTTCTATCCACGCTTGGTTAATCTGGTTGGGAATATACATGAAGAACGCCAGCAGCGGGTGGCGATATACGTTGTATTCTGTGTCCCAGTGAGATACAATGCTGTAGGTAAGTGGGTCGAAACCTGCCACATGAAAGGTTTTGACGAAAAGCTTATGATAGCTATCTGTGATTTGCGAGAATTGAGCATAATACTTGATGATAGTCAGGGCATTGAGGACACATGCTATGATAAGTGCCACGAGTGCTGCTCCTCTTTCCTCTCGCTTGATTCTAAAAATATCGAATACCTTTTTCATTTCTTTCTCTTTTCTATTTCTTTAAGAAAAATCTTACCAATAAGAAGTTTACAGGAATACAGATGCAGAGCGTTGGAATCATCGCCCATTGTTTAGCGAGCCCTAATCCTACAAAGAGGTTAAGACAGATGGTCTGCATCGAATAGTTGACGGCATGCGAGAGTGTGAATCCTGCTCCTCGCTTGGCATTCGCTTTCACCTTAAATGTATAGCGGGTACTGGCGATGAAGTTGAAGATGAAACTCACGATATAGGCGATGGTATTGGCGGTGGTAGCCAAGGTATGGTCGCCCATTTGTGGAATGAAATGGCTCAACACTGGCATGATGACCAGGTAGATGCCATATTGCAGCACCGTGGCTAGTCCGCCTACGATGCCGAATCTGATGACTTCGCCCAACTTCTCTCGTTTGGAGTCATCCATGTTGTTTATCTTGTTCTTGATATTCATCGTTTTATCTTTTTCGGCGTGCAAAAATACGCCTTTTTCCTGTATTTAGCAAATATTCTTTCTACAAAATATTGATCTGTTTGGATTTATCTTAATAATTTCCCTTTTCCGAAGAGATAAGCCAGTTTGGTCTTCTCCATCACCTTGGCGATGAGCAGACTGCCTATAATGGCAAGGATAACGGTGACGGCAGCAAACGAAATCTCGCTCGGATCCCAGGCAAAGAGGGGATGATAGAACTTCGCAGCCATCGTAAAGATGGGGTGGAAGAGATAGATAGGCAGTGTGTTGCGCCCTATATATAATAAGGTGTCCTTGATTCTGTTGGTCACCTTTGCCACTTTTTCTATCATGGGACTGAAATCCTTGAAGCGTTCTGGAATATCGAGCAGGTGTTGCAGGAACAGCAGGCAACTGATACAGCACCAGCAGGAGAAGACGATGGCCAGGTTGCCCCAGTCGTACCAGTCATCGCGGTAGAGCAGATAAATCCACAGGAAAATGGCGAAGAATTCGTGACGGAACAGCTTGCTCCACTCCGTCTTGCTCTGTCGGATAACTACACCGATGAAATAATAGGCAGCCGCACTTGCCGATAGGGCTGGAGTTTCTGATATCAGGAGCAGCGTAAGTGCGAAGACGAAAAGGCTGGCATAGGTATCTCTTTTTGTATAATTCTTGTGTAAATCATTCCAATTCCTTCCACGGAAGCTGAAGTAATAGAGGGTTCCGCAGATAATCATAGTTTGGATAAACCAATAGGGCCCGATGGAAGTGATGAAGATTTTCTCGCCTATCTGGGAGAGGGAGAGCTCTGTGATGCCATCTCTCACCGGCATATAATAGGAGAGGACTGAGAATCCTGTTACCATGATGACATAGGGCAGGGCGAGACATTTCAGATAGTTTCTCATCTGTCTTCCGGTTTTCTCGATATTGACAAGATAACCCGTGATGATGAGGAAGGTAGGCATCATAAACGAGAGAATGCCAGCTTTCAGATGTGGGTATGCATTGCCGAAACTCACAATATGAATCAATATCATGAGAATGATGAGGATGGCTCGTATCAAGTCGAGGTCTGTATTTCTTTTCATGTTATATTCTCAGTATTTCTTATCATGTTATTTTCTGTAACAGGAAGTTTATTATTCTCTGAATGGTTTGAAGTGTCCCTTGTCGGCGAAGGCAAGCATCTCTTTGTCGCCACGACTATCTCCAAAGGCTTCTATCTCATATTCAGAACGCTCGAAAGATTTTGCAGATTCAGAATGTGATGCTTGCGAAGAGACTAGTGCCTCTGTAATGCGGTTCACCTTCTCCTTACCGTAGCAATTGTTCGACTTGAAATAGCCTGTAAGTTTGCCATCTACTACCTCTATCTGAGTACCCAAGACCTGGATGCCTTTCAGATTGCGTATCTCAAAGAAAGGGCGTACCCAGTTGTCGATGCTGGCGCTGACAATGAATACTTTTGCCCCTGCAACCAATGCTTCATGTACCAAAGTAATACCTTTGGGACGTAGCAGATGCTGATTCTCTTCGGCAAAACCAC
The DNA here is from genome assembly GCA_022732315.1 of Prevotella sp. The sequence continues at coordinate 22,986 of JAIJUV010000001.1, forward strand.
GGCAGAGCGCATCAAATTTCTCGATGCGCATGCCGGCGAAGAGGTGGGCGAATATCTGCTGTTTTGCCTTCCAGTTGGGATAAAGGTGCAGCTTCATCAGCACCAGTAAGGGGCTATACATCAGGAATACCATCAGAAAGCGTCCCTTTCCCTTGGCATACTTGATGAATTCAAGCAATGTATCGCTCGTGGTGAGGGTTCCGTCGAAATCGAAACAATATAATTTCTTCTTCATTTCTTTTTCCGTGTTTAAAATGTGCTCTTTTATAAAGATGTACTCTCCTTATTCTATATAGATAAGGAAGAGGAATGAAAGTAACCAGGCGAGAACGATAAACTGGGTGATTCTGTCTCGCAGGATAATCTTCGTAGGGTCGCCACTTTTCTGGTCAACCACGGCTATCTGGATGTAGCGCAGCAAGCCTACCAATACGAAGACACTGGTAAGATAGAGATATTCTGTGTGGAAATTCTCTATAACTTCAGGGCTCACGGTGTACATGATGTAGCATACCAGGGTAACTGAGGCGGTGATGGTTATCGCCTGATTGATGAATGTGAGGTTATATCTGCTGGTATTCTTGCGAGGTGCCTCGCCCGTCTTCTCCATCCGCAAGACGTCATCGCGGCGCTTGGCAAAACTCATGAAGAGGGTGATAAGGAAAGTCATCAACACAATCCATTTACTCAGAACGATTTGGGTGGCTATACCACCAGCCAACAGACGGAGCACGAAACCGAAGGCTACGATGCATACATCGATGATGGCATACTGTTTCAGTTTGGCGCAATAGCAGAGATTCAAAAGCCAATAGAAGGCAATGACGCCCATTGTTTTCCATGAATCGAGCCAACTGCACGCTCCCATCGAGAGGGCAAACATCAGGAACATCAGTCCGTATGCTTGTTTTACGCTCACCGCTCCCGATGCTATCGGACGATGGCATTTCACGGGATGGCGGCGGTCTGCCTCCACATCATAGATGTCGTTGAAGCAATAGATGCTCGATGCAGCAAAGCTATAGGCTATGAAGGTAATCAAGCCAGCCAGCAAGGCATCGGTATGAAATAGGGCACCACCAAAGAAAAGTGGCACGAAGATAAACATGTTCTTAATCCACTGCTTGGGGCGAATCAGTCGCATCAAGGCAGCAAAACCTTTACTATCTTTTGTTTTATTCTCGTTCATAAAAACCTTTTTTACTTGATAATCTTAGATAATTCTCTGGAAATCCATCCTGCTATCTTACTCAGTATCCATGCTGCAGGCAGGGTGATGCCTATGCAGGCAAAGAAGGTAGGCCAATAGCCTAGATGATGAGGCTCAATGTATTTGAGAACGAAGTGGATATGGATAAGATAACATTCCAGGCTGAGTGCTCCCACAAGCATGAAGCATCGGTTGAACCAATGGGGAGTGCGGCGGAAGATACGGTTGAGCAGCAGGATGCTGGTGATGGTGAGCGGGATGTAGAGCATGCGCTCCAGAAAGAGTGGAAACATGCCGTGTTTCTCCTGCTCCAGGAAGATGCTTGCCATCAGGGTCATCAGGAACATGAGCCATATCATCCATATCGATGCGCCATCCAGCGTCTGTTTCTGTCGCACCATCTCTCCCATGTTAATGCCGATGAAGAAGATAGGTACACGACTCCAGAATATCTCAAGATGTCCTACGGCATGATGGATGGGCGTAACGTATTGTACCAGGATACACCACATAATCATCACCACCGGCAGCCATCGGTAGATAGGATGCCGTTTGATGAGTTCCATGTAGGCTGGGGCAAAGAGATAGAGCAGCATCGTGGCAGGAATATACCAGAAGTTAAGCTCGTCGTGCAGCCAGAATCCCCAGTTGATGGTTATCTCGCCAAAGAGATTGACCCAATTCCAGGTGCTTCCGCCGTGAAAGGCAGGAATATAGAAGAGACAAGCGATGATGAGCCAGGTGGGATAGATGCGCAGATAGCGGCGGATGAAGAAATGCCTTGCCGAAGGAGTCTTCATCCACGAGAACCACAGTCCTATTCCGCTGAGGAATAAGAACATATCTACCCCCACATTGCCCATCCGGCGGAGACCATAGAAAGCATTCTCCCTAGGCAATGCCACATGAAAGAGGATGATGAAGAGCATCGCCGCTCCCATCAATTCTCCGCGAAATCTGCTGATATTCGCCAGTTCTATGTCTTTAATCTTCCAATTCATTCTTGTTTTTATATACTTCTGTGCAAAAATACATAAAAAAAATGATTCAACGAAATGAAAGTAGCTATTTTTCTTGTTTGAAGATGATAAAAACGATAATTCCCAATCCTATGAGGGTGGATGCAAGCGTAATTGCCATACATATTCCGCCGGATAGTCCGCTGAATTTATCCAGTGTGTTATAGAAAACGATAGGGAAGGTCCATTCGGCAAGAAGAGTGATAGTCCATGGAAGTTTATGTCCTGACTTCCATAAATAACGAAGTAATATGATTGCGAGTGAGATGCTTAAGATAACGATGCATCCCGCAATGCCTCCCTGGTAATATTCCATGGCAGTCATGATGCAGAAGATATAAGCCAGACTCAATATGCCTTTGCTTTTTTCATTGCTGTCTTTGCCTACCAGAGTATAGGCACCCCAAGCGATGAGAAGGGTTAATGTAAGAACAAGAATATCTGTCATTTTCTTTTTTGTTTGAGTGAATAATTGCCTGCAAAGGTAACTGATTCTTTTGGAATATGCAATAGCATGTTATAGAGTGTTTCTTGTAAATTGTTGATATCCAGATGATATCAAATCCAATGATTGGCAAAATTACTCCAGATTATCACAAAAACGCTTGAGTGAAGTTTCTTGCTTGAGTTTTTTCAGCGTGCGAAATTTCAATTGGCGATAGCCGTCTTTGGATAGTCCTAGAATCTTCATCACGGATTCCTTGTCCTTTCCGATTCTCCAAAGAATGCTAAGCATCTCTTCTTTTGGGGTGATTGGTTTCCCCTTTAAATGCTCAAGAAGAGAAACAAAGTCTTCGTCTATCAGTCTGTAGCATTTGGTGATGTTTTCTATCTGATGCTTGTCTAACTTGAGATCCTCTTCATCATTCAGAATATAATACAGGCTTTTTAAACCGTCACTAATGGCTGCGATGTCTTTTGTATGTTCCTTTAGTCTGTTGTTTTTGCTGGCTAGTTCTTCTTTCTGCCTGTTGATTACGGTTTGGTCTTTCTTGATAAGCGATTCCAGTTTTCGGGATACTTCAGCCAGTTCTTGGGTGAAATTGTCTTTTGTTGTTGCTATTTCTGCCTGTATCTCGTTCATATCACCTTTCATTCTTCTTATCGTTAAACTTTTCTTCTGGTTCATTTGATAAGCATAGATGATGATGTCTAACATGGCGACAACGATGATGCTGATGATGAGTAGGAGATTGAGGTTGTTGCTATGCGTGACATTTGCCATGATACTGCTGATGGTACCCGAAAGAGCCAACAGTTGTTCCTGGCAATGATGATGTTCAATATAAACAATAAAGGTTATGACCATTGCCAGGGAAGAAATGGTCATAACTATATTCTTATTTGAGAGTGTTGGCATGATGGGTCGTCTCTTTGTTTAGTACTTCGGATTCGGAATTTTCTTCATCAGTTGGGTAAAGAGCCACGCTATGCAGATGCTGGCAATGATGTAGAGCAGCAATCCGGCATAGATATCGCCATGACGACTGATAGGAATGAAAATCTTACGGGTAATCGGATGACTCACGAAGAGGGCGGCTGATATGCTGCCCATCCACTCCAATACCTTATAAATACCTGACAGCCAACTGATGTTTTGCAGCATCTCTGCCACGAGTACGCAGAGCAGACAGATGAAGAACGGAACAAAGGTCCAACCTATCATGTTGAGGCTCAAACTGTAAATCAGCGAGATGCAGAAGATGCAGCCGAAGAAATTGGTGATAGGCGAATGAAAGGTCATGAGTATCTTCTCGCCATAGCGGGCATAGAGGATGCCCAGTCCGAATGGCAGCATGCCGCCCATGAAGTTGTAGCGGTAGCGGTTCATCGCCTCGCTTTCCGGATTATCGAAGCCCAGGATGAGCTGGATGCCGATGCAGATAAGCATCAGTCCCACCGTCCATCCCCAATGACGGCGATAGAGAAACACGCGGTATACGATGTATAACTGCAGCATCAGACCGAAGAACCAGTAAGGACCCGGCCAGATGATGTCGTCAGGATTAGGCAGCACATTATTAAACATGCCCAGCATTGAAACGATGCCCAATACCTCGTAGTGACGAGAACCCGGGGTGATGTAATCTATCAGGGTGAATGCCACGTATCCCACGATCATCATCTTGAAGAGCTTCAGATAATGATAGCGTATAAAGCGCAGAGGTTCACGCCAATTGATTCTCCACGATTGGTTCTTGCCCGAGATGCTATACATCTGGGCTTGCTGTTCTGCTGTGATATGCGGTTTTGCCTCATACTTCATCACCAGTCCGTAGGCACTCAGAAAGAGGAACACGGGCACGCCGTAATGGCCGAAGAACGACAGCAGGTGGATCGGCAGGTTGATGTCGGGATTCGCCAGCACCTGTGTCAGCCAGTCAGCATTGCGCTGAAAGAACTGATACTCATTCTCCTTGACGATAGGACCGAGCCAATGGCAGTAGTTGTGCAGGAAGATGCCGATGATGGCAAGTCCTCTCAATGCATTGCATGCATTTCTTGAAAGTATCGATTGATTCATTTCTTTGCTCCTTTCTTTTCTTGTTTCTTATAATATTCATCACGAAGCTTGTCGTAATCTACAGAGTTCTTGAGAATGCGTGGACGCATTTCGTTGTACTTCGGACTCAGGATATTGTACTCTTCCTTGTAGGTTGGAGTTTCGATGCCTGCCAGATATAATAATAGGTGAGGCAGGGCATCGGTCATGAATCGTTTGTCCTTGGCGGCACGTATCTGCTTGTAAATCTTGCGGTGAGCCTTGATGTACTTCGGTGAGCAATAAATCCAGAATGGAATCTCAAACTCATAGTGTGCCAGAGGCCAGTCGATATTGGCAGAGTGGTTGCGGCAGATGAAGCCGCGGTTCTCCTCATAGCATTCCTCGCCATGGTCTGGCACGTAGATGATGATGGCATCCTGCTTCTGGAATCGCTTTACGATTTGTGCCACGATGGAGTCGTTGTAGAGTGTGGCGTTGTCGTAATGACTCAGCATCTTGCGCTGCGCATTGGTCAGCTCAGGGCGCTTATCCTCATAACTGCTTGCCCAGAATCTGCCCTGATTCATGCGATAGCGCTGTTTGTAGTTCACGTGCTGTCCCATCAGATGGAAGATGGTGAGGTTGTGCTCCTTCTGGAAGTTCTTCAAACTGTCGTCGTAATCCTTCAGAAGTCCGTCGTCCAAATCGTGGAGCTGGGTGTTGCGATGGTCAAACTGCAGTTTGCTTAGTTCCGGGTTGTTCAGGAAGAAGCCGCCGCTGAAATCATAAACCGCCTCCTTGGCTTGTGGAAGAAACTCGTTGGTGATGAAGGTAACGTTATAGCCTGCCTTGCGGAACACCTCCGGGAAGAGCGGATAGTCGCACCATTCACCCTTCTCGCCCACAACATGGGTAGAAAGCATGTTCTTGAATACAAAACTGGTCAGGTTCCAGCAGGTTACCACATCGGTAAACTTGGTCAGTTTGCGGCTCTTCTCCAATGCCACCTGCAGAGGGGTGGTATTCATGAAGTAGCCATACTGCTGGGAATGATGGCGACCGAAGCTCTCACCGATAATCAATACGATGTTAGGCGAGCGATAGCTGCAGCTATCTACCTTCACCTCATGGGCAGCATGGATGAGTTGGGTAATCTGATGTGCCGCCAGTTGGTTGGCGTAGATACTGAAGTGGAGTCGGTAGATTGGCAGATAGAGCACGGCATGGTCTTTCTCCGTCAGGATATGCTCCACTTCACCGATGGTGCTTCCATTCATGAGCTTGTGATAAGCCACTTTGTTATGCCAGGAAGTACAGACGCCTGTAATCAGGAGCGCCAGACAGAGGATACCGAAGGTGGCTGGCATGGCAGCCGTCATACGGGGAATGGCCATCAACCGTTTTTTGAGCGAAGCCAATTCGAGTACGGTGATGAGGAAGACGTAAACCTTGATGAGCTGTTTGCGGAAGAGGGCGATGAGTATCTGGATGAGTGCTAGGAGCAAAATCCAGCCCACACTACTGAATATCACCTCTGTAGAGATAAGCGCCGAGAGGAAACTGCTTGCCTCTGAACTGTTGGTCTCGCCCACCAGCATCAGCATAGAAGGATTGAGCGTGGCACCGAAATTCACGAAGCAATAGGTGTCGGCGGCAGCAACGCTATATAATATAAGGTATAGCACGCCACGCAAGCCTAAACGCACCTTCCTTGGGAAGATGGCGAGGATGGCACACAAGATGTAGAGATCGGTAAAGAGTTCCAGGAACAGATTACCATACAAAGACCCCTTGGCTGGTGTGGTCACGATAGAACTGATCATGCCTAATAAGTACATGAATACAAAGAAGTTCGCATTCCTGCGAATAGGAGCCGAAACTAAGCTCAGGCACTTCTTGATAATTTCTTTCCAACCCATATCTTTCTATTTGTTGTTAAATGTGATTTAATGGAGAGTTTAAAGAGTTTAGAGGGAAGTTGAGAGAGGGCTGTAGTTTTTGATAGCCAGCTTCTCGATGCATGGAGGAACCATTCCTTCGATGCTCTTTCCTTCTTTGATGTGTTGTCTTATCTCCGTGCTGCTGATGTTGAGCAGGGGAGTCTCTACGATGGTTACACCTGCCGGAACCTCACCGATGCTGGAGCCTTGGCGAGGATAAACCACGATGGGGTAGTGGGCGAGGATGTCGTCATGGTGATACCACTTGTCGAATGCCGCCCAGTTATCGCCGCCAATTAGCAGGGTGAACTCTGTTTCCGGATAATCCTTGCTGATGGCCTGCAGCGTGTGCCAGGTATAGGAAGGCTTGGGCAGGCGGAACTCATAGTCGCATGCCTTCAGCTGAGGCTCCTTCTCCAAGGCCTTCTCTACCATTTCCAGGCGCAGGTGGTCATCGAGCAGGTCGGTGGCTGTCTTCTTGAATGGGTTCATGGGGGAGACCATAAACCACACCTCGTCCAACCCCGCCTTCTCGCAAAGGCTTTTAGCCAATGCGATGTGGCCGGTATGGATAGGATTGAAGCTTCCGCCAAAGATTCCTACCTTTTTCATTTCAATTATTCGCTCAAAAAGTCCTTTACTAGCTGGTAAACTTCCTGCTGGGCTTTCTCCAGGTCGTCGTTTACAACCACGTGGTCAAACTGAGGAGCGAAGGTCAGCTCGAAGCTAGCCTTGGCAAGGCGCTGCTCGATAACTTCAGGCGCATCGGTATTGCGACCCACCAGACGGCGACGCAACTCCTCTACCGAAGGAGGCTGCACGAAGATGCTCAAGGCACGTTCGCCATAGAATTTCTTGATGTTGACGCCACCTTTTACATCCACGTCGAAAATCACCGACTCGCCATTGGCTAGCTGGTTCTCTACCTGCGACTTCAAGGTGCCGTAGAATCGGTCCTGGTAAACTTCCTCATACTCCAGGAACTCATCGGCCTCAATCTTCGCCTTGAATTCCTCTGGCGAGAGGAAGAAATATTCCACACCATTCTGTTCTGTACCGCGAGGAGCACGAGAGGTGCAACTGATAGAGAAGGCCAGCTTCAGCTCAGGATGCTCCTTCATCAGCCAGTTAACGATGGTACTCTTGCCGCTGCCCGATGGGGCACTGAAAATCAATAATCCGTTCTTCATTTTACTTTCCAATTAAAGTGCATTCAGCACTTGTTCCTTAATCTGTTCCAATTCGTCCTTCATCTTCACTACGATGTTCTGCATTTCAGCCTGGTTGCTCTTGGAACCGGTGGTGTTGATTTCGCGTCCCATCTCCTGGGCGATGAAGCCGAGTTTCTTGCCCACGCCGTGACCTTCCTCGTTCATGGTTTCACGGAAATAGTTCAGGTGGTTGGCAAGGCGCTGCTTCTCCTCGCTGATGTCGAGCTTCTCGATGTAGTAGATAAGCTCCTGCTCCAGACGGTTCTTGTCGTACTCCACATTTGGAATCTGCTGCAAGCCACTCACGATGTTCTGCTTGATCTTTTCAACACGAGCCTTCTCGTAAGGTTCGATGCTGGCAAGCAGAGCCTGAATGTTATCCACTTTCTCGGTGAATTTCTTCTGGAGAGCGGCTCCTTCCTGCTGGCGGAAGGCGATGAGATGGTTCACAGCCTCGAAAATTGCAGCTTTTGCCACTTCCCACTCCTCGTCGGTCAGTTCTTCCACGTCAGTCTTCGTTGTTACATCAGGAAGACGCAACAAAGTGCTGTACCAATCTGTTGGCTCAGGAATACCGGTTTCAGCAGAAATCTTCTTGATTTGCTGATAATAATTCTGTACAAGCGCAGCGTTGATAGGCGTTGCATCTGTAGCAGCATCCTTTTCAATCCAGATAGAGAAGTCTATCTTGCCTCTTTCCAGAGACTTAGCGATATACTGACGAATCTCCATCTCCTTCTCTCTGTAGAGAGGAGCAATACGTGTAGAGAGGTCCAGATTCTTGCTGTTTAATGACTTTATCTCTACATTAATCTTCTTTGTTTTGTAGGCCGCGGTAGCTTTTCCGAAGCCTGTCATTGACTGTATCATATAATCTTTCACGTTAAATTTCTGCAAAAGTACAAAAAAAAGCGAGAAAATGAGTATATTTGCACCTTATTTAAGAATATATTTTTTAATTATGTCGTATATATTGAATATTGAGACGAGTACGGACGTGTGCTCAGTGGCTATTAGTGATAGTGGACAGGTGATTTTTAACAAGGAAGATCACTCAGGTCCTAACCATGCTGTTAAGTTGGGTGTGTATGTAGATGAGGCTCTTGATTTCCTCGATTCCCATGGTCTTCCACTGGAGGCTGTGGCTGTAAGTTGTGGTCCTGGTTCCTATACCGGATTGCGTATCGGAGTGAGTATGGCAAAGGGTATCTGTTATGGACGAGGCGTGAAACTCATCGCCGTTCCTACCCTCGAACTGATGGCAGTGCCAGTATTGCTTGGCGAACATCCAGAGGAGGAAGACGCCCTCATCATACCAATGCTTGATGCCCGCCGCATGGAGGTTTATGCCGAAGTGCTCGACCGCGCCCTGAAGGTGGTTCGTCCTATCCAGGCGGATATCGTGGATGCTGATACCTACAAGGAGTATCTTGACAAGCACCCTGTATACTTCTTCGGAAACGGTGCAGCCAAGTGCATGGAGACTATCAACCATCCTAATGCCCACCTCGTGGAAGGCATAGAGCCATTGGCAAAGAACATGGCTCCGCTTGCCGAGAAGCGATTTGTGGAAGGAAAGTTTGAGGATGTGGCTTACTTCGTTCCTTTCTACTTGAAGGACTTTGTTGCCAAGATGCCTAAGAAGTTAATTTAGTGCGCAAGGCTTGGCGGCCTTGAATGAATTTACAAAAATTGAAATATGAATAAAGAAGGATTAGATTATAATACGCAGCGAGAGAAACTCGTTATGCCAGAGTATGGACGCGAGATTCAGCAGATGGTGGACTATTGTGTGCAGTTGGAAGACCGCAACGAGCGCCAGCATTGTGCTGAAGCCATCATCGTCATCATGGACCGCATGTTCCCGGAAAACAGGGGCGTGGAGAACCATGAACAGAAGCTTTGGGACCATCTCGCCATCATGAGCGGTTTTCAGCTCGACATTGATTACCCTTATGATGTACAGGATGCCGAGAAGATATCCAAGAAGCCTGCACCGATAGATTATCCGATGCAGAGAATTCCTGTGCGCCATTATGGAGCCATGCTTTTCGAAATCTTCGATAAGTTGAAGACCATGGAACCTGGTGAGGAGCGTGATGAACTGGTGAGATTGACTGCCAACCAGATGCATCGCAACCTGGTTCAGTGGAGTCATGGTTCCTGCGACGAGCAGAAGGTGGCTTCCGACTTGGCCCGATTCACAGATGGCAGGATTCAGTTGAATCTCGACACCTTTGAGTTTGAGAAAGTGAAGGATGCCTCTGCCCGTAATGCAGCAGCCAATAGCAAGAAGAAAAAGTAATCACCTTTTTATAATAAGATATAGATAGAGAAGCCTATGGAGTCTTTCATCATAGAGGGCGGTCATCCGCTCAAGGGTACCATCACGCCACAGGGAGCCAAGAACGAGGCGCTGGAAGTGATTTGTACCACCATCCTTACCGATGAGCCAGTGCGCATCACCAATGTGCCTGACATCCTGGACGTGAACAACCTCATCAAGTTGCTCAAGGAAATTGGTGTCAAGGTTACCCAAAACAGTCGTCATGACTATACATTCCAAAGTGATGAGCTGAACTTGGAATATCTCGACAGTCTGGAGTTCGTCAAGAAGTGTTCTTCGCTTCGTGGCAGCGTGCTCATGTTTGGACCTTTGCTTGGCAGATGTGGCAAGGCTACCATTGCCAAGCCGGGTGGCGACAAGATTGGTCGTCGCCGTCTTGATACCCATTTTCTGGGATTCAAGTATCTGGGTGCCAGCTTTGTGCATGATGAGGAGCGCAATGTGTATCGGATTCAGGCCAAGAAGCTGAAGGGCTGCTATATGCTGCTCGATGAGGCTTCGGTTACGGGTACTGCCAATATCATCATGGCATCGGTGCTGGCAGAAGGTACCACCACCATCTACAATGCGGCATGTGAGCCATACATCCAGCAGCTCTGCCATCTGCTCAACTCGATGGGTGCCCAGATTAGCGGTATTGCCAGCAACCTGCTCACCATCGTGGGTGTGAAGAAATTGCATGGTGCCGAGCATCGCATCCTGCCTGATATGATCGAGGTGGGTTCCTTCATCGGTATGGCTGCCATGTGTGGCGAGGGCATCCGCATCAAGGATGTGTCGGTCAAGAACCTGGGTATCATTCCTGATGCTTTCCGCCGTCTGGGCGTGAAGGTGAAGGTAGAGGGTGATGACCTCGTCATCCCTGAACAGAAGCACTATGTGGTAGATTCCTTTATCGACGGAACCATCATGACGCTGGCAGATGCACCTTGGCCAGGACTTACGCCAGATCTTCTGTCTGTACTCCTGGTGGTGGCAACGCAAGCTCGTGGCAGCGTACTTTTCCATCAGAAGATGTTCGAGAGCCGCCTGTTCTTCGTGGATAAGCTTATCGACATGGGAGCCCAGATTATTCTCTGCGACCCTCACCGTGCCGTAGTGGTAGGTCACGACCATAAGATTAAGTTGCGTGCTGGCAGAATGACCAGTCCTGATATCCGTGCGGGTATTGCCTTGCTGATTGCTGCGATGAGTGCCAATGGTACGAGCCGTATCGCCAACATCGCCCAAATCGACCGTGGTTACGAGGACATCGAACAGCGCCTCGATGCTTTGGGTGCCAAGATTACCCGTGTCTGCGACTAGGTAAGTGAAGAGTGAAGAACGAAGAGTGAAGAATTCATTTGCTTTACTAATCATAAAGTTCAAAGTTCAAAATTCAAAGTTCAAAGTAAAGTATGATAAGACGAGACGAAGTATATAAGATAGGTAAGTTGGGCAAACCTCATGGTGTGAAGGGCGAGATAACTTTCGCCATCACCGATGATGTTTTCGACAGAGTGGATGCTGAGTATCTGGTGCTCGACATCGATGGCATCCTCGTACCTTTCTATTTGGAGGAGTATCGCTTCAAGAACGATGAGAATGTGCTCGTGAAGTTTGAGGACATCGACACCCAGGAGCAGGCACGCAACTATACGGGTTGCGAGGTTTTTTTCCCTCGTCATCTTTCGGATAGCGACGGAGAGAACATGACTTGGGCAGAAATCATCGGTTTCAACCTGGTGGATTCCGTAAGTGGAAAATTGGTTGGAACACTCGACCGTGTAGATGATTCCACCCTCAATCTCCTCTTCGAGGTGACAACCCCGGAAGGCGACGACATCCTCATTCCTGCCAGCAACGACCTCATCGAGGAAGTGAGTGCAGAAAAGAAGGAAATCAGAATGGCAATCCCCGAAGGATTGCTTGACTTATAAATGATATAATGATGAAGAAACAACAAATATGTATTCTCGGTTCTACGGGAAGTATCGGTACACAGGCGCTGGATGTCATCGAGCAGCATAGTGACCTTTACGAGGTGTATTGCCTCACCGCTAACAACCGAGTGCAGGAACTTGCCGAGCAGGCTCGCAAGTTCCACCCGGCTGCTGTGGTCATAGCCAATGAGGCTCGCTACGAGGAGCTGAAGGATATGCTTAGTGACGAACCTGATATCAAGGTTTATGCTGGTGCACAGGCTCTCTGTGATATCGTGCAGGCTGAACCTATCGATATGGTGCTTGCTTCCATGGTGGGATTCTCGGGCTTGGAGCCAACCATCCATGCCATCAAGGCCCGCAAGAAGATCTGTCTTGCCAACAAGGAGACCCTCGTGGTGGCGGGTGAGCTGATCTGCAATCTTGCCCAGGAGTATCATGTGCCTATCCTTCCTGTGGATAGTGAGCATAGTGCCATCTTCCAGAGTCTGGTAGGCGAGGGCGACAACGAGGTGGAGAAACTTCTCCTCACCTGTTCGGGCGGTCCTTTCCGCAACTTTACCCACGAACAGCTGGAGAAGGTGACTGCTGCCGATGCCCTCAAGCATCCAACCTGGGATATGGGTGCCAAGATTACCATCGACTCTGCTTCTCTGATGAACAAGGGTTTTGAGGTAACAGAAGCAAAGTGGCTCTTTGGCGTTCCTGCCGAGAAGATAGAGGTGCTGATTCATCCGCAGAGCATCGTGCATAGTGCCGTGCAGTTTGCCGATGGAGCGGTAAAGGCTCAGTTGGGCGTGCCGGATATGCGCCTGCCTATCCAGTATGCCTTCTCTTTCCCACAGCGTCTGCATCTCAATGGCGACCGTCTCGACCTCTTCAAGGCTCAGGACTTGCAGTTCTTCGAGCCAGACTACAAGAAGTTCAAGTGTCTCCAGCTTGCCTTCGATGCCATTAAGAAAGGTGGTAACATGTCGTGCATAGTGAATGCAGCCAACGAGATTGTGAATGCCGGTTTCCGCAAGGGCGAATGTGGCTTCCTCCAGATGGCGGATATCATCGAAGAAACCATGGCGAAGGCCACCTTCGATAGCAATCCAGATCTCGATGTTTATCTGCACACAGATGCTGAGGCTCGCCGCATAGCCACAGAGCTGATGAAAGTTAAAAGTTAAAAGTAAATAAGTTCAAAGTAAATAAATGGAAGTATTTTTGATCAAAGCGTTGCAGCTGATGCTGTCGCTTTCCATCTTGGTGCTGCTCCATGAGGGCGGACACTTCTTCTTCTCCAAACTCTTCGGCGTAAGAGTAGAGAAGTTCTATCTGTTCTTCGACCCATGGTTCCATCTTTTCGAGTTCAAGCCAAAGAACTCTGATACCACTTACGGTTTGGGATGGTTGCCTCTCGGAGGATATTGCAAGATTTCGGGTATGATTGACGAGAGTTTCGATACCGAGCAGATGAAACAGCCAGAACAGCCATACGAGTTCCGCAGCAAGCCAGCCTGGCAGCGTCTGCTCATCATGGTGGGTGGTGTGCTGGTCAACTTCGTGTTGGCGCTCTTCATCTATTCGATGATTCTCTTCCACTGGGGCGATGATTATGTTTCTACCAAGGACATGACCCAGGGTATGAAGTTCAATACCGAGGCCAAGGCGCTTGGATTCCAGGATCATGATATCCTGGTGGGTACAGAGAAGGGCGAGTTCAAGACCTTCGACGGCGATATGTATCGCGATATTTCTACCGCCTCTCGTGTGGATATCATCCGTAATGGCAAGCCGATGAGCCTGAATTTGCCGGGCGATCTCGACATGCTGAGCATGATTAAGGAGAGTCCTCGCTTCGTAGAGGTTTATATTCCGCTTCAGATTGACAGCGTGATGAAGGATTCTCCTGCCAGCAAGCTTGGTTTGGCTAAGGGCGATAAGATTCTGGCGATTAATGGCAAGAAGGTAGAGTCGTTCAACGACTTCCAGTTGGAGTTGGGACGTGTTGGAGATGTGCTTGCATCTGCTTCAACCCATCAGGATAGCGTAAAGGCATTAACAGCCAGCGTTGAGTATATGAAGGCTTCTGGCGATACCTTGAAGAACAATGTCCTGTTGTTGGCAGATAAGGAGAATGTGAAGTTTGGCTTCTACAATCATCCTGTGATGCTCGATTACAAGGTAACCCATATCAGTTATGGTTTCTTCCAGAGTTTCCCTGCCGGTATCAAGTATGGCTGGAACGTCTTGGCAGGCTACGTAGGTGATATGAAGTATGTGTTCTCCAAGGAAGGAGCCAAGAGTTTGGGCGGTTTCGGAGCTTTGGGCAGCTTGTTCCCTTCTATGTGGGATTGGCATGCTTTCTGGATGATGACCGCATTCCTGAGCATTATTCTGGCGTTTATGAACATCCTGCCTATTCCTGCATTGGATGGTGGTCATGTGTTCTTCCTCCTTTATGAGATGATTACTGGTCGCAAGCCTGGCGATAAGTTCATGGAACGTGCCGAGTATGTAGGTTTCGGTATTCTCGTCTTGCTGTTGGTGGTAGCCAACCTGAACGATGTTTTGCGATTCTTCGGAATCATGTAAGAGATAGATAGGAAATACGAAAAGAAAATCGGATAAGAAATCAGATTTTAAATCGATAAGAAATCGATAAGAAATCGATAAGACATAAAAAAAGATGTGCTAGATTTTTCTAGCACATCTTTTTTTATGTCTTATATTTATGTAGCTCTTATCTTAAGATTAAGAGTAGCGGATAATCTGACCAGGAAGAAGCTTCTTGTCCTTTCTGTAACCGTTGAGGCGGCAAATCTTTTCTACGCTTACGCCACGCTTCTCTGCGATGCTCATGAGCGTCTCGCCAGGCTTAACCTTGTGGTAAAGCTTTTCGCCAGAAGGGCTGGCAGAATATCTGCCCACTTCGCCACCGTTAACCTGCTCTCTGGTGTAACCGCCGTTGCCAACCTTGCCACGGGCAGCGTTAGCCTCAGCATACTCGTTCTCGTAACTGTCACGCTTGAAATCGTAGAAATCGCCAGTGACATCCTGGTTGCGGAAATCGAAGAACAGGGCTGGGTTCAATGCCACACCACAGAGACGGGTCTCGAAATGGAGGTGCGAACCTGTGCTTCGACCTGTATTACCACCCAAGCCAATCACTTCTCCAGCTCTTACTTCCTGATTCTCGGAAACGAGCTGCGCAGAGAGATGACCGTAGATGGTCTCCAAACCATTGTTGTGACGAATTACGATGAACTTTCCGTAACCACCTCTGTCATATCTTACGATGCGAACCTTGCCTGAGAAGGCAGCGTGGATTGAGTCGCCAATATAAACCTTGATGTCCATACCTTTATGTTGGCGGCCAAAGCTAGCACGGTAACCGAAGTTACTTGTGACAACACGACTAGATGTTGGCATGCAGAAATGACGGAGATCTATGCGATAACGTTCAGGCAATGCGGTTGCCTTGTGGGCATACTTGTTAGAGAAATCTTCGTACAACTCAGCAGAAGGATTTTCTCTATCTTCCATCAATCGATAATGTGATACTGCAAGAGTATCCAATGATTTCATACGGTGGTCTACTGGTGCTTGTCTTGCCAACAGATCTTGTCCGCAAACCGGAACAGTTGTTAACGCCAACAACGCCACGACCGAAATCTTCTTTATTTGCTTTTTTAAACTCATACTACTTTTTATATTTGCTTTTTAGGTCGATGTCAATAAGCGCAAAATCATAAAAGAAATTCTGCAAAAACTGCGTTGGTAAATACCTTAAGGTGCAGTTTTGTTATATAGACGTTGCAAATATAACAAAAATATTCCAATTAACAAAGGCTGTTAACGCCAACTGCCTTATATTTAACGTGACTGGTTAACTTTTAACTTTTGTTAGGAATCTGAGTAGCGCCACAGCGGGTGAGTGCCCCATGAAGATGTATTTCTTCACTTCCGGGCTTGTAAAGCGGAGACATTCCTGATAAGCACGGTAGAGATCATCGAGATTGATAGTGAATTCCTTACCCGATGTCTCCCTGATTCCGATAATCATTTTAGCCGTTACGTGAAGTTTGATGTATCTGATGCCCGTAACGCTTTCTATCTCTTTTAACTCCATCAGATAGGCTCGCATCTCGTCCATGCTGAGGTCGGGGCGAGGCTCCCTGATGGCTGGCTTTCGTCTTCTATCCATTACTTTGAACTTTGAATTTTGAACATTGAACTTTATGATTACTCTTTACTTTGAACATTGAACTTTGAGCTTTGAACTTTATGATTACTCTTAACTATAAACTATAAACTCTTAACTATAAACTTTTAACTGTAAACTCTAAACTCTCCTAGCTGATTGCCGCCCAGTTGATATTCGTTTTCTTGAGTTCTCTGAGTCTATTCCATAAGATGGAGTTCTGAGGCTTCTCGCAGAGAGGGTCGTTGTCGATGATGGCCTGTGCTTCTGTACGCGCCAGTTGAACCAGCTGACCATCCTTGGCTATATTCGCTATTTTCAGGTCGAATGCCATGCCACTCTGCTGCGTTCCTTCCAGGTCGCCAGGACCACGGAGCTTCAGGTCGGCTTCGGCAATCTGGAAACCGTCATTCGTATCACACATGATGTCAATGCGTTTGCGGGTTTCTTCCGATAGCTTGTAGTTCGTAACCAGAATGCAGTAGCTCTGGTCGCTGCCACGTCCCACTCTGCCCCTCAGCTGGTGAAGCTGCGAGAGACCGAAGCGCTGTGCGTCGAGGATTACCATCACCGAAGCATTAGGCACATTCACACCCACTTCTATCACGGTGGTGGCAACGAGTATCTGGGTCTCTCCCTTCACGAAGCGCTCCATCTCCTCTTCCTTCTCGGCAGATTTCATCTTGCCATGAATCTTGCTGAGGCTGAATTCCGGAAAGGCTTGCTTCAGCGTCTCATAACCTTCCTCCAGATTCTTCAGGTCCATCTTCTCACTCTCCTTGATGAGCGGGAAGACGACGTAAACCTGTCTGCCCAACTCTATCTGGCGACGGATGCTCTGGTAGAGACTCGTCAACTGGTTGTCGAACTTATGAAGGGTTCTTACGGGCTTTCTGCCTGGAGGCAACTGGTCTATCACGCTCACATCCAGGTCGCCATAAATGGTCATGGCGAGGGTACGCGGGATAGGGGTGGCTGTCATTACCAGCACATGAGGCGGATTGGCACTCTTTGCCCATAATCGGGCACGTTGCTCCACGCCGAAGCGATGCTGCTCGTCAATCACGGCAATGCCCAGGCGGCAGAATGCCACGGGGTCTTCGAGCACGGCATGCGTACCTATCAGTATCTGTACGGCGCCGGTGGCGAGACCGTCCAGAATCTCCTTGCGCTTCTTGCCCTTCACGATGCCCGTCAGCAGTTCCACCCGGATATCCATCCCTTTCAGAAATTCACGGATGGTTTGCAGATGCTGCTCGGCAAGAATCTCGGTAGGTGCCATGAGGCATGCCTGGTAACCGTTGTCCAGGGCTATGAGCATGGTCATCAGAGCCACGAGCGTCTTGCCCGAGCCCACGTCGCCTTGCAGCAGTCGGTTCATCTGCTTGCCGCTGCACATGTCGGCTCGTATCTCGTGCATCACCCTTTTCTGGGCGCCCGTCAGTTCGAAGGGCAGGTTGTGGTTATAGAAGCCGTTGAAGATGTCGCCGATGCGATTGAATACGTAGCCGCGGTATTTGCGGCGCTGGTCGCTTGCGTACCTTAATATATTAAGCTGCACATAGAAGAGCTCCTCGAATTTCAGTCTTACCTGCGCCTTCTGCATCTCCTGATGCGAATGTGGATAATGAATCATTCGCAAGGCGGCATCACGGGATACGAGATGCAGACGGTTGATGAGGAAATCGGGCAGCGTCTCGGGCAGGGGAGGGAGGATGCGCACCAGACTCTTGGTTATCTTCTCGATGCTTCGTGAAGAGTAGCCACGCTTTTTCATCAACTCGGTCATGCCGTAGAAGGGTTGCATGCCCATCTCCGTAATCTGCAGTTTGCTGGCATCATCGATATCGGGATGCGTAAACTGGAAGCGGCCTCCATAGACCGATGGTTTTCCGAAGACGATGTATTCGGTGCCCACCTTGAAGTTCTTCAGAATGTATTGGGTGCCCCGGAACCAGATGAGGTCTGCCACGCCGTAACCATCCGAGAAGTGGGCCACCAGCATGCTGTTGCGCTTGCCCGTGTCTCTCTCCTCGTAACTCAGAATCTTTCCCTTAATCTGCACGTATGGCATGTCGGGGGTGAGCTCGCTGATGTGGAATATCTTCGAGCGGTCTACGTATTTATATGGGAAGTATTCCAGCAAGTCACCATAAGAGTTGATACCGAGCTCTTTGCTCAGTATCTCTTTCGTCTTGGGTCCCACGTTGGGCAGGAACTTGATGTCTTGATCTAGAATACTACTCATATAATTTACAATTAATAATTTATAGTTTTATTTCTCGTTGAGCAATGCTTCGGCAATCTTGATGTCGAATGGGGTGGTAATCTTGATGTTCTCTCGATTTCCCTCTACCATTGCCACCTGACAGCCGAGACTTTCTACCACCGATGCATCGTCGGTGAACTGCTCCTTATATTCCTGGTTGAATGCCTGTTTTGCCAGTCCTATATCAAAGGCCTGAGGCGTCTGTACCACACGGTAGTCGCTGCGGAGCACGTTCTTGCCGCCGCCGTGCTGGTCGATGTAGCGCAGGGTATCAGTCACGGCATACACAGGGATGGCTGCGTATTCCTCGCGTGCCGTCTCGAAGCATTCCTCGATAACCTCTTTAGATACGAATGGGCGAACGCCGTCGTGGATGCCCACTACGCCATCCTCGTTGTCTGGGATGAGCGCCAATCCGTTCTTGGAAGAGTGGAAGCGGGTTTCGCCGCCATTGGCTATCTGGTGCTTGATGTCGAAGTGGTACTCCTCGCAGAGCTGGTGCCAGTATGCCTGCTGGCTCTCTGGCAGAACCAGGATGATGTTCAGCTCTGGGTCGTACTCATGAAAGCGCTCGATGGTGCGCATCAGGATAGGTTTGCCTGCCACTGGCAGAAATTGTTTGGGAATCTCGCTTCCCATGCGGAGGCCCTTGCCTCCGGCTACTATGATAACGTAATCCACGGTGATACTAATTAATAGTTTATAATTTATAGTTTATAGTTTATAGGGCTTACTTGCTCTCCATGAGATGATCATACATCATGCCATCCTTCAGAGCTGCTACGGTTTCCTTGCTTACGAAGTAGCTCAATATCTTGTAAGCGTATGGAAGGGTAGCGGCAGGACCTTCGCCCGTAATCACGTTGCCATCTTCCTGGAAGAGGGTAGCGGTGTATTCGGTGTTCTCGCCGAAGTACTGCTCGAAGCCTGGATAGCAGGTAGCCTTCTTTCCCTCCAGGATGCCTGTGCTTGCCAGAATCATAGGAGCTGCGCAGATGGCACCAATTCGCTTGCCTGCCTTGTGCTGTGCGATGAGTGCCTGGCGCACACCCTCGTGCTCGTTCAGGTGAGTGCTGCCTGGCATTCCGCCAGGGAGAAGCAGCATGTCGGCATCCTCAAAGCTGGCTACATCCTCAAACTTCAGGTCTGCCTTCAGGGTGATGCCATGTGCGGTTTCCACCCATTCACTACCCGTAATGCTTACGGTTTTTACCTCAACACCACCTCTGCGGAGGATGTCAACAGGAGCCAATCCTTCGATTTCCTCGAAGCCATTAGCAAGAAATTCATATACCTTTGCCATAATTTTTATTTTTTTGTCGTATTATTCGATTAATATTATTACCTTTGCAAAAGTAAGAATAATAATTGAAATAACAAAATAAATGGCACAACAACATTTAAAATTCGCAATATTTGGCAATGAATACCAGGCTAAGAAGTCGGCTTCCATCATGAGAATCCTTTCTTACCTCGACAAAAAGGATGCTGAAGTGTATATCGAAAGTCTCTTCTACGACTTCCTCACCAAGGTGGAGCACCAGGAGGTAAGGGCGGCAGGCGTCTTTGAAGATTATAACTTCGATGTGGATTACGTCATCTCGATGGGTGGCGATGGCACCTTCCTCAAGGCTGCTAGCCGGGTGGGCGCCAAGGGTACGCCTATCATTGGTGTGAACATGGGGCGACTGGGCTTTCTTGCCGACGTGCTTCCTAGCGAGATAGAGCCGGCACTCGACAGTCTTTATGCGGGCGAATGCAAGATAGAGGAGCATGCCGTGCTGCAGGTGCAGCCTGAGGGCGGCATCCTGGCAGGTTATCCTTTCGCCCTGAACGATATCGCCGTGTTGAAGCGTGATGATGCTTCCATGATTTCCATCCGCACGCAGGTGGATGGCGAGTTCCTGGTTACCTATCAGGCGGACGGCTTGATAGTTTCCACGCCTACGGGTTCCACCGCCTACAACCTCTCTAATGGCGGACCTATCATCATTCCGCAGAGCGGCAGTTTCTGTTTAACTCCTGTGGCGCCCCACAGCCTAAACATCCGTCCTATCGTTATCAACGATACGGCAGAGATTGTGCTAGATGTGGAAAGCCGCAGCCACAACTATCTCGTAGCCATTGATGGCCGCAGCGAGCGTATGACGGAGCAGACCCGCCTCATCATCCGCAAGGCGCCGCATGCCATCAAGATAGTGAAGCAGCGCAACCAGCGTTACTTCTCCACACTTCGCGAAAAGTTAATGTGGGGTGCTGATCAAAGACAAAGATAAAGACAATGTTCAAAGTAATCAAGCTTCCGAAATTCAAGTATTCTGCCAAGATGCTGCTGGTGTGGCTCTGGGTGGTATGGAAGGGCAACCGTCTGCAGGCTGTCCTCAATGCCGCTATGGGCTTGCTTTCTGTGGGCGTGAGCCTGGCGCAGGTTTGGGCGGTGAAGCGTGCCATCGATGTTGCCTCCCATTCCGTGGAGGGCAATATCTATTGGGCGGTGGGCTTGATGGGATTGCTGATACTCTGCGACTTCGCCTTGAGCGTAGGAAGCATCTGGATTCGCAACGTGTTGGGCATCAGAGCTCAGAACCGCATGCAGCAGCGCATGCTCAATCGCATCTTGCGTTCTGAGTGGCACGGCAGGGAGAAGATGCATTCGGGCGATGTGCTCAATCGACTGGAGAGCGATGTGAACAAGGTGGTTGATTTCCTTACGGAGACATTGCCCAATACCCTGGGTGTGCTGGCGATGTTCCTGGGTGCCTTCTTCTATCTCTTCTCCATGGATAAGATGCTGTCCGTCGTCATCGTCATCATGATTCCTATCTTCCTGGCGTTCAGCAAAATCTATATGAACAAGATGCGCTACCTCACCCGCTTGGTGCGCGATTCCGACAGTCAGGTGCAGAGCGTCTTGCAGGAAACCATCCAGCATCGCATGCTCGTGAAGACCTTGCAGGCGGAGGAGCCGATGGTGGAGAAACTGGAGGAAACCCAGCGCCGGTTGCGGGGCAATGTGATGGTGCGTACCAAGTTCAATGTGTTGAGTAATTTCTTCTTGAACTTCGGCTTTGCCCTGGGCTATCTTGTAGCTTTCCTCTGGGCAGCCTTGCGCATGGGAGCAGGCACTCTTACCTTTGGTGGCATGACCGCCTTTCTGCAATTGGTAAACAAGATACAGACGCCGGCACGTAATCTTACCAAACTGGCGCCTGCCTTCGTGGGCGTGTTTACGGCAGCCGAGCGATTGATGGAGCTGGAAGAGAATCCGCTGGAAGAGCAGGGTGAACCTCTCCTGGTGCCTGCGCCTTGCGGCATCCGTCTCGATGATATTTCCTATGCCTACGATAAGGATGAATTCTCGGATAGCCAGCGCCAGCAGGTGCGCAACATCATCCATCATCTCAGTTTCGATTTCCGTCCGGGTTCGTGTACGGCGATATTGGGAGAGACGGGAGCGGGAAAGACCACGCTGATTCGTCTGATTCTTGCCTTGCTCCATCCGCAGGAGGGAAAGGTGACTATATATAATAAGGTGGGAGATGAAATCCGGAATCAGGCAGAGCTTTCGCCTTTGCATCGCTGCAACTTCGTGTATGTGCCGCAGGGCAACACGCTGATGAGCGGTACCATCCGTGATAATCTGCGATTGGGCAAGATTGGTGCCACCGACGAGGAGATGCGGGCAGCGTTGCATCAGAGTTGTGCCGACTTCGTTTTTGATTTGCCAGATGGACTCGATACCCTGTGTAGCGAACAGGGTGGCGGATTGAGCGAGGGACAGGCGCAGCGCATCGCCATTGCCCGAAGTCTTCTGCGCAATCGCAGCATCATGCTCTTCGATGAGGCTACCAGTGCGCTTGATCCGGAAACCGAGCGTCAGCTTCTTCAGAATATCCTTTCATCGCATGATAAGACCATCATCTTCATCACCCATCGTCCTGCCGTGATAGAATATTGCGACCAGACGCTGGAGATTAAGCGAAATGTGGATTAAGTAATTGATAGATTTGTGTTTGACAGAAACTTCTAGCCTATGTATAGATAAGGCACGGATCCGTGTAATCCGTGCCTCATTTATCTGATTTTATTTCTTTTATCTTATCTGATTACCTGCTTCTTTCCCTGGTGAATGTAGATGCCTGCCTGTGATGGCTTCTTCATCATCTTCATACCGCTCAGGGTGTACCAGGATGGGTCGTTCTGGGCGTTGTTGTCGATGATAGGATGGCTGATGCCGGTAGATGGCATGTCGGCTGTAACATCCTTAATCTTATACTTCGCACCATCCTTCTCGTTCTGAATCTCCAGATAGGTATCCTTATTTATATTCGCGAAATCTACGGTCTGTGGAGAACCTGTACCTGTGCTGAATACGAAGGAAACCATGTAGCTCTTGCTCTTGATCTTGTAAGTCTGATAGAACCACTTCTTTCCCTCAATCTCCTTGCTCTGGGTGACCTTATCGCCAGGCCACTTACCCGAAGCGGTCAGGTTCTCGTTAGGACTGTCGCACCATGCCCAGAAGTTGAAACCGCTGGTCCAGCCCACCTGGTCGGCGTTGGCATAAACGGTAATATCGTATGGCTCGAAGGCTGCAGGCTTTTCTATCTTGTAAGTACGGGTCAGCACGCCGCTCACAACGCCATCTATCAGCAAGCCCACTTTCAGGGTTGTCTCGCCGAAAGGAATCTCCAGTTCTTCGCCGCTTTTTGCCTTCTTGCTGCTGGCTGTAGGTTCGGTGCCGTCGGTGGTGTAAACCAGCTGCGCATTATCCTCGTTGCTTACTGCCACGAGCTTTGCCTTCATCACGCCTTCGTAATCTCCCGAAGCCAAATCAACCCAAGCCACGTTTGCCTTCTTAGGCATGAAGTAGCGGTAGTGGTAGCCGTTCAGAAGCTCGGCGTATGAATTAGGTGCAGCAAACTGGTTGGCGTTAGGACCTACGATGGCGATGAGCGAAGCTTTCTTGCCTACGGTCATGATGCCGTTATAGCCATTACCTTTGTAGGCATTGAAGGTGGTGTTGCTGGTGTTGGTGATGCCAGCCAGCTGACGTGCGTTGATCATCGCCTTGATATCCTGCTTGCAGTCAATCCAGTGCTTGTAGAATACGCATGGGGTTCCGCACGAAGCCAGAATGTAGGCATTGGCTGCCAGGGTATCCTTGCGGATAGGGTCCTGCTGTTCGTCGGCTGAGCGATATTCCGTATCGTGATTCTCCACGAAGGTAACGGCATACTGTTTGTAAGCTGGGTCGTTAGCCAAGCCATCGGTCTTTACGGTCGACCAGTTGGCTTTGATGGCATCGCGCACCACGTAGCGGATAGGGAAGTCGAAGGCAGCACTTGTTATCTGGTCATTCACTTTGGTGGCGTTGAGCCAGTTTTTGACTACAGATACATTTCCATCCCAATATTCTCCTACGGAATAAGTTGGTTTGGTAGCATCGTTGTAGATGCCCGTGTATTTGCCGCTGTATCCCTTCACCATGTCGTAACGGAATCCGGCGTAGCCGAAGTCATTGAGGAGCATGTCAAGATAAGCCTTTACGATGGTCTGCACGTTCTGGCTGCTGTGGTCAAGGTCGCGCATGCCGCCCCAGTCTTCGCCGGTATCGTAAATGCTGCTGAGCTTATAGCCGTTTTCGTCAGCCCATTCCTTGGTTTTGCCTCCGTCATCGTTGGCGCAGATGTCTGTGGATTTCATCTCGTAAGTTACGCCCTTGTAGGTTTCCACAGGGAAATCCACCCAGTTGGATACATTTTTGCGATGGTTGATAACCACGTCGGCGATGGTTCCGATGCCGTTGGATTTAAAAGTTTGGATGAGGCTGCGGAGTTCCTTTTCGTTTCCGAAAGAGCTGTTGTAGTTGGTAAACCAGTAGAAGTCGTCGTAACCCATTGATTTATCTCCGCCACAGTTGGCGCTCTGCGGAATCCATACGAGGTTGAAATACTGGCTCAGTTCTGGAGCCTGCGCTTCGAGGTTGGTCCATTTTGAGTCGAAATAGGAATCCCAGTAGAATCCCTGGAGCATCACGCCGCTATGGTTGGCTGGCCAACCCTGTGCGAACATATTTACGCTTGCCAATACGGCAGCAAGAGTAGTGAATATCTTCTTCATAATTCAAGAGTTAGTTGTTTCATTTATTTTGTTCATGGGGTAGTAGTTTAGCCATTCGTTCGGCTTACCTTTGCCCGTTGCAAAGTTACGATTAAATCCAATAGGTATGCGTAAATAAGCAGTAAATCAATCAAATGATTTGCGCAATCGTTTGCATTTTTGCTTTCATTGTCTGTGCATCAGATGCGGCTTTAGGAGATAATTATTATTAAAAAACTAGAAAACATTTGGCTATCTCGTTTTTTATTGCGTAATTTGCGTTGCGTAAAAAGCGCAATGGCTGTAAGTGTAACCTACGATGCATAACGAGCGTAATATTACGCTATGTAAATAATATTCCGGTAAAAGACAATCAAGAAGAAACTCCCATAGAATGGGAAAAGTAGAGATTGAATATTTTCCCTTAAGGATATTTATATTTTTCCTTAAGGGAAAATATTTTTTTCCTTAAGGGAAATAAAATCTTTCCTTAAGAGATATTTTCACCGTATTTAACTTGTAAAGTTATTTACTGAACTTTCGCAAGTGGCATTCTGCCGTCCCCGAAGGGGGCGAATGTGAATAACCGCGGGTGGAATGACCGAAGGGAATGGAACCTGCGGATAGCAGAAAAAGATATATAGTCGTACGACTAAGAGGTATATAGTCGTACGACTAAGAGGTGTATGGTCGTACAACTAAGCAGGTTGTAGTTGTACGATTAGAAGGTGATGCCACTAGGCTCGGCAGATCTGCTGACTGCAGTCAGCAGACTTGCTGACTAGGCTCAGCACGTCTGCTGAGCCTAGTGGCAACATTCAAGAAGCTATATACTAGCACCCCGGAAGTTATATACTCAAACCCCGGAAGTTATATACTCAAACCTCAAAAGTTATATATTCAAGTTTCGCAAATAGGCTCTACACGCTCTGAAAGGGCAGAAACTCCTAGCTCAGGGTATCGCCCTGGGTATACTAGCAATCGACAAGGCACCCTGTAAGGGCAAAAGCTTTGTATATTGCCTGGTGACTTTTCCTCGTAACTTCCAAGGTTTTTGGGAAAAAATACTTGAAAGGGATGAGGATAAAGAAAAAATAGGCGGCTCTCGGATTGGAGGAGAGTCGCCTATTCTATGAGTTTTTCACCAAATCAGTAAAGTTCGACCAACTTTCAACTTTGAATCCTCTTAGATCTCTGACGGATTTCTTAAACCACTCTATTTTAGAAAGCTCCATAACAGTTTTTACAAGTGCAGTCAAATCATCATTCATCGTCATGTATGTACTGCCTTGCACCCACTCGAAACCATTCTTCTTTAGAAGCTCTTTTATTTCGTAGTAAGCCTTGTTGTAAGGTTCGCCATAGTATTTTTGTAAATCAGAAATAACCATATCAAATGCTAGTGCGTACATACTGCCTCCTTTGCTGGCTCAAATAAGTCCTTATATCCAAAGAATATGTTTCCATCTGCGGTTTTTGCGGAGATGACAATTCCTACGAAAGGATTGTTCTCAACTTCAATCACTTCGCCCTGTGTCCAGTCTTTGGCATGTGTCAAGTCTGGAGATATTAATACTTTGTCGCCTGTTCTCATAATCATAAAAATATAAATGTTGTACTTATTCGGTGCAAAGATACGACTTTTCCTCGTAACTTCCAAGGTTTTAGGGAAAAAATACTTGAAAAGGATGGGGAGAAAGAAAAAAATAGGCGGCTCCCGGAATGGGAGAGCCGCCTATTGATTATGCTATTTTTATTATGATGAAACAGATGCTTATTCTACTGTGCAGTAGATATTGTCATTTGTCTTTCTTGTTGGATACAACTTGACTGTGTTGCCTGCTACTGTAATGTTGTCACCACCTGCTGTCAGGTTGTTGAGGCTTCCACCGAGGTTGACATCCCAACCACCATTTACGCGGAACTTCCAACCATCTGCTGTTACACCTACATTTTTAGCCTCAAAGCAATACTCATCAGCATTCCAAGTCATGGCTGCGTCTCCATCCCAATTGTTGAAGCCACCGATGATGCCCATGGTCTCAACCTTAGTTGCCTTGATGGTGCCTTCTCCAAGATTAACATCGAAGTAGTAGACACCCACTCCAGCGTTCACGCCGATGTTTCCATTTGCGTTGGTTGTTGCAGCATCCGAGAATGTGTTGAATGTACCAGCGTTGATTTCGTTGTCCCATTTTCCTGCTACACGCTGGAACTTGAACTGGAGACCAGCTCCGTTAGGATCGGCTACATATATATAACCAGTGTATACGCCCTTTGCCTCGTCCACGAGAGCGAGCTTCTGGTCTGAGCTCTTCCAACCGTCAGTTGCGCCAATGAAGTAGATGAATGGATCGTAGTTAACCTCCTCTAAGGTATAAGAGTAGTCCATCATGTTGATGGTGAGCTTATACTTACCAGCCTTGGCAATCTTACCAGCCTTAGCGTCACCGTTGGTCAGCGCACCAGTCATGCTGGCGTCGCCGTCAACCTTAGGACCTACTACGCCGGCAGCCCAGATGTTACCGCCATCAACGTTCTTTTTTGGAATAATCTTCCAATACTGATCAGCCTTGGTTGTCTCGAATGTGATGGTGAAGACCGGATCCTCATATACATCCTTGTCGCTGTGGTTGAATGCCTTTGCGGCTTCTTTAGTCCAACCATTCTGATCTGCGGTTGCGAACATATCGCCTACGAGGTAATAGCCTTCTTCTATAACTGGAGCCTCTGGAATGGCCTTTACCTGGAATGTTTCAGATGTAGCCATCTTGATAGCTGTAGCTCCATTGCTTACCCATGCGTCGAGAGTAGCATCGATATCACGCTCTTTAGGGCGCTTGCCAAACTTATCTACAATATAATTTACCAAGTCAGCTTTTGCCATGTTACCTTCTGCGTCAATATCGAAAGCTTGACCACCAATATTGATCTTGTAGGTTGGAGTGTAAGCAGCGTCGGAAGAAGTAGGAGCAACAATGCTCGCTACTTTTACCTTCTCTGTTGCTACTTCAGCCAAGTTGATGACATCTACTGCAGTAACGCTACCGTTTCCGAATGCCACAGCTTCCTCCTGGGAATTTGACTGTGGGGTACCCCAATCCGTGTAGTCTTCGGTACATGATACCATAGACATCAGCAGGGTCATTCCCAATAATATTTTCTTAATCATAATTGTCTATACTTTAAGTGATTTACAATTGAACGATGCTGAATGCACCTGTAATGTCGTTGAATGAGATGACATACTTGCCTTCTGCCAAGCCGAGGTTAGAGTTGCCACCTGTTCCACATTTACCGTACATGTTGATAGCGCCATCTGTTGCGCCATATCCCCAGCTGGTATCCCAAGAACCGGCAATCTTGAACTTGAACTGTGCTGTGTCACCAGCAGGAACATCCATTACATAGTACCATGCGTGGTTCTCAACGCTCTCAGTGTTGTAAGGAAGCATTGGAGTGTCTGCCCAATCATTGAATGAACCACTAATCTGGATAGTACCATAGTTGTTTACTGTACCCTCGTACTTCACCATCTTGGCTGTGTTGTCAGCTGTGTTGATAGTAATGGTATAGTAACCGGCTTCTGGAGCTACGATGTGACCACCGTCGCTACCGCCATTACGGTTGATGATAGTACCCTTTGTAGCGCCATTGGCGTTCATACTGTAATCCCAGTTGAAGTCTGAAGGCATAATCTTGAAGCCGGCTCCGTCGCACTCGGCCTTGTCGTTGTAATCGCCAGTAAGGAAGTAATTGGTGTATTCAATCTCACCAGCACCAGTCTTCTTGTCGTAAGAGAAGTTTGGCTTAAGGAACATAGGAAGTGCATCTTCTCCAATGCTCTTTTTGCCAGCCCACTTAGCGCCGAACATGTTACCTACAAGATACCACATTGTTGGAACAGCATCCTTCAATTCAATATAGTAAGGCTTTACGTTGAGCTTTACTGAGTTTGAAGCGATAGGGTTCAGACGGCTTGTGCCCTCAAGGATGTAAGCGTTAACACGAACGTACATCTCCTGCTCGGCAGGAACATTACCTTCAGTCCATTTAAGTATCTTTACCAATGCCTTGTCCATTTCTTCTGCAGAGGCAGAAATATTACATTTCTGTGTGGTGTTGCTAAGAACAGCGTAGTCTGGCACCTTTTCTCCACTCTCGTCTGCAGCAGCTTCATCAGTAGAAACTGTGAAGCTGTTGGTTGGAGATACCTGCACCTCGTAAGTTGCGTTGATAGGGGCATTGTCTGCTGTGTACTTAGGCTGTGACCATGTAAGGCCAAGTCCTGTGGAATGCTCCAAATCAATAGTCGCATTGGCATATGCAGGAGTGTTCAACACAAACTCTTTAGGCTGAATCAGCGTTGGGTTAGAGTCGTTGTCATCCGAACATGATGCGAATAAGCTGATGATGCCGACAAGCAGAGCACCAATTATATATTTATTCTTCATATTGCGTTTTCTTTAATAATTCTTTTATACTTTAGTTTTGAACCTCGTTGTATCCATCAATCTGTGTCAAGTTCTTGTTAGAAAGAACCTCTGAAGATGGGAGAGGATATACATTATAGGTCTTGGCGAAGGTTGTACCATTAGTACTACCACCCTTAAGTTCCCAATTGTATGTGGCCTGACTGCCACCAAACTGATTGAAACGGATCAAATCGGTACGGCGAAGACCCTCGCAATACAACTCACGGGCACGCTCGTCGAGCACGTCGTTGAGAGTGTAAGAGGCACGCACGGCTGCGTGGGCACGGTTGCGAAGAGCATCGATATATTTCTTTGCCTTAGCCGAGCTTTCACCATTGATGTGCATCTCAGCCTCAGCTGCATTGAGGTAAGCCTCAGCTACACGGAAGAGGAAGAAGTCTATATCTACGTTATAGCTGTCGTGAGGAGTACCACCATTAGAATAGTTGTTATTCCATTTTGGTGTTGCAATACCCTTGACGAACTTATCGTTAGCACCAATCTCCAAAGTACGATCGCCGTCACTGTTGCCTTTACCCCAAAGGATAGCACGGTCATCAACGTTCATAGCACGGATTTCGGAAGCTGACTTGTTTACAACAACTTTTGGATCGGTAAAGAACTTCTCTACGAATTGTGGACGAACACGCATACCTGACCATGTGTTGGCAGTAGTGGCAGCATCCTTATCTGTAACAGTCTGCATCGTAGCATCCCAAAGAGCTGCAACAAAGAACATCGAGCCACCCCATCCCTGAGTCTTGTCACCATCTTGCATCAAAGGAAGAAGAGCCTCGCAGCTTGCACCATTTGAACCATTGTCGCCCATGAAGAGCAGGTCGTATGGCTTGTAGCCATTAGCCTTAGCCTCATTAGACATCTTGCTGTCATCGAAGAGCTTATAGTCTGAATTGATAACCTTCTCGGCATAATCGAGTGCCTCATTCCAGTAAGGATTGTTCTGGCCATCGTTGTTAAGGTATGTACCTGCATTGAGGTACAGACGGCTTAAGAGCAGCCAGCATGTGCCTTTATCAATACGGCCATAGTCTGGGTCGCTGTCAGTCTCAGGCTTTGCCTCCAACAGGTCTGGCTCTGCAGCGAGCAATTCGTCCTTTACCCAGTTGAACAGGAACTCACGGCCCAACTGAAGAAGCTCTGCACGAGTGTAAGACTTGCCTTCCTCAAACTTTGAATTGTAAGTATGAGCCTGTCGTGGCGTCTCTGCCGAAATCTTATCAATGAATGTTGGATCACCGAAGAAGTCGAGCATCAAGAAATAGCTGTAGGCACGAATGACACGTACCTCTGCATACTTGGTTGGCTCTGCCTTGGCAGCGTCAAGACTTAAGAAGTGGTTCTCGTAAGAGATGTTCGACATCAGACGATAGTAGAGGTTCTTCAGAGTGGCATTACCCGGATCGAACTTATTGTAGGCAACATCTGCGATACCGCCATCCGACCACCAGCAGATAGCTTCGTCGGTAGGTACCTCGTTGAAGTTGAACAGGTTGCGTAGAAGGGTTGACTTACCAGCGTCGTCGATAGTGAAATCGGCATTACCGTCATTACCCTCCATGATAAGACCAGCATAGCACTTGCTGTATAAGCCCGTAATATTAGGATTGGCATCAACAGTAGGGTCAATGTTTCCCTTGTTCAAGTCATCCATGCAAGAGCTCAAGCTTGCTGAAAGCAGAAGAGCTACTGCTGGGGCAATTATGTTGAATTTATTGAGTTTCATATCGAAATCTATTTTAAAATGTTAGAAGTTAAGGTTCAGACCGAGCAGGAATGTGCGGCAACGAGGATAGATGTTGTCGTCCTTACCTGATGTTACTTCAGGGTCGATACCTTTATACTTGGTGATAGTAAACACGTTAGAGCATGAGGCGTAGATACGGCCAGAGATGCCCTTGTAGTTGCCACCCTTCAGCAGATTGTTGAAGTTATAGCCCAGTGTGATGTTGTCGCACTTCAGGAAGCTACCATTCTGTACGAAGTAGTCGGTGAGAGGATAGTTGTATGAAGTCCAGCCCAAATTTACAATATCCTTTGTGCTGTTTTTGTAATATCCCTTAGCACTACAAATTTCTTTCGTATTTATTGCACCCTCAGCGTATCCATTGTAGAGATAGTTTCCGAGGCTTGCACGGAAGTTACTTCCGAGATCCCAGTTCTTGTATGCAATCTTGAAGCTGAAACCACCAGTCCAAGGAGCTACAATGTTCTTATAGAAGTATTTATCGTTCTCGTCAATAGAACCATCACCATTGCGGTCTACATAGCAACCCATGATAGGACGTCCGTTCTGATCGTATACCTGTTGGTAAACCAAGAACGAATTGGCTGGCTTTCCTACTTTATGATAGGTGATTGCCTGATCCTGACCTACCTTCATACCTGCCTCCATCAAATCACGACCACCTGCAAGTTCGGTAATCTCGTTCTTGTTGTAAGCAGCGTTGACGCTCAATTCTACAAACCAGTCCTTGGTCTGGATAGGACGACCTGTGATAGCTACCTCAAAACCCTTGTTTTCCAATGTACCTGCATTCATCAAGAGAGCATTGTCAAAGTTCTGACCTGCAGCGATGGTTGTTGTGCTGAGCAAGTCGGTTGTCTTGCGGATATAACCATCAAGGTTGATGGTGAGTCTCTGGTCGAACATACCATAGTCGAGACCTACGTTCCATGTAGTAGTCGTCTCCCAAGTCAATTCGTCATTGTATGCCAATGGACGGTAGAGTATTCCTGGGTTGTTGGCAATACCACCGATTGGATAGAGGAAGTGATTACTTGTACTCTTCTTATAGGTAGCGGTGTAGTACTCTCTACCTGTATCCTGCTGACCGGTCTTACCCCAACCAAGTCGGAGTTTCAAGTCGCTGATAGCATCAACATCTTTCAGGAATTTTTCGTCTTTGATACGCCATGCGAAGGCTGCTGATGGGAAGAAGCCCCAACGGTGTCCGTCTGCAAAGCGGCTTGAACCATCATAACGGGCAGTGAATGTAAGGAGGTAACGATCCAACAGAGAATAGTTGGCACGTCCATACCAGCTGACGAGATAGGTCTGGCCTTTCCAGTAGCTTGCATCGTAAGACTTCACGGTTCCTGCAAGAGGTTCGCCCTTATCGTTCTTACCTTCGTTGGTAGAAGGATACATTGATCTGCTCCACTGGTCTCCCCAATATTTCATGTGGCTATACTCATAACCAGCCATGATGTCGAAGTGGTTAGCCTTGTTGAAGTCCTTGGTGTACTGAGCATAGGCAGTAGCTACAACGTTATACTTCTTCTCCTTATTTTCGCTGTTGCCACCATAGTAGAATCCGTATGTAGATTGTGGATTGTTGGTGTTGTACTCTCCACCAGTGCTATATTCTCCAGCTATGTTGGCGTGAAGATGAAGGTCTTCGAAACCATGTATCTTATAGTCTGCCTCTACATTACCCAAGAGAATATGCGCACTCTTGTAGAAATCGTAGTTTTCAACTTTTTCTACAGGGTTTGTTGGAGCATCGTCGTTGCGGTTATATGGGAATGTAGGGTCGTATGAAGTAGTAGGTAATGCCCACTGCCAATAGCCACCCCAGTTCTTGAATGTTTCGTCACTGCTCTTTACTGGGCGGGTAGGATCCATATTGATAGCTGCACCTACTGCATCTTGTCCACCTGGATTTGTTTTTGAGTAAGAATACTTACCGTTGACATTAATGTTAAGGTGCTTGTCGAACAATGATGGATTGATGTTGAAACCGGCAGTAACTCGCTTATAGTCAGAACCCTTTAGAATACCTTCCTGACCGGTGTAACCAACGCTGACACGATAAGGCATAGACCAAGAATTCTTACTGATTCCACCTGTCAAGCTGACATTATGCTCATGGCTGACAGCTGCACGGTAAATCTCGTCCTGCCAGTCGGTATCATATGTGCCGGCAGAATAATCTGGAGTTCCATCTTCATTGAACTTCTTCCAGCCTAAACCTTTGTAGGCAGAAGAATCTTCACCATAATAGTTCTTGATGAAGTCTGTATATTCAGAAGCATTCATCACATCCATCTTCTTGGCAACAGTACTTACCGAAAGTGTACCATTGTAAGAAATCTGTGGCTTCTGGCCGCTGCGACCCTTCTTGGTTGTAATGATGATGACACCATTAGAACCACGGGAACCATAGATAGCTGTAGCTGAAGCATCCTTCAATACGGTGAAGCTCTCGATATCGTTAGGATTGACAAGAGAAAGAGGGTTGTTAACACCCTTTGTATTATTGTTATCCATAGGCATACCATCGATAACAATCAATGGGTTGTTGCTCGCAGTAAGAGAAGCTCCACCACGGATACGAATCTGTGCACCATCACCAGGAGCACCCGTTGATGAGTTGACATTTACACCGGCAATTTTACCTTGGATCATATCCTGTGCAGAAGTAATGATACCATGGTTCTTCTCGTCTGGCTTGATAGCTGTAACGGAACCTGTCAAGTCGTTTTTCTTAGCTACACCATAACCGATGACAACGACCTCGTTCAAAGACTTAGAGTCATCTGCCAAGGTAATGTTCATGTTGTTAGCTGCTTTCACAGTCTGTGGAGTCATTCCCAGATAGGTGAAAGTAAGATTAGCACCTGGAGCTGCGTCAACAGAGAAGTTACCATCCATGTCGGTAATACCTACAGCCTTACCGTTCACTGTAATGGTAGCACCCATAATAGGCTCACCGGAAGCATCCTTCACGTGTCCCTTAATCGCAGCTGTCTGCGCAAAGGAACTTGCTGTCAGAAGCAGACCACCTGCGAGGGTCAATGCTCTGAGAGGCAATTTAAATTTTACCTGCTTCATCATTTTGCTTGATTTTTAAGTTTATGTTTATAATTATATTTAAATTCGTAGTTGAATATCATTGTTAGTCTCTGGCCTTGTTTTATAAAAAAATAGGTCGAGGTTTTGCGTTGCTTATTCTTTCTGGGTGCAAATTTACTGTGTTTTTCGATACAATGCACTATTTTTTAGTTAATTCCGTTATTTCTTATGCGCAAACGTTTGCACTTGATTTGCTTGATATTAATCAAGGAAAAAGGTACAAGATAACGGATATTTGTCTAATTTTGCAGCGTAACTTAGAAACAACATGAACGAAAATAACAATATAACAATGAAGGATATTGCTCGCGACCTGGGGGTAAGCATCGCCACGGTGAGCCGAGCATTGAAGGACAGTCCGAGAATCAGTGCTGCCCAGAAGGAGCGTATTCAAGCATACGCGCGTGAACATAACTTCTATCCGAACGTCATCGGCGAGGCTCTTCGCCACAGCAGGGTGCAGCCGATGAAGGTAATCGGAGTTATCATTCCCGAGATGGTTCACTATTATTTTATGTCTATTCTCTCGGGAATTGAGGAGGAGGCGAGAGCCAGGGGATATCGTGTGATGGTGGCACAGAGCAAGGAGCGATACGACCGAGAGGTGGCTATCTGTGAAGACTTCTATAAGAATAAGGTGTGTGGCATCATCGTTTCGCAGGCGAAGGATACCAAACAGTATGACCATTTCGAGAAGTTGATGGACAATGGTGTGCCGCTCGTCTTTATCGATAGAATCTGTACGGGCGTAAACTGCTCCAGAGTGGTGGTGGATGACTACATGGGCGCCTTCACCGCCGTGACCCATCTCATTGATACGGGCTGCAAGAAGATAGCCTTCTATGGTTCGCCAATGAATTTGGAGATTTCCAAAAACAGATACAACGGTTATCATGATGCCATCGTGAAGCATGGGCTGACCGAGAACCCTGACTGGGTGAGAATCTGCGACAATCGTGCGCAGGCTGAGGCTATCACGCCTGAAATCCTGGAGCAGGATGAAGTGCCGGATGCTTTCTTCGCCATCAACGACGATACCGCCATCGGCATCCTCTATACCGCCAAGCGCATGGGATACGCTGTGCCAGATGACATCAGTATCTGCGGTTTTACCAATGGCGACCGTGCCAAGGCAAGCGACCCTATGCTTACCACCGTGGAACAGCGAGGCGTAGCAGTGGGCGAGGAAGCGGCAAATATCCTCATCGGACAGGTGGAGGGATCCATCCAGAAGGATGATGTGGAGAAAAGAGTGGTGAGAACCCGACTCGTGGTAAGAGGAACTACGAGATAAGCTTGAACTTTGAACACCGAACTTTGAAATTTAAAATAACAACAATATGACACAAAAACCTGATTTGAGTTTCTGGAAGCTCTGGAACCTGAGCTTCGGTTTCTTCGGGGTACAGATTGCCTACGCCCTTCAGAGCGCCAACATCTCCCGAATCTTTGCAACGTTGGGTGCTGACCCACACAACTTGAGTTATTTCTGGATTCTCCCTCCATTGATGGGAATCCTGGTACAGCCTATCGTAGGTACGCTGAGTGATAAGACCTGGTGCCGATTCGGTCGCCGCATCCCTTATCTCTTCGTGGGTGCCACGATTGCCGTCCTCGTGATGTGCCTGCTGCCGAATGCCGGTTCGCTGGGCCTTACCGTGAGCGGAGCCATGCTCTTCGGCTTGATTGCCCTGATGTTTCTGGATACGAGCATCAACATGGCGATGCAGCCTTTCAAGATGCTGGTGGGCGACATGGTGAACGAGAAGCAGAAGGCGAAGGCTTACTCTATCCAGAGTTTCCTCTGCAATGCCGGCTCTGTGGCTGGTTACATCTTCCCGTTCCTCTTTACTTTCCTGGGTATCAAGAATGTGGCAGAACAAGGCGTGGTGCCTGATTCCGTCATCTGGTCGTTCTATGTGGGTGCTGCCATCCTGATTCTCTGTGTTATCTACACCACGATGAAGGTGAAGGAGTGGAATCCGCAGCAGTATGCGGAGTATAATGGTGTAGCTGGCGATGTGGAAAAGGAAGAAGAGGGTAAGGCCGATTGGATTACGCTCTTGAAGAATGCGCCATCTACCTTCTGGAAGGTGGGACTGGTACAGTTCTTCTGCTGGGCTGGCTTCCTCTATCTCTGGAACTATTCTACCGGTGCCATCGCCGAAACCGTTTGGAATACCACCGACCCTAAGTCGGCTGAATTCCAGGAAGCTGGCAACTGGGTGGGCATCCTCTTTGCCGTACAGGCTGTGGGCAGCGTGCTTTGGGCTGTGGTGCTTCCTCAGTTCAAGAACACTAAAATGGCTTATAGCGTGAGCTTGCTGATTGGTGGCGTGGGCTTCGCTCTGATTCCATTCCTGCACGACCAATACTTGCAGTTTATCCCATTCCTGATGATTGGTGCGGGTTGGGCAGCCATGCTGGCAATGCCATTCACCTTTGTTACCAACGCCTTGCAGGGCTATGGTCACATGGGTGCTTATCTGGGCCTGTTTAACGGAACCATCTGTATTCCTCAGATTGTGGCAGCCATCTGTGGCGGCACTATCCTGAGCTTGATCGGTTCTCATCAGAGCGACATGATGATTGTGGCTGGTGTGTTACTCATCGCCGGCGCTTTATCTGTCAGCATCATCAAGGAAAAGAAATAAGGCTTATCAAGAACCATGAATAATGCCAGTCAAGGAAAACAAATGCAAACGTTTGCATT
>JAIJUV010000270.1 GCA_022732315.1 Prevotella sp.
TACAGGGGTAGGTATGCCTATATGCTTTCTGGGGGCTATTTTGCTTATTTTAACACAAAAAAGCTCTCAAAAATTTGGTGATGTCTTAGGAATCATGAGGAGTAATCAATACTATAGTAACGGATGTATCAAACATCATGTCACGAAGATGCTTTTTGATGTTTTCTGTAGAAGTATCAGTCAAATCTGGTGATTCAGAAGTCTCACCTTGATAATATGATGCATCATCACCCATTGCATCAATAATAGCATCACGTAAATCTTGCGCTTCGCTATACTTATAAGAAATAAAAGTTTTATGTGCCATAATTTTGTATAATATCTATTACACCTAACCAAAATACCTAGTTTCTACGAAAATGATACCAGCAGTAAGCATCCAACCCCTATGACAATACAACTCCATCCCCAGTGTTTACTGGGGATACAGAGTATTTTAAGAATTTGAACTTTTTCGATTTTTAAACAGGTTTAACTAAAAGTGCCTCTGTCATCAAGGCATAATCCCTTCTTCCAGCTACAATCATGTCAAAGAATCCCATGAAGAAATTCTGCCATTATTCTTGCCATGCATCTTACGCCTACTGGCTTGCAGTTCTCCTGTAAGTTTGTCAACCTGAGCCTGCAAATTGGCAATCTTACGATCTGACTCTGTCTTTTGCTCCTTCTGCTTATTACCCAAGGCAAGATTGGCATCCAGAAGTGTCTGGACAGTCTGAACCAATTCCTTTATCTGATCTAGGTATTGCTTACGTTCCATATCTGGCGATCACCAATACAGCGTAACTACTATATTACAAGTAGTTACACCTATCGGTTTTTGAAAAAAGTTATTTTTGTTCCTCATTGCAGTATCGCTCTGCACTTGTCGTCGCTCGAATGAGGAATATTTAGGATTGTGACAGCATCGGTCCATGGGATGACCGCATGACCAATGTTCAAGCTTCAACATATTAGTAGCTACGCCACCTTTATTGGTTTAAAATATTCAACAACTCAGCAGGAGTATAAACAGGTAAAGAAGAATTCGTAAAATCCTTCTTGTTACGAGTTACAATACAATCTCCCTCAGCTCGCAAAGCTGTGGCATTTTGAGTTGCATCTTCATAATCCTTCCAATCAGAAGATAGCATTTCAATTACCGTATTGCCTTGCAAGTCCAAAACATCTACAAAATTCGACACCGCCAGAAGAGTTTCTTTTACATCTTGATACTCATACTTGTGTGCTATATACATGGTTGTAACATAAGACAAAGCTGATGTCATCAACTTTATGTCTCCTGTTATTCCAAGGGCAAAGAGTTTATCTGCATCTTCAGAAAAGCCCTCCCGATTTACAACGAAATCTATTAAGATATTCGTATCTATAAAAACTCTCATAATGCATATTTTTTATCAACCAACGCATCTAAGCTATTTTCATCTGCCGGTATCGGCTTGCCACCTTTTGCCTTTAATGTTTTAACATAAGACAAAGCATCATTAAACTCAGCAGTTTCTAATAGCTTTTGCTTAGGTTGTACCTTTTGCAAAAACAAAGAAATCGCCTTTTCTATTGCAGCTGTCACACTAATATTATGTAATTTAGCATAACTTTCTGCACCTTTATATATATTGCTGTCAATTGCTATTGTGTTCATAATTGCATCTCCTTTTTTGTCTGCAAATATAAGGGTTTTCTGTGAAACCACCAAATTTTTGGAGGAGTTTTTTCAACTCAGACCAATTACTTGTAGAGATCTACATTGATATCGAATGGCGAATCGAAGTCCTTCAGCATGGCATGCTTCGTATCTTTTTCTGAGAGATTGGCATATTCGGTTGGAATTTTCCAGTCAATACCGAGGGTATCATCGAGGATACTGATGCCTCCATCTGCCTCTGGATGATAGAAGTTATCACACTTGTATTGGAAGACTGCTGTTTCTGAGAGAACGGCGAAACCATGGGCAAAGCCCTTTGGAATGAAGAACTGGACATGATTGTCTTCTGTCAGCTCTACGGCTACATGTTTGCCGTAGGTTGGTGAACCTTTACGAATATCTACTGCTACATCGAGAACTCTGCCTTTTACGCAGCGTACAAGCTTGCTTTGTGTATATGGTGGGCGCTGGAAGTGCAGGCCTCGCATCACGCCATAACTGCTCATAGACTCGTTGTCTTGGCAGAAGTGAACACTATGACCCAGGATTGGAGTAACCTTCTCTTCAAACTCTCGCTCGCTGAAGCTCTCGAAGAAGTAGCCACGAGAGTCGCGGAAGAGGCGTGGCTCTATAATGAGGACGCCATCTATATCGGTTTTGATTATATTCATTGTTCTAACTTAAATTCTTACATAAGTTTTTTTCGAATCACCCCGTCCCTCTTTAGCCAAAGAGGGCTCCACTTTCTCCCCAAGCCCCTCTTCCTCAGGAAGCGGGGATGTAACCGCCCTCCGGTGCTCAGAACCGCTACGCTTTATGGTTGGCGGGGCATCAAAACCCTCGCCATGTTGTGCGGGATGGGACCGCCTTGCTTTAGCTTGCTGATTGGAACCGCCAGAATAGTTCCTCATTGCAGTATCGCTCTGCACTGGTCGTCGTTCGAATGAGGAATATTATTTTTATTCTATTTTTGAGAGGATTACCTCTGGAGAGGTGCCCATCAGGGTTATGGCGGAAATCTTATGACCGCCATTGGCGTTTAATGAATGACCACAGTGATAGAGGCTGTCATCTATGATAAGCCAGCGGTCATGAGACTCGTTACGCCATTTTCGGATGTCAATATGATTATCGGGGAAGAGTTAGCGATGAAACATAGCCATCTATGATGATTACTCGATGATTGGCTGTACGAACTAAGTTCTCCAAAGCATCTCTTGCTGTGTAGAAATCACCTTCGAAGAAGACCATCTCGGCTGGAGGGGTCGAGGTCCGAATAAAGAAGTCGAGCTGCTGTTGCTGCTTAGCCTGGACATCCTCAATATGGGTCATACGCTTGTCCATATTCTCCTGTAGGGCTATCAAGTGACGATTCACGGAATAACCTTGAAGAAGATAGTCACGTAAAACGTTTGTTGCCCAACGGCGGAAAGCTGTCGCATTGATACTATTAACTCGATAACCCACCGAGATAATTGCATCTAAATTATAGTAAGTTGTAGCATACCGTTGTTTACTATCATTACCCATATGTTCCAAAATGGAACATGTGCTATTTTTGTCCAACTCGCCACTCGCATAAATATGTAAGCGTCCAAAAATGTCACAACGCCCCTATTTGCGGGCTTTTTGCAAAGCCCGCAAATCTCATTTTTAAATTTCTTTCACTAAAAATTTCATTAAT
>JAIJUV010000271.1 GCA_022732315.1 Prevotella sp.
GAGGACAAGGCGGTCAGCGTAACCGGTAACGATGTATGGATGACCGCCGGAGAAATCGCCAGACTGTTCCACACGGGTGTCCCGGCAGTGAACGCCGCCATCAAAGCCATCCTCAAAACGGACGTGCTGAACGACTACGAGGCATGCCGCTACATCCAACTTGAAAACGGTCTGTATGCGGATGTTTACTCGCTTGAGATAATCATCCCCGTCACCTTTCGGCTGAGCACATACCATGCCCATCTTTTCCGCCGCTGGCTGATGGACAAGGCACTTGCAAAAGACAAGCATACCGCCTACATGTTATTCGTACATAGCGGAAAAGGCGGTTACTGCTGAAAAGACGATGAAAATCAATTAAAAACGGACAACCATCAAGCTGTCCGTTTTAACTTTAAAATAGTCAATTTTGAATATACAAATTATGTGCTAAAGAATATGAGGTATCAAAATTGAGATGGCTTATATAACATCTCATACTTTAACGAGCCACAATCAATGTACATATCATATTCCGCAATTCCTTTTTCTTGTGCTATATAATGCAAAGTTTTCTTGTGGATGTTTGAAATTCTCTCTCCATAATAGATTGCTTTAGGAACAATTTTCAGGCTTGTTGCACGAGAATGTGCGGCAGGTTGTTTCTCTGAATGAATAATACGCCATTCATTTTCATATTCCCACTGTGTGGATTTGTGAATAGCCATTTTCAAATGCGATAGTGAATCTATATTTTTAACATCCAGCCCCAAGCTCTTTGCTATATACCATTGAATAAAACTATTTGCATCAAAGCGGTTATTATCATATATAACAGGCAAGATACAACAATTCATTTCTCCTTGTTCTAATAAGAACCTTAAATCATATTCCAATGCAAACCCTTCATGATTTTGGGCATAGTGACTCCACATTATAACAGAATCTATGCTTTCACTTAAACATGCTATTGTAGATACGACCTTTAATGTATCCCCCATTTTTAATAGGATTTCTTTCAATATGTTTTCCATTACAACACTAAAAAGAGCTAATGTCAATGGATTTATGCCGTTACACGATATTACCTGTTTTTTTAAACCTGTCAAATTGTTTCTTCCGAAAAATTGGATTACACTTGGAGGAAATTCGAAATCTTTAGTTTCAAGTATCTGTTTGAATTGTTCAAGAAATTCTTCTGTACAACAAGCTCTCATTTGCTCTTGAATATTATCCAAACTATAATAAACAAGAGTGTCATAGGGGTCATTAAACTTATCAGCAGTAACAGCATAAACCAGATCCTTGTCAAAAGCATCAAGGTTTAATGTTGAACAACTCCTATATCTATACAGTTTTTGTGGCAACATTGACATCAATGCTGCACTTATAGGATAGATTCGGGATTTTATGTCCTCTTGCTCAATTCCTTCAGGAATTATTGTGGATTCTAACAATTTTGCAAATTCACTCCGAAGCATAATGGTATTCGTTTTAACCACAAAGGTACGCATTTTATTCCGGAATGTCAGGACATTACTCCATCGGTTTGCGGTAATTCGCCTCCAGCAGTTCACGCAATCCCGATTCGGGGTAAAGCACCTTCCCGCCTAAAAGGATAAAGGGCAACACTCTGTTGTTACGGTATTCCTGCAAGGTACGGCGGCTCACACGGAGCAACTCCGCCACCTCCCTGTCCGTCAGGTAACGTTCCCCGTCCAGCGGTGGACGGTAGTTTTCCAAAAATGCAGAGAGCCATTTAGAGCCTTTGCGCATATTCTGCACCACGGTGGCAAGCGGCTCGTCCTCCAGTGTAAAAACATCGTTGTTCTCGTTCATCATAACTTTGGATTCAGTGGGTGAATAATAAGATTACCTGCCGCCGGGATAGAGCGTACCGATAAGCGGAATCAGCCTCCTAACTTCTTCCGGCTTGTAATAGAACCTGCGGTTTATCTGCGAGTAGCCGATAAGCCGCTTGTCGCGCAACGTCTGCAACGTGCGCGGGCTGATTCTCAACTGCCCGCAGACTTCCTCGCCCGTGAGCCATCTTTCCAACCGCCCGCCGTCGCTCTTGCGCCTCAGGGCGGCAACCTTCTCCGAGAGGGCGTTGAAGGACGCCACCATCATCTCGAAGGTCTTTTTCTCGATAGATACAATTTCCATATTCAAAACATTTCAGGTTTGCCGCAAAGGTAACGCCATCCTCATGAACGCATATCGTTTCCCGCTGAAAGGCTGTATGTTGCGCCGTCTGTCCGGGTAATGGAGCCATTTCCAATAAAAATCTTACGTGAGACACGTAGTGAGCTGTTAAAGCCCCTTTTGTTTATTGCCGAATTTTGCCGCAGAAACCAAAAGAAAGGACTGAATATGAAAGTAATAACGATGGAAAGTTCCGCTTTCACCGCATTGACGGAACAGATAGCCGAGATAGCGGCACACGTGCGTGCCGTTTCCGGCGAAAGAAAGGAAAAATCCGCAGACAGGTTGCTCACCACCCGTGAGGCGGCGCACCTGTTGAATGTGAGTACCCGCACCCTCCAGCGTATGCGTAACGAGCATCGCATCGGCTATGTAGTGCTGCGCGGCAAATGCCGCTACCGACAGTCTGAAATCGACCGCCTGCTTGCGGACTGCACCGTCATGGAAGACGCGGCGACACCGACGGAACTGAAACGCAACCATACGCTACGCACGGGCGGCGG
Organism: Prevotella sp.; assembly: GCA_022732315.1. The sequence goes on from JAIJUV010000271.1 coordinate 2,688, forward strand.
CAAACCCAAAAGAAGGAGGACGTGACATATGGAACTGCTTACCCGAAACAATTTTGAGAGCTGGATGCGGAAGCTGATGGAACGGCTCGACCGTCAGGACGAACTGCTGCTGTCCTTGCAGCCGTCCGGCAAAGCCCCGAACCCGATGGAGCGTATCAGGATGTTCGACAACCAAGACCTCTGTATGCTGCTCCAGATAAGCAAGCGTACCCTGCAACGCTACCGCAGCATCGGCGCGTTGCCGTACAAGACGCTCGGCAAAAAGACCTATTACAGCGAAGAGGACGTGCTGACGTTCCTTTCCGGACACGTAAAGGACTTCAAAAAGGAAGATATAGCCTTCTACAAGGCTCGTATCCATAATTTCTTTCAAAAATAACCCATTAAAACATTTTTCAAATGGCAAAGAAAAAAAGCGAAAAGGACGTGCTGATAGTCCGTGATGAGAAGACGGGCGAGATCAGCGTGGTAGCCGGGCTGGATGCCGACGGTTCCCCCAAGCGCACCCCCGCGAAAGCGGAGAACGCGCAGAGTTTCCTGCAATTCGACCGCCACGGCGACGTGCTGGACAACTTCTTCAAAAACTTCTTCCGGCAGTGCAAGGAACCCAGCCGCTTCGGTTTCTACCGTGTCGCGGC
>JAIJUV010000272.1 GCA_022732315.1 Prevotella sp.
GCTTACCCAGCGCCCTAAAGAACTGTGCGATAAAGTCTTCGACCGTCTCTTTGAGGAAGCCGAAATAGCCAAGTTTACTCCGCAGGAAATGAGGGAGTACGAGACCAGCAAGATGGCATATCGCGACATCAAGAATTCCGTAGACACCGCTAAGCGTGAAGGCATAGCTGAGGGTAAGGAAATTGGTATGAAGGAAGGTATGGAAAAAGGTATGGAGAAAGGTAGAGAAGAAGGCAGAGCTGAAGGCATGAACCTGCGAAGCCTTGAGATTGCCAGAAAGATGCTGGCAAAGGGTATGGATGAAGCGTCTATCATGGATATGACGGGGCTGATGGTAGAGGAGATAAAGATGCTGAAAGCGGAGATGTAGATTACGAATATCACCATATAATCAAGGGTCTATACGCCACCTTTTCATCGTGGCATATAGACCCTTGTCGTTTCACCGTGAGGTGCGGGTGAATATGTTTGCTGGGCACCTTATACTCCTGCCCAGCTTTGGAGTTTATTAATCGTCTGCACGATAGATGTGATTAAATTTATAGCCAAGAAACTTTGTACGTTCGTAGTCTTCTGTGTCCCAATAGCTTTCTCCAGCTGGAACCCATTCATACGTTGTTTCCGCTGTAGTACGAAGCTGCATCATAGATTGTCGTGAAGACAATGTCAGGTCAATAACTCCGGTTGAACAGGATTCAAATATACCTCCTGTACCGTCTTCATATAGTTGTCCAGCTGAACTTAGTGCCCCGAAACGGACCCGATTTAATTTTATACATCCATGAAATGCCACGTATTCTATCCTTGATGCCTTTCGCATATCTACAATTCCAAGCTTTTCGCATTGAGAGAAAGCACGAGATTTAATCTCTTCGACTTTTGGAGCATATATTTCCGTCAATGTACTGCCTTGAAAAGCATAATCTTCAATAATGGTAGCGTCTGGCAAGCGAACTACGTTAAACCATGGAGCAACGCCTTCTGGTAAATTACCAAAAGCTTTTTGAGGAATTCTCATAACACCTTTTAAGGTAATATCGACAGAACTTTTTGGAACACCTTTATCTTTTAAGGCAGTCTTTATGGCCTCAAAAAGACCTAACGACGCATTGGAAGGTAAAGTTAACTCCACATCATTGCCGTTTTCCAATTGCTTAGCGACCGATTCTCTTACACTCTCTTCCGTTACCAAAGAAGCCTCGCCACCAGGTATTGCCGTTCCTTCTTTCCAATCTGTCACTGTAACATTATCTATTATGGCTTTATCCTTACCAATCTTCAATTTATAGGTATAGCTCTTACCGCTTTCAAGATTTGGAATGCCTTTAATAGAGTATGCTTTAGGCGTTCCAGGACCGTTTTCCTGTACACTTATGCATATAAAATCTTTGTTCGCGTCTTCTGCATTTGGAGCAACCAGAGCCACCCAAGAACTCTTTGGGTTAGAGTCATCCACCTTATATGCTTTTATAGCAGAAACATCTGCGCCTTGAGTTGCCGGTAGCTGTAATTGAGAATATATATTTATCTCAGCTACATATGGTTGGTCAAACTCATTCATGAAAGTCGAATTTTCTATATCGATAACGACACGTGCCGTCTGGCGCTTGAAAGTCAAATCGAGCTGACGGTTTTCTGGTATGTTTGGATATGTCTTCTTAGCTGTCATGTAGTCAGAAAGAGCTAATCCTTCCTTTGTGTTCTGTTCTGTACCGATTTGTCCGTTGTCAAAACTATTGTTGACATTATTATAAGAATACGGATAAAACGCCTTGAATTCTGTAGCTTCGGATTCCCATTTAATTGGAACTTCGGATTCAGCTACTCCCCAAACTCCATTTTTCATTTCATACTTATGAGTGGCACCACCATTCACGCTAATTCCAATTTGGTCAAAATCTTGAAAAGCACTCTGTTCTTCTGTACTGCCAATGGGATTACTTCTGGTAAAAACGCTCTCGCCACCAATGGTTGCATTTACTTTTACCTCATCTCCAGCAAAGCGAACCTGCTCATCTTCTGTAGAGCAAGCAGCAAGCATTGCGAGTAATGCAAAGGTTCCTAAATATTTTGAAATTTTCATATTCTTCGCTTTTTATTCTGTTACTTATTCTGTTTCTTATTCTGTTTCTAAAGTTGCACCAGTCCCTTCTACCCAAGGGCTTGCCTTCATGCTGCCAGCTTTTACGAAATCCTTACCTACAGTAAGGGTCAGCAGATGTTTTTTACCAGCTTCTAATGTCGCAGTCACATTTTTAGGAGCCCTCCACACATAAATCTTGCCGTTTATTTCAAACTCTACCCTAAATCCTTCAGTAATAGTTTGCGGTATAAGGATAGCTGAATAATTTGCAATTGCATGGGCATCATTGTTGGCTGCTGCTGTGAATTCCCCAAGCTCAGGTTCTATCAAGACAGGAGCACAGGTTGCATCTACTGCCACAGTGATAGGATCTGCTGACAAATCTGCAAAACCCTGATTGATGCTTCCTCCGATATTTATATTATTTATCGGATTAGCTGCCAAAGGAGTCGTATAATTAAAATCAGTGCCGAACTCAATTTTTATGTTCAGCAAACTGAGGGCATGAGTAAAAGTTATGTCAACTGCACCATTTGTCAAATCCTTTTCTGGCACAAATCCCGTTTTCTTATATACAAGGAAGTCAGACTCGTAAGTACCCGCCTTCTGTTGCGTACCAACAGAAACTGGATATTTTTTTACTTTAATCATTGTTTCCGTATTTCCTCTTGAGTCGAATGGGGCATAAGCCATTATATCGACAGGCTGAGTTGAGTTCTGCCAAAGCATCTGAACAGAAGGATTCCAATTAGTTCCCTCTTTTGTCATCATGACGTTGTTATAGGAATACTTGATATTATTAGCATTGCCAATGCAAAAAGCGAATTCATCAAGAGAATTTGTGGTGTGAAATGCACGTGTAGTCATGTCCTCTACGTTTGTTGTAACTCGCACCACATTATCCGCAGGATAACTGCTCTGTGCCAAATCCTCATCGTTGGAGCAGCTGGCAAAAACTGCCGTTGCCAAAGCTGCCATTGTGAATAATTTAATTGCTTTCATTCTGTATATGTATTTAATCGTTGTACTATGTTAGTTGAGAGCCTCGCCGCTGAATGTGCTGCCATCCTCCCAATCAGTAATTTTAACATCTCCAAGTCTTATCTCGTCACGTCCCACTTCCAGATTGACTGTAGTAATCTTGCCACTCTCAAATTTGAAAGGTGTGCCGTTGTCGTAGATGAAGTCCTTGCCGCCAATGGTGATGGTAATCTTCTGAACGCCATCCTGCGGA
>JAIJUV010000035.1 GCA_022732315.1 Prevotella sp.
TTCAAGGACTTCCCTATCGACAAGATGATCTACGTAGTAGGTAACGAGCAGAACTACCACTTCCAGGTGCTCTCTATCCTGCTCGACCGTCTCGGCTTCAAGTGGGGTAAGGACTTGGTTCACTTCTCTTACGGAATGGTAGAGTTGCCTAACGGAAAGATGAAGAGCCGCGAGGGAACCGTAGTAGATGCTGATGACTTGATGGCAGAGATGATCAAGGATGCTCGCCAGACAAGCGATGAGCTTGGCAAGTTCAAGGACATGAGCGAGGAAGAGCGCCAGGAGATTTCACGCATCGTGGGTCTCGGAGCGTTGAAGTACTTCATCCTCAAGGTGGATGCCCGCAAGAACATGCTCTTCAACCCAGAAGAGAGTATCGACTTCAACGGCAACACAGGTCCTTTCATCCAGTACACCTACGCTCGTATCCGCAGCATCATGCGCAAGGCAGCAGCCGAGGGCATCGAGATTCCTGCAGAGTTAGGCGCAGATGCTCCTATCAACGAGAAGGAAATCGACCTCATCCAGAAGATGAACGACTTCGCTGCAGCCGTAGCCGATGCCGGCAACAACTATAACCCTGGCGGCATTGCTAACTACTGCTACGAGCTGACCAAGGAGTTCAACCAGTTCTACCACGACTACAGCATCCTGAATGCTGAGAGCGAGGCAGAGAAGACCACTCGTCTGGTTCTTGCTGCCAATGTTGCCAAGATTCTGAAGAACGGTATGGCTCTGCTCGGTATCGAGGTTCCAGAAAGAATGTAATATTTACATACGATATAATAACCTACAATTGAATATTGACTATTGACAAATAATGAGCACCCCCAGAGCCAGACTCTGGGGATTGCTCATTTCGTTTTTATAGGGGGTAGGATTCCTTATAAAGGTCTGATTCTTTATAAAAGTCTGTATTCTTTATAAAGGTCTGTATTCTAAGTTTATATCTATCAATTCTATTTCCTATTTCTATAGGATAGGATTCTAAAACAATAATCAACAGAAAATAAAAGAATAGAAAAAATGAATAAGATGCCCGTAAATCCTCCTTCATGGAGAAACGATACCGTGTTGCCTTTGCCCAACGAGGTAAAGGCGAATGCCTGGGCTGTGGATGCCGCCTGTTCCGGCAATCCGGGTCCGATGGAATACCAATGCATTGATCTTCAGACAGGTGAGCAGGTTTTCCACTATGGTCCCATTCACGGCACCAACAACATCGGCGAGTTCCTTGCCATCGTCCACGCCCTAGCCTTGATGGCCCAACGAGGCATCACAGACAAGGTAATCTATAGCGACAGCGTGAATGCCCAGCTCTGGGTAAACAAGAAGCAATGCAAGACCAAGCTGGAGCGCACTCCTCAAACCGAGCAGCTCTATCAGGTCATCGCCCGTGCCGAGAATTGGCTCCGCACCCACCCCATCACCGTGCCTATCTTTAAATGGGAAACAAAGAAGTGGGGCGAGATACCTGCAGATTTCGGAAGAAAAGGATAAGATTCTTCTTCTAAAGTTTCACTATTTCGCACGAAATAGTTTTTTATCCCATTTCGCACGAAGTAGTTTTTTACCCCATTTTGCGCAGAATAGCCTGTTACTATTTTGCGCGAAATGGCATTTTCAGTACCCTATCAGCAAAATAAGGCTCATAGAAAAGAATAGCACACAACACTTTTCAGTTTTTTAACTCCATCAGTACACGAAAGTTCGGTAATTATTTGGAAGTTTCAAGAATTAATCGTAATTTTGCACCAATTCTAAACAGATTCATAACTAGCTAACTTGTAATTATTAATAATTCAACCAGACAATGAAACAAAAACATTTATTTTGGGGAGCTGCGGTTGCACTGACCTTCCTCTTCAGCACATCAGCTATTGCACAACTTAGACACACCAAGAAAAAGGTGAAGAAAGTGGTTGAGGCAAAGGTTGACGTTTGTCCGTTTACAGACAAATGGGTAGAAGACGAGACCAAGTTTGAGGATCGCAAGGAAAAAGCCCATGCTACTTTCGTACCTTATTCTTCTACTGCTTCCATGCAGCAGGACGACTACTACAAATTCCCATGGCTCACACCTAAACGTGCCAACTATCTGTTGCTCAACGGTAAGTGGAAATTCCACTATACTGCCGACTGGAAACAGGGCAAACCTGAGAAGGATGACTTCTGGGCAGACAACGCCGATGTTTCTTCATGGAAGGAACTCCAGGTGCCCCTGAACTGGGAGATGGCTGGATACGATGTGCCTGTATATAATAATGTGGGCTATCCTTTCGAGAACAAACCGCCATTCATCACAGCCTTCAAGGATAACTTCGACAAGAATCCGGTAGGTTCTTATCGCCGTAACTTCAATCTGCCTGAAGGTTGGGAAACTGGAAAGCGTGTGTTCCTGCACTTCGACGGTGCCTGCAGCGCCATCGTGGTTTGGGTAAACGGTAAGTATGCCGGCTATTCACAGGGTGCCAATACAGATGCTGAATTCGATGTCACCAACCTGGTTCGCAAGGGCGACAACAACGTATCTGTATGCGTTTACCGCTGGAGCGACGGCTCTTATCTGGAGGGACAGGACATGTGGCACCTCGGTGGTATTCACCGCGATGTTTATCTCGTAGCCACTCCAAAGACTTTCGTAGCAGATCATTACATCACTTCTGCCCTGAACAGCGATTATGCATCGGGCAAACTGAATGTTGACCTGACTATCAATAACGCTGCCAAGGAGAAATCTGAGAAGACGCTGGAGATTGAACTCCTCGACCCTCAGGGAAAATCTGTTGCCAAGCAGTCGGCACAGGTTGCCATGACTGCCAAGGACGGCGAGAAAAACTGCCGCCTTACCATCGACAACCTGACTGGTCTGAAGGCTTGGACCTCAGAGCAGCCTAACCTCTATACCGTTATCGTCCGCCAGAAGGCAGGCGACAAGGAAGAGATGGTATTCTCTACCAAATACGGTTTCAGAGATGTTGCCATCAAGGGCAAACTGGTTTATGTAAACGGCAAGCGAGTATTCTTCAAGGGTGTCAATACCCAGGATATTCACTCACTCTATGGCCACGCCATCGATGTGGAGACCATGCTTCGCGACGTAATCCTGATGAAGCAGGCCAATGTGAACACCGTCCGTACCAGCCACTATCCTCGTCAGGCTAAGATGTATGCGATGTTCGACTACTACGGATTGTACTGCATGAACGAGGCTGACGTGGAGTGCCACAATAACCACTCACTCTCTAACAATCCTACCTGGCGTGCTGCTTATGTTGACCGCACAGAACGCATGGTATTGAGAGACCGCAACCATCCTAGCGTGGTATTCTGGTCGCTCGGTAACGAGTCGGGCGGTGGCGACAACTTCCAGGCTACCTACGATAAGGTGAAGGAGCTTTTGCCTGGTCGCGACGCTTGGGTTCACTACGAGGGCTACAATCACGGTGCCAAGTACTCAGACTTCGGTTCAGACATGTATCCAAGAATCGAGGTTGTGAAGAAGCAGATGGATGGCCTCAACAACAAGCCTTACTTTATCTGTGAGTATGCTCACGCCATGGGTCAGGCTGTGGGTAATCTGCAGGAATACTGGGATCTCATCGAGGCTAGTACCGGTATCACCGGCGGCTGCATCTGGGACTGGGTTGACCAGGGTATTTACGATACACGCCGCATCCGCAAGGGCCTTCCTCTGAAGGATCCTAAGACTGGACTCCACTACTACACATCCGGTTACGACTATACCAAGATGAACAACGGTTACAGAGGATTCCAGGGCGACTTCATGAGCAATGGTATCATTACTCCAGGCAGAGAGTGGACGGCTAAGCTCACCGAGGTGAAGTATGTTTACAGAGATGTGAACTTCGAGTCTTTCTACAGTCGCGTGCTCACCCTGAAGAACAAGTGCGCATTCACCAACCTGGCAGATATCTACAATCTCAGCTACGAGGTGCTCCGCAATGGTGTATCTGTAGAGAAGAACCAGGTGGCTATCCCATCTGTATTGCCAGGCAAGACCTGCGATATCAACATCCCATACACCACCGCTGTAGATGATAAGGCAGAGTATGTCATCACCTTCAGCCTCGTTCTGAAGAAGTCAACTTCCTGGAGCAAGCAGGGTTATGAGATGGCTCAGCAGCAGTTCAAGCTTTCTACAGAAAATGCAGGTGGCACATCTGTTGCCGACCCTACCTTCGTGCAGAAAGACCATGGCAAGTTGCCAGCTATCCAGGAGAAGGGCAAGCTGAAGGTGAAGGATAACACCATCACCGGCAAGGACTTCAGCATCACATTCGCAGAGGATGGTACCATCGCCAACTGGACTTATCGCAATACCCAACTCGTTCAGCCTAATGCGGGTCCTGACTTCAATGGTTTCCGCCGCATCGCCAACGACAACGTGAACCTGGGTGCTACAGGTGGTGTTGCCGAGAACGAGAATAAGGAAGAGGGTGCACTCACCGGCAAGAAGATGATGGTGAAGGCTCCTAAGAAGCAGGGCAAGAACGTGGTTGTGGAGACTGCCGTTACCAACGGTAAGGATGCACACCAGATTGCTTACACCATCTATCCTAACGGAACCGTGGATATGAAGGTAACTACCAACAATTCTTCTGAGGAAACCCGAAAAATTGGTATTGCCATGCAGTTTGCTCCTGGTTTCGAGAATGTGGAGTATTATGCCAAGGGTCCTTGGAGCAACTACATCGACCGCCAGAGAGGTTCGCTGTTAGGTTTGTACAAGACCACCGTGGATGGCATGTTCGAAGAGCAGAGTGCTCCTCAGACCATGGGCGACCGTCAGGGCCTGCGCCAGTTGACACTCGACAACAACAGCACGAAGTTGCTGATTAACACCGAGGGCATGGTAGCCTTCTCGTTGTCTCACTTCGATGATGCCCAGTTCAACTACGATGTATTCTATGGTGGCAAGCATCCTTACGACCTGGTACGTTCTAACCAGATTTTCGCTCACTTCGATTTCTGGCAGCGTGGCATCGGTAACCGCAGTTGTGGTGGCGACTCTTGTCTGCCACAGTACATGACTCCAACAGGAACTCATGAGTTCACCTTGCGTTTCACTCCAATGGCGAAATAAAGGAAATAAAGAATAAGATATAAAAAAGGTGGGTGTTACACGAATTGTTGTAGCACCCACCTTTTTTAAATTTTATCTTATGTTTGAATGTTTAGTAATCCTGGATGTAGCCCTTGGTAAACATGTCATACAACAGGGCTTCCAGCTCTGCGAGCGTCATGTGCTCCACGGCATGCTCTATCTTGCGAATCAACTCGTCTCGCTTGAAATCGTCGTTATCGCTCAGGCGCGATGTAAATCTATTGCTCATACTCGTTCGTAATTATTTATAATATTATTATCATACGCCTCATGGTTGATTAACCGGATGTTATGAGGAAGCTTTGGTGCTACTGTTCCGGCAGTTACCACGTTTTCCACAGATGTGGATAAAGATGTTTCTACCCTGATTTCATCCCATAATCCGGCATCGAGGAAAGCCTGATGGGTGATGGCGCCACCTTCTACTATCAGCGACTGCACCTTATTATTATATAAGTACTGCATCATCTGCTTCAACACCTCTTCCTTGCCCTTGGAAAAGTCCAAGCCTTCGAAACAAGGATGATGGCGGTCGATGACCAGTCGCATCGGGTCCTTGCCGCTCCAGTCTCTCACGTTGAGCTGGCTGTGGTCACGCTCATCGGTGATTCTACCCACCAGGATGGCATCGTTCTCTGCACGAAGCTTATGCGAAAGCATCTTGGTGAATGGCGTAGAAATCGCCATGCCCTGAAAATTATTATCCAGAAAGCCATTCGCCGTCTGCGCCCATTTCAGGATGATGTATGGTCGCTGATGGGTATTGAAGGTGATGAAACGCTTGTTCAGTTCGAGGCATTCCGCCTCCAGAACGCCCACCGTTACCTCGATTCCTGCCTCACGAATCTTCTGGATGCCACGTCCCTGCACCTTGGCAAAAGGATCCACGCAGCCACAGACACATCTCTTCACACCTTTTCTTACGATAAGGTCGGCACAAGGAGGCGTCTTGCCATAATGCGAACAGGGTTCGAGACTTACATAGATGGTGGCATCCTTTAAAAGATGCTCATCCTCAGGCTTAACCGATGCAAAGGCATTCACCTCGGCATGGCCCTCGCCACAACGCACATGATAGCCTTCGCCTATGATTCTGCCCTCGCTGCTCACGATGACGGCACCCACCATAGGATTAGGCTTCGCATTCTGTCTGCCGTTCTTCGCCAACTGCAGGCAGCGGCGCATGAACATTTCATCAATCTCCTGCTGAGAGAGCGGCTCTCCCGTCTTCGGATCCAGAAAAGATACTTTATTTTGTTCCATAATCAACTTTTCTTCTGTTTTTTTACTCACTTTCGATAAAATGTCGTATCTTTGCTCTCAAATCAAATAGCAATAAGCAATATCAAGATGAAAACGTACCAACAGTTTTGGCAATCCCTCACCCCACTCTATGATGCTGGCGAAGCGCAGGCTATCGTCCGCACCGTGCTTGATGTGGAGTACGGAATGACTCTGACCGACATAATCTGCGGCAAAGTTAATGAATTATCTTCAGACGAAGAAAGAAATCTGGAAGAAATTATCGCAAGACTGCAAAATGGCGAGCCGGTGCAGTATGTTTTGGGCGAAGCCGACTTTGCCGGGAGAACCTTCCATGTGGAGCCGGGCGTACTGATTCCAAGACCCGAAACGGCAGAACTCTGCCAGTGGATAGAGGAGGAAGTTTCATCTCTGAAGGCAGATGAAAGGAAGCAAATTCTTGATATTTGCACGGGATCCGGCTGCATCGCCATCACTTTAGGATTGACCATTCCAAATTCTGAAGTTACGGGATGGGATATTTCGGAAGATGCCCTCCGCATTGCACAGGGGAACGTGGAAATGCTGAAGGCCGGGAATGTTAGAATAGAGTATCAGGATGCCTTGATGTTGCCGAAAGCAGCAGAAGCAGCAGACATCATCGTGAGCAATCCTCCTTATATCTGCGAAAAGGAGAAAGCGGATATGGAAAAGAATGTGCTGGAGCACGAACCGAGCATCGCCCTCTTCGTTCCTGATGAAGATCCGCTGAAGTTCTATCGTGCCATCGCCGAATATGCATCATCTGCTCTCAAATCCGAAGGAGCATTATACTTCGAAATCAATCCTATCTACGAGAAGGAGACAAGGGAAATGCTGCAAAGTCTTGGCTTCAAGGATATTGAAACCAAAGAAGATGCTTTCGGAAAGAAGAGAATGATGAAAGCAAAGAAATAAAATAAAATTAAATGCATTATGGAATATTACAACAAGCCCAAGCGCCCCAAGAAGCCGATGACAGAGCAGCAGGCTCTGCTGAAGCTCACTACCCTCTGCACGCAAGCCGAACATTGCTCGCAGGAAATGCTCGACAAGATGAAGAAGTGGGAATTGCCCGAGGATGCCATCGCCCGAAACATGGAATTCCTGACCCAGAAGAAGTTCATCGACGATGAACGCTTTGCCCGATTCTTCATCAACGACAAGATAAAGTACAATAAATGGGGACGCCGCAAGGTGGAGCAGGCCCTCTGGATGAAGCATATCCCGAAGGATATCTCCGACCCCATCTTCGAGGAAATCGAGGACGACATGTATATGGAAACCCTCCTCCCCCTCCTGAAAAGCAAATACAAGAGCATCAAGGCGAAGAACGACTACGAGCGTTCGATGAAACTCATCCGCTTTGCCCTGGGAAGAGGCTACAGCATGGACGTTATCCACAAGTGCATCGACAAAATGAAAGAAGAAGATTTGATAGAAGGATGCGACTCAGTATTTTAGGGAAAATCATCAACCTGCTCCTGCCCCGCTATTGTCCCGTCTGCGACAACAGACTGCTGGGTTCGGAAGAGATGCTTTGCATAAATTGCCTCAAGCACCTCCCCCTCACCATGACCTGGAGCGACCCCTACGAAAACGAGATGGCAAAGATGTTCTGGGGACGCATCCCCATCGAGCGATGCGCCGCACTCATCTACTACAGCAGCCACTCCAAGACCAGCAATGCCATCTACCAGCTGAAATATCACCATCGTCCCGATATCGGCACCTATCTGGGCAGACTCATCGGAAGCAAAGGACTGGAAGTCAACTTCTTTGAAGGCATCGACGCCATCATCCCCATTCCCATTACCAGGAAAAGACAACAGGAGCGAGGCTACAACCAGAGCGAGGAGATAGCCAGGGGAATACAGGAAAAAACGGGACTCCCCATCATCACGGATGCCATCAGGCGAACCGTGTTTACAGAAAGCCAGACCCACAAAAGCAGATCTGAAAGACAGGAAAACGTAAAGCATGTGTTCCAGACATCAGCATTCTATCACGATGCCCAAGGCAAGCACCCCATCACCAATCTTGCCGGAAAGCATCTACTCATCATCGACGACGTCTGCACCACAGGCGCCACCCTCGTATCCTGCTGCGAAGAACTGCTCAAGGCGGGCAAGATGAAATTCAGCATCACCACCATCGGATGGACACACGATTAAAAATCTATAATTAATAAGCCATTTATGATGATTAATCATTTTTTTGTCGTACCTTTGCAGATATAAATTATAATTATTTAATCCTTATAGAATTATGGACAAACTGAAGAAAGAATTCGCATCTAAGTTATTGAAGGTTAAGGCTATCAAATTGCAGCCTAACGATCCATTCACATGGGCTTCTGGTTGGAAGTCACCATTCTATTGCGACAACCGCAAGACATTGTCTTTCCCAGAACTCCGCAACTATGTGAAGCTCGAACTCGTACATACCATCCTGGAGCAGTTCCCAGAGGCTGACGCAGTAGCTGGTGTTGCTACAGGTGCCATCGCACAGGGTGCATTGGTAGCCGACGAGTTGCACTTGCCTTTCGTTTACGTTCGTTCTAAACCAAAGGATCACGGTATGCAGAACCTCATCGAAGGCGAAATCGACCCTAAGGCTAAGGTTGTTGTAGTAGAAGACTTGATTTCTACCGGCGGCAGCTCACTCAAGGCAGTGGAGGCTCTCCGCAAGAACGGCAACGAGATTGTAGGTATGGTAGCTAGCTACACATACGGTTTCCCAGTAGCAGAGAAGGCATTCGCAGACGCTAACGTGAAGTTGGTTACTTTGACTGACTACGAGCACGTAGTGGCAGAGGCTTTGGAAACAGGCTACATCAAGCAGGAAGACGTAGAGTTGCTCCACGAGTGGCGCAAGGATCCAGCTAACTGGAAGAAGTAATTTTTGACCCATCAATAATGAGTACAAGTACATTCGAAAGTAATATCAAACAGATTCCTCACAAGCAGGAATCTGTTTTTAACACTTTGAGCGACCTCAACAACCTGCAGGTGCTCAAGGACCGCTTCGAGCAGGTGAAAGACCAGATTCCTGAGGACAAGAGAAAGGAAATGGAGAAACTCAAGGACCTGAGATTCGACAGCGACAGCATCACGATCAACGCCCCAATGGTGGGCGACCTGAAGATGCGCATCATCGACAGAGATTTTCCTAAAACCATCAAATTCGAGACAGAGAACAGCCCTATCCCGTTCAACTTCTGGATTCAGCTGCTTCCTACAGGAGAATTCTCATGCAAGATGAAGCTCACCATCAAGGCTGAGCTCAACATGTTTATCAAGGGTATGGTGAAGAAGCCATTGCAGGAAGGCATCGAAAAGATTGCAGACGCCCTGGCGATGATTCCATATCAGGATTAATAAAAAGATACAATTATGGCACATAAACTTTGGGAAAAGAACTTTGAAGTAAACAAGGAAATAGAACGATTCACCGTAGGCCGCGACCGCGAGCTCGACCTCTATCTCGCCAAGTACGACGTGCTGGGAAGTATGGCACACATCACCATGCTCGAAAGCATCGGACTCCTGGAGAAGGATGAGCTTACCCAGCTCCTCGCAGAATTGAAAAATATCTACGCCATCGCCGACAAGGGCGAGTTCGTTATCGAAGACGGCGTGGAGGATGTTCATTCCCAAGTAGAACTGATGCTCACCCAGAAACTGGGCGACATGGGCAAAAAGATTCATTCGGGAAGATCTCGCAACGACCAGGTGCTGGTAGACCTCAAGCTCTTCACCCGTCATGAGTTGAAGGAGATTGTGGATGCCGTGAAGATTCTCTTCGACGAGCTGATTCAGAAGAGTAACCAGTACAAGGACGTACTGATGCCGGGCTACACCCACCTGCAGGTGGCAATGCCTTCATCGTTCGGACTCTGGTTTGGTGCTTACGCTGAGGGACTTGCCGACGATATGCTCTTCCTCCAGGCTGCTTACCGCATGACCAACCGCAACCCATTGGGTAGCGCAGCCGGTTATGGAAGTTCATTCCCACTGAACCGCACCATGACCACCGAGCTTCTCGGCTTCGACAGCATGGACTATAATGTGGTCTATGCACAGATGGGCAGAGGAAAGATGGAACGCAACGTGGCTTTCGCCATGGCTACCGTGGCAGGAACACTGGCAAAGATGGCTTTCGACGCCTGCATGTTCAACTGCCAGAACTTCGGCTTCGTGAAGTTGCCTAAGGAGTGCACCACCGGTTCAAGCATCATGCCTCACAAGAAGAACCCAGATGTATTCGAGCTGATTCGCGCCAAGAGCAACAAGCTGCAGAGCTTGCCTCAGCAGGTGATGCTCATCATGAACAACCTGCCTGTGGGTTACTTCCGCGACCTTCAGATTATCAAGGAAGTGTTCCTTCCTGCCTTCGATGAGTTGAAAGACTGCCTACAGATGGCAGCTTACATCATCAACAAGATGGAGGTGAACGAGCACATCCTCGACGATTCTCGCTACGACCCAATGTTCTCCGTAGAAGAGGTGAACCAGCTTGCCGCCAACGGCATGCCTTTCCGTGATGCCTACAAGAAGGTGGGACTGGAAATCGAAGCGGGCGAATTCAAGCCAAACAAGGATATTCACCATACACACGAGGGAAGCATCGGCAATCTCTGCAACGACAAGATTCAGGAACTGATGGAGAAAACCCTCTCCGAGTTCCACTTCGAGCGCATGGAGAATGCCGAGAAAAACTTGCTGAAGTAAGCAGGCGTGTATCATCTGATGCCATCAAAGTAATCAAACTGAAGAAGAAATGTATATAATAAATAAGGTACATATTTATAATAAGGTGAAGAGCATAGTCAACCAAGCTATGCTCTTGCTTTGTTTGTGCCTTCCGGCAGCAGCTATTCTGCTGGGCGCAAGCATCCTGTCATCATGCAATGCCGACAACAGCATCAGTACACGCTATCCCTGCCAATTCATCTTCAGAACCATCTATCACCCCGGCAATACCATCGAGAATGCACTTCAGGGAGCAGGAAGCTATACGATGGTAAGCGCCAAGAAGGTGAACGGAGCATGGAACCTCTACTCCACCCCCAACGACGGAAAGAACAAGACCGAGACCATCGTTCTCTCTACAGCCAAGGAGAATTATGCCAACTACAACTATCTGGGAGCGGGAAACGACCTGAAGGATGCCACGAAGAACGGCTTCATCATGGGCCTATCCAATTTTAACGGATACGTGGCTTGGGACAGACAATGCCTCAACTGCATCCTGCAATATGGCGGAACCAACTATCCGCTGGAATGGACTGGAAACAGACAGTCGGTCATCTGCAACAAATGCAAAAGAGTGTATAGTTTGGAGAACGGAACCGTGACAAGTGGAGGAAAAACTAAGGAAGACAAGCCGCTGATGCAATACCGAGTAACTTACTCCGGCGTCATCGGAAGTGTGATTACAGTAGGAAATTAAAGGATTTTCATGCGATATTCCTAGAAAATCCACCTATTACAAAGAAAAAATGCGGCATTTTTCTTAAAATATGTAAACACATTTGGTGGATTCAAGAAATTATACTACCTTTGCACTCGCAATTAAGAAATGCGGAAATAGCTCAGTTGGTAGAGCACAACCTTGCCAAGGTTGGGGTCGCGGGTCCGAGTCCCGTTTTCCGCTCTAGCTCTTACGTTTACCATGCCGCAATGGTGGAATTGGTAGACACGAGGGACTTAAAATCCCTTGACCAGAAATGGTTGTGCGGGTTCGAGTCCCGCTCGCGGCACTCACCCTCCCTTAAAATTTTTCATTATGAAAAAATTTGCTTATATCATATCTCTTATTTTCATTATCGCGCTTACATCATGTGGTGTCAGCAGTGGTCACTTTAAACTTGAGGGCAAATTTTTAAACATGAATCAAGGCGAATTTTACGTTTACAGCACAGATGGTGGCATCGACGGCGTCGATACTATCAAGGTTGTTGGTGGCCGTTTCAGTTATGAAATGCCTTGCACGGAAAGCCATACCCTCATGATTGTATTCCCAAACTTCTCTGAGCAGCCTATCTTTGCAGAATCAGGAGAATCTGTAGAGCTGAAAGGTGACGCTTCTCACCTGAAGGAAATGGAGATTAAAGGCACCAAAGCCAATGAATTAATGACCAAATTCCGCAAATCAATCCTTGGCAACACGCCTCCTCAGGAAAGTGCACAGGCAGAAACATTCATCAAAGACAATGCCAGTTCGGTGGTCTGCCTGTATCTGATTAAGAAATACTTCATCACAAACATCAAGCCTGACTACAAAAAGGCGCTCTCTCTCCTGTCTATCTGCGAGAAAGAGCAGCCTAAGAACACACAGTTGGCAAGGCTGAAGCAGCAGGTGAATACGATGAAAGATGCCGGCGTAGGCGCAAAACTACCCGTTTTCACAGCTTATGACATCAATGGCAAACTGGTTTCCAGCACTGAGATGAGCAGTGCTCCGGTGGCAGTCATCTACACTTGGTCTACATTTAACTATGATAGCCAAAGCATGCAGAGAGACCTGAAAAGTCGCCAGCGTCAATCGCAAGGAAAGCTCAAACTGATGGGATTCTGCCTGGATGGTGCGAAAAGCTACTGCCAGAGCACCCTGAAGAACGACTCCATCACATGGCCTGTCGTATGCAATGGCGAAATGCTTGAAGACAAGAACCTGAAGAAGTTGGGAATGACTTCACTTCCCGACAACATCATCATACAAAACGGAAAGATCATCGCCCGAGGCCTAAAAAAGCAAGAACTCTACAATAAGTTAGACCAACTGCTCAAATAACACCGCGAGCCATATGTCTAACTTATAAAAGAGGAGGCGTATATGCTAGTAAAAACTTATTGCGCAGCAGTCAACGGCCTGGAAGTCACGACTGTCACAGTAGAAGTAAGCCTCAACCGAGGCGTTCAATACCACCTTACGGGCTTAGGCGACGAGGCGGTCAGGGAAAGCCGTGACCGCATCGCAGCAGCCCTTCTTTACAGCGGCTTCAAATTTCCGATAGCCGACATCACCATCAATCTTGCTCCAGCGAATCTCCGAAAGGAAGGCAGCAGCTTTGACCTCCCATTAGCCATCGGCATTATGGGAGCCAATGGCAATATCCCAGAGGATCATCTCAAGGAATACATGATGGTGGGCGAACTGAGTCTGGATGGCACGCTGCAGCCCATCAAGGGAGCTCTCCCCATCGCTATCAGGGCCTGGCAGAGCATTATAAGGGTCTGATTGTGCCCGAACAGAACGCCAGAGAAGCTGCCGTGGTCAACAACCTGGAAGTATATGGCATGAAAACACTCTTCGATGTCATCCAATTCCTAAGCGACCGTTCTGCCCCTGAGCCTACATTCGTAGATACGAGAAAGGAATTCTACGAAAACCAGATTCATTGTGACTATGACTATGCTGACGTAAGAGGCCAGGAAAACGTGAAGCGTGCCCTGGAAGTGGCTGCCGCAGGCGGACACAACCTCATCATGGTAGGTCCTCCGGGATCAGGCAAATCCATGATGGCAAAGAGATTGCCATCCATCCTTCCCCCACTCACCCTTTCAGAGAGTCTTGAAACAACGCAGATACACTCCATAGCGGGTAAGCTGAGCAAGAATGTATCTCTCATCGCCCAGCGCCCGTTCAGAGCTCCCCACCACACCATCTCGCAAGTAGCACTGGTGGGTGGCGGCACCTCTCCACAGCCTGGAGAGATATCGCTCGCCCACAATGGCGTGCTCTTTTGTGACGAACTCCCGGAATTCAACAAGACTACGCTGGAAGTGTTGCGCCAACCGCTGGAAGACCGACACATCAGCATCAGCAGAGCCAAATACACCATCGACTACCCTTGCTCCTTTATGTTTGTAGCAAGCATGAACCCATGTCCATGCGGTTACTATGGTGACCCAACCCACCGCTGTGTCTGTACACCGGGTCAGATTCAAAGATACATGAACAAGATATCGGGTCCGTTGCTCGACCGAATAGATATCCAATGCGAAATAAGTCCTGTCCCTTTCAAGGACATCTCAACCGCCGCTCCAGGTGAACCTAGTGCCAAAATTCGCGAACGCGTCATCAAGGCAAGGGAAATTCAAGCAGCCAGATTCCAGGAATTCAAAGGCATCCACTGCAATGCGCAGATGACAGAGCGAATGATTCACCAGTTTGCTGAACCAGACGAAGAAGGCATCAACCTCCTGCGCATGGCGATGGAGAAGCTCTCCCTGTCGGCCCGTGCCTACAACCGCATTCTGAAAGTGGCACGCACCATTGCCGACCTGGCAGGAAGTGAACGCATTGAGCCTTTTCATCTTGCAGAAGCCATCGGCTACCGTACACTCGACAGAGGCGACTGGGCAGAAAGGGGACATCTGTAGACACAAAACAGAAAATCTTCTGTTTTTACTGATAATCCACCTTTTCTCACAAAAAATGCAATTCCAACAAAAAAGACGAAGGTACAGACGGCAACAATATCATACAACAAAATGGTATATTTTGGGGCATAAGGGGTAAAATCTGTTTTTTATCCACCTAAAAAACAACATTCGTCCCCTAAATCAACAAAATATCCCCCCAAAGTCGACAAAATAGTGCTACCTTTGCATCAGAGTTAGAAAGACAAGCAATTGTCACAAATGTCAAACAATAAAAATTAAAGATTATGGATTGCATTTATAAAATTACAAGTATTATTAAGAAGGTGGGATTTGGAATACTTCTCGCCGAGCTGGCTGTAATTGCTTATATGGCTATCCAATAACAAGAAAGATAGGTCATATCAAACAATAATCCTCATGAGAAGTTAATCAATACAGAATAAAGATTACCATCAATAGTAAATGATAAAGGAAAGGCCTTAGCAGTTAACTGAAAAGTAACTGCTAAGGCTTTATTTTTTCCCCCTAAGCAACCCACAACCAGACAACAAACAACAAGTATTAGTACAAGCAAACAACAAAAATCAGACTACAAAGAAGTTACAACAGGTGGTAAAATCTGTTTGAAAGGGGTAAATTCTATCAGAAAAATGCGATTTAAAAACAATTTATACCCCATTCAGAGAAAATATACCCCACAAATAGTAGAAAAACAAGTACCTTTGCACTCGTAAAACAAACGTTGTCACAACGTTGCTTAGAATTGAATATAATAGTAAACATTAAAACGATTAAGAATTATGGATTGCATTTTCAAAGTAACAGAATTGGTTAAGAAAGTTGGTTTCGTTATCCTCGTTGCTGAGTTGGCAGTTATCGCCTACATGAACATCATGTAACATCCACCTTCTTATATGTAACCACCTTGGTAGTGGCTACATAAAAATGGTCTTAAGCGTCAAGCTTAGGGCCATTTTTGTTTTCTTCCCCGTAACATTTTTGTTTTCTACCCCTTCATTTTACACCTTATTATATAATAGAATAGAAAAAGGGCAGAAAATATACCGAATTTCCAACATTTTTTTGTAATTTTGCAGCCAAATAACAAAAATATATTAGCTAATATGAAACAAAAGAATTTCAAACGTACCACCGTTACCGCAGCATTGCCTTATGCCAACGGTGGTGTTCATATCGGTCACCTGGCAGGTGTTTACGTGCCAGCCGATATCTATGTTCGCTATCTCCGTCTCAAGAAGCAAGACGTTGTTTTCATCGGCGGTAGCGACGAGCATGGTGTACCAGTAACCATCCGTGCCAAGAAGGAAGGTATCACCGTACAGGAGGTAGTCGACCGCTATCATAACCTCATCAAGAAGAGTTTCGAGGATTTCGGTATCTCTTTTGATGTTTACAGCCGTACCACTTCACCAACTCACAATAAGTTTGCTTCTGATTTCTTCCGCACACTCTACGATAAGGGCGTTTTGGAGGAAAAGGTAGAGGAGCAGTTCTGCGACGAGGTAACAGGCGAATTCCTTACCGACCGTAACATCGTGGGTACTTGCCCTCGCTGCGGTGCTGAAGGTGCTTATGGCGACCAGTGCGAGAAATGTGGTGCTACCCTTTCTCCTGATGAACTTATCAACCCTACCAACAAGAACAACCCTGGTCATGGTCTTGTGAAGAAGCCTACCAAGAACTGGTATCTTCCATTGAACAAGTATCAGGATTGGTTGAAGAAGTGGATCCTGGAAGGTCACAAGGAGTGGCGTACCAATGTTTATGGTCAGTGCAAGAGCTGGTTGGATATGGATCTTCAGCCACGTGCCATGACCCGCGACTTGGATTGGGGTATTCCTGTTCCAGTAGAGGGTGCAGAAGGCAAGGTGCTCTACGTTTGGTTCGATGCACCTATCGGCTACATCTCAAACACCAAGGAGCTTTGCGATGCTCATCCAGAAAAGTGGGGAACATGGCAGAAGTGGTGGCAGGATCCTGAAACACGTCTTGTTCACTTCATCGGTAAGGACAATATCGTGTTCCACTGCATCATCTTCCCTACCATGCTGAAGGCTCACGGCGACTATATCTTGCCAGACAACGTACCAGCCAACGAGTTCCTGAACCTAGAGGATGATAAGATTTCAACATCCCGCAACTGGGCTGTATGGTTGCACGAGTATCTCGTAGATTTGCCAGGCAAGCAGGATGTATTGCGCTATGTATTGACAGCCAATGCGCCTGAGACCAAGGACAACAACTTTACCTGGAAGGATTTCCAGGAGCGCAACAACTCTGAGTTGGTTGCCGTTTACGGTAACTTCGTAAACCGTGCCCTCCAGCTCACCAAGAAGTATTGGGGCGGCGTAGTTCCTGCCTGCGGTGAATTGCAGGAGGTAGATGAGAAGGCCATCGCTGAGTTCAAGGACGTGAAGGAGAAGGTAGAGCAGTATCTCAACATATTCAAGTTCCGCGAGGCTCAGAAAGAGGCTATGAACCTGGCTCGTATCGGTAACAGATACATCACAGAGTGTGAGCCTTGGAAGGTTTGGAAGACCGATCCTAAGCGTGTGGAGACTATCTTGAATATCTCCCTCCAGCTGGTAGCCAACCTCGCCATCGCCTTCGAGCCATTCTTGCCATTCTCTTCAGAGAAGCTCCGCAAGATGATCAATATGCCTAACTTCGAGTGGACTCAGCTCGGCAGCACAGAT
>JAIJUV010000273.1 GCA_022732315.1 Prevotella sp.
CAGAAGTTCCGCGACCTGTTGAAGCTTTATGATGGCATCGATAAGAAGAAGTTGCAGGAGAACATGAAGTACTGGCTGGAGGCTATCATGCCTATCTGCGATGAGTACGATATCAATATGTGTGTTCACCCAGACGATCCTCCTTATCCTGTATTCGGTTTGCCAAGAATCATCGGTCGTGCCGAGGATATCCAGTGGATGCTCGATGCTGTGCCAAACAAGCACAATGGTTTGACTTTCTGTGCAGGTTCATTCTCTGCCGGCGAGCACAACGACTGTGTGGCAATGGCTAAGCAGTTTGCTGACCGCACTCACTTTGTTCATCTGCGCTCTTGCTACATTTTCCCTAACGGCAACTTTACAGAGGCTTCTCACCTGGGTGGTCGCGGCCATCTCATTGAACTTTGCCGCATCTTCGAGAAGGCAGAGCAGGAAGGCAAGTGCAATTCGGGCCGCAGATTGCCAATGCGAGTAGACCACGGTATGACCTTCACTGATGAGCCAGGTGGCGTATTCGATGAGAGCAATCATGGTCACAATGCCGGTTACACTCTCCTGGGCCGTATGTTTGCCATGGGTCAGATTCAGGGTGTTATCGCAACAGTAGATGATGAACTGGGCATTGAGTATAAGCAGCCGGGATTCTATGATTAGTTGATAGCTTATAGTTTATAATTTATAGTTATAGGCTTAGGCTATTAAGTGATTTGAAATTCAGGTTAGATAAAATACGAAAAAGGCTAGCGTTTCTGATAAGCGCTAGCTTTTTTTATGCTGATTTTATGGTTACTGGCTAAATATACTGCTCATTTTAGCCAATAATGCTTAAAAATAGGTATTATTGGCTGAAAATTATATAAGAAATAGCCAATAATTACTTTTTTCTTGCTATTTTTGCAAATGGTTAGAAATTAAAGCAGGAGAATAAGAAATGAAGAATAATATTATCGGCAGAAAGAGTGAACAGGATACCTTGGCACGTATATACGAGTCAAGGCAGTCGGAATTTGTGGCAGTATGCGGACGCCGCAGAGTGGGGAAAACGTTTCTTGTGCGCGAATATTTTGAGCAGGAA
Organism: Prevotella sp.; assembly: GCA_022732315.1. The sequence goes on from JAIJUV010000273.1 coordinate 1,076, forward strand.
ATGGTGTTTCAGACATCAGGATTGGCGGGCGGAAACACACAGGAGCAGTTGAAAAACTTCTTTTATACGCTTCGACGTTATGATAGGAATGTAACCTCTGTTCCCCACGACTGGCTCGATGCTTTCGAGATGCTTATCACTTATCTTGATTCTTTGAACGGGATAGAACGTAAGGTGATTTTTCTTGATGAACTGCCTTGGATGGATACTGCAGGCTCTAATTTTATCTCTGCCCTGGAGCATTTCTGGAATGGATGGGCCTCTGCACGTCGCGACATCGTTCTCATTGTCTGCGGCTCTGCCACTTCCTGGATGATGGATAAACTTATCAATAACCATGGCGGACTTTATGGTCGTCTTACTCATCGTCTTTTCCTGCAGCCTTTTTCTCTTGGGGAGTCGGAAGCATTTCTGAATACTAAGGGGATGATGTTGTCCAGATATGAACTGGCTGAACTTTATATGATATTGGGAGGAATCCCATATTACCTGAATCTTTTGGACGAGCGGTTAAGTTTGGCTCAGAATATAGACCGTCTGCTGTTCAATCCCAATGGGCAGTTGTACAATGAGTTTACGATTCTCTATCGCTCTCTGTTTAAGGATTCTGAGGCATACGTCAAGGTGGTAGAATGCCTGAACGAGCGTGGTTATGGTATGATGCGCTCGGAAATAGCCGATTCCACAGGGATGAAGTCGGGCAAATCGTTGACCACGATTCTCGACAATCTGGAATCTTGCGGTTTCATCAGAAAGTATGTCAATTATGGCTGTTCTACCCGAAAGTCTCTCTATCAGTTGGTAGATTTCTTCACCTTGTTCTATTTCCGTTTTCTGCGCGATAGTTCTTTCCGTAATCTTCTGTATTGGAGCAAGTTGCAGCGCACGCCCCGTTTTTATGCCTGGGCTGGAGTCTCTTTCGAGATATTGGCGATGAATCATATCGACCAGGTGAAGCAGCGGTTGGGAATTTCTGGTGTGTCTACCCATTTGTATTCCTGGCGAAGCAAGAGTGATGCCGGAGCGGCGGAGCGGGCAGCCCAGATAGACATGGTGATAGAGCGTGGTGACAATACCATTAATCTTTGTGAAATGAAGTTTTCGGAAAGTGACTTTGCCATCAATAAGGATTACGAGAAGATTCTGAGAAACAAAATCGTCCGCTTTATGGAGGAAACAAAGACCCGAAAGTCGATACAACTGACGTTTATCAGCAGTTATGGTCTTCAGCTGAATAGGTATTCGGGCATAGCCCAGAATGAAGTGGTGCTCAATGATTTGTTTTGAGCTCCACTTCCTCCACATACTTCACCAGTGAATCCTTGCCATTGAGGAGATAGAAGTCTACACGAACCACGTGGTTGATGTCGGCATTGCCCTTCACCTTTATGTGTCGGGTCTTGCTGTACATCATCGTGTCGCGGCGTGAAGGATAGGATACGAGCTCGATGAGGTCTTTGGTAGAATTGCTGCCCACATAATAGATGCCTATACTGTCTTTTCCGTTCTTGATGGCAGCAATCTTCGCCATCTTCTTGGCATGAGCCGCAGAGGTATCTATCGGGTAAAACTCGCTGGCAGCTACCGTATCGCCGTCATGCTGGTCGGGTGCAAACTTGCAGCTGGTACCCGTCGTAGTGATAAAGGATGCAGCAGCCAGGGCTGCCACAAAGTATAATATTTTCTTCATTGTTATTTCCTTTCTTTTCTTTTAAAGAATCCTGTTTTGTTCGCAAAATGCGTTATCGGCTGCAAAAGTACAAAAAATAACTCGAAAAGCCATACCTTTTTTATCTTTTTCCTTTTAATACTTCGGATGGAGTGACGCGTGCGGAAGCTGGGCGGAAGGAGTTGTGGGGATAGTATGGAAGAAGTTATGGGGATGGCATGGAAGGAGCGGTATGGAAGGTGTTAGAAGGTATGGTAGATATGGATGGAATGGATGGAATTCCGTGCAAAGATACAACTTTTCTCTGATACTGCCAAATTTGGGGGTGTGATAAGGAAATGTTTGAAATGTGCTTTCAGATTGAAAGTAGTTAAACTTCCTTACTCATAGTTTTGCGGGTGACAACTCATAGTTTTATGGGTCGCAACTCATAGCTTTGCTCTCTTAAAGTATAGAGTTAAGCAGTAAATCAGGTGTTTACGAGGGTTATGATGTTTTTACTACAATGACTCAGTTCCTCAATAACTCAGTTCCTCAGTTTTTCTCTGACCCTTCACTTTT
>JAIJUV010000274.1 GCA_022732315.1 Prevotella sp.
TTTGAGAAGTTCGGCTACAAGGCTCGCATCCTGAAGGCTGGTGAGAAGGTTGAAAAGAATACCGAAGAGAAGTGTGACTTGATGTAACACGATGGATTTCGAAAAAAATGGTGCCCTTCATCTGATGAAGGGCACCAAAATAGGTGGGGTTCATCTGATGAACCCCACCAAATCTACATACCTTAATCGATAAATTGAAAAATCAACAAATTCTTCCTCAATTTATTCTTCCTCAATTTGCGTAATGCGCCTGATGCTTCTGTTGCGATGGTTGATGATGAGCGGAACACGTTCTACCACCACCATGGATGTGTCGAGGCCCAAAGCCTTAGGCTCGTCAATGCCTATCTTGCCGATAAGGGCATAGATGGTCATCAGCAGGTTCTGTTGACGGTTGTCGGAACTCTCCGGGTAATATACGCGGTGGATGATGATGAAGCGGAACTCGCCAGGAATTCCGTTTTTGCGGAGCGAAGGATAGGTGCTTCTCAAATCCACCTTCCTGCTAGCCACCAGGTCTTCTACCACTTGGCGCAGATAGAGGCTCACCCTAGGCTCAATGCGGAAGCCTATGCGCATGGTTACACTGTAGAGGGTGTCGGGAACCAGGGTCTCGCAACTGTACTCCAGCGTGTCTGGAGTATCTGCAAATTCCAGATTGATAAGCCAGTAATGGTCAGCACGCTTAGGCTGCTTGTTGATGATGGAATAGAGCAGCTTGTCATCCACCGCACCTTCCTTCTCGGCATGGTTCACATAAACCAGATTGGAAGCGTACTTGGGGATGCTCTCGTCGGCCTTGATATCGGAGATAATCTGATAATACTCATCCAGCGGTTTGGTACTGATGTAATGATGGCGGATCTTGATGGCGCGGACCCATACATACATCATCAGGAACAGGATTCCGCCAATAAGCATCGTACACCATCCTCCTGCGAGGAATTTTGACAGGTTGGCGGCAAGGAAAATGCCCTCAATCACGCAGTATGCGCCCATAAAGAGCAGGATGAAGATGTGCGCCACACCCTTGGTGCGCAGGTAGAAACCGAGCAGCAGGGTGGTCATCAGCATGGTGATGGTGATGGCGAGACCGTAGGCTGCCTCCATGTGCGAGGAGTCGCGGAAGAGCAGGATGATGAGAACCACACCGATGTACATGGCGAGGTTGATTACCGGGATATAGAGCTGTCCCTTTACATGGGTAGGATGCTTGATTCGCATGCGTGGCCAGAAGTGCAGGTTCATGGCTTCGCTCAATATGGAGAAGGTGCCGCTGATAAGTGCCTGACTGGCAACGATTGCCGCACCCGTGGCCATGATGATGGCAAAAATCAGCATGTTCTGGGGCATGATGGAAAAGAACGGATTCACGGAGGAAGCAGTCTGAATATGGTTCAGCACCCATGCTCCCTGCCCCAGATAGTTGAGGATGAGCATGGCCTTTACGAAAAGCCAGCTGATGGTGATGTTCTTTCTGCCGCAGTGACCCAGGTCGGAGTAAAGAGCCTCAGCACCGGTGGTACAGAGGAACACGGCGCCCAGAATCAGAAACCACTCTGGCGATTTTGCCAGCAGCATGGCAGCATAGTAGGGGTTGAAGGCCTTCAGAATCAATGGGTAAGAGGTGATGCTGAAAGCTCCCGTTACGCCCAGCAGCAGGAACCATATCAGCATGAATACTCCGAACGACTTGCCGATGCTCTCTGTGCCAAAGCGTTGCACAAAGAAGATGATGGTGATGATGCCCAGTGTGATGGGGATGACTGGCAGGTGGGGACTGATGCTTTCGAGTCCTTCGATGGCTGTGGTAACTGTGATGGCAGGGGTGATGATTCCGTCTGCCAGCAGGGTGCTAGCACCGATGATGGCCAACAGGTAAATCCACTTTCTCTTCATCTTGCGCAACAGGGCGTAGAGGGCGAGGATGCCTCCTTCGCCATTGTTGTCGGCACGCAGCGCCACACATACGTATTTGATGGTGGTCTGCAGGGTGAGTGTCCAGATGATGCACGACAATGCACCCAGGATGGTGCTCTCGTTGATGGCTTCACCCGTGTGCAGGATGGCCTTCATCACGTAGAGTGGGGATGTACCTATATCTCCAAACACGATGCCCAGAGTGATGAGCAATCCCAGGAAGCCTACTCGATGATGGCAGGCTACTGAACTTTCCGAATTTTCTCTCATATAACTTCTCTTATTTATTTAAAATATTATCCTTCTTTACATTAAGGAATTATCCTTTGTATTATCCTTTTTACATTAAGGAATTATCCTTATGTGAACATAAAATATCCCTTTTTTGATTATAAATTTGGGTGCAAAGGTATGAACATAAGTGGTAAAAGATGATTTGTTTAACAAGATTTATCCGTTTTAACTTTCGTTTTAATCGACTGTAAGTGACTGTTTGGAAGATGTAAAAAAAGGTGATATTCTTTCTCTGAGTCAAAAAAAGCCCCATCTACTATCCGAATCTTCATTCATGCTGAAATCGGAAAGTAGGTGGGGGTCATCAGATGAAGGTCACCACATTTGATGCTTCGTTATATTTACATATTTACGCAGTTTTGCGATACTCGCTTGGTGTCTTGCCCGTCTGTGCCTTGAAAAAGCGGACGAAGTGCTGAGGATACTCAAAGCCTAGGTGGTGGCTGATTTGTGTGATGGTTAAGGCTTCATCCACAAGTAGTTGGCGGGAAGCCGAAAGCAGTCGGTCGTTGATCAGACTCTTTGCAGTTCTGCCAGTCTCAGTCTTGACTAATTCACCGAAATATTTAGTTGAATAGCAGCATTTGTCGGCAAAGTAGGCTACGGTAGGCAATCCTTCACGCATCGCTTTCTTGGCAATGTATTCATCGAGTAGAGAGATGAATTTCTTTACCACCGAGTGGTTGATCTCCTCGCGTGTGATGAACTGGCGGTCGTAGAAGCGTAGACAATAGTTCAGCAGCAACTCGATGTTAGAAACGATGAGTTCACGCGAATGTTTATCTATAGGATGCTCAAGTTCCTGCCCAATCATTGAGAGCACGTCACGGAAGATATTTACCTCGGCAGCGGATAGATGCAATGCTTCGTTGCTCGTATAGTCGAAGAACTCATAGCGGGAGATGTTCTTGCCAAGCTGGGTGCGGTTGAGCAGCTCGGGATGGAAAATCAATACCGTATATTTGGCAAGCGGAACTTCTGGAATGGGTTCTACTTTAATCGATTGTCCTGGAGCAAACGAGGTTACGGTCATCTCGTCAAAATCATATTCTGTTCTGCCGTATGACAATTTACA
>JAIJUV010000275.1 GCA_022732315.1 Prevotella sp.
TAATTCCGAAGATAGCGGTTTATAAGAAAAACGGCTGTCCTGAATTGCTGGTGAAAAAGCAATCCGACTGGTTCCCTGTGTTCCGACTCTTAAACGGGTGGGGGCTATTCGATATGGGAGCTCCTACAGCCTTCTGTAAACATCTGGCCCACCTGTATGAAAAACTACCTCCGGAGAATACGGAGCGTGCTCCGCTCTGCAAATGGAAGGATCTTGCGCAGGTGAAATCTGCACCTTTCGAATATGCGGCTCTGGAATGGTGGAAACTTGATTCAGGTGGGTTGGGCTCGATAAGCTTAGAAAGATTCAATCGTTATTGCGATATTGTGAATGCTTTCAAGAAGATTTTGGGAGAAACAGCCTGTTCGGAGAATGTGAACTTGAGGGAAATCATGCCGAAATTGGTGGATAAGAAAGTGCCAACCTCGAACACCATGAAAGATGACGAGATGATGGCGAGAGATGGTAGTTAGCGGGGTATTAATATATCCCCGCTTATACCCCTCTTATACCCTTTGTTTATACTTTTATACCTTTTTATACCCCTCCTTATACCCCTGCTTTTTTATTCCAGAAAAAACTTGTAAACGGCTTTTTTTTTGTTTATCTTTGCATCGCTTTTCGGAAGAGAAGTGGCTGGTTTTCAGTATTCCAGTCATTGTTTAACATAAAATAATATTCAAATGGTAAAAAACAATCTTTCTTTTGATGAGTGCAAGCAGATGAGCAGCCGTCTCATCGCCATGAACCCTAACCGCAATGCGAACATGGGTAAGATTTCTACTTATCTTCTCGATTACTACACCGAGCTCACCAAGCAGCCTTGGCTCTCTCAGCTCGTAGGACAGATTCGCGACCTTACCGCCAAGCAGGAGGAGATGAAGGCGGGCGATGCCTACAAGCAGCTGGATAAGCAGGTGGGCTTCCTGAAGAAGCAGTTGCCGTTCCGCTCGCCTCACTACTTCCATTTCATCGACGACCATCGTGCCCAGAAAACCATTGACCCGGAATCCTTCACCTTCCAAACCACCGTTGACATCGATAACCCGGAGGAGGTAGAGGTGGCCGTGAAGAATGCCCTACTGCTGAACGGAATGTTTGATGATGCAGAGGAGAAGCTCTTCCGTGAGAAGATTTTCTCTGCCGATGACATCGAGCTTTGGAAGGGAAAAGTGCTTCACGTGGAACGTTCGGCTCGCAACAAGGCGCACATCGATATCCGTATCCCGGTGGGAATGACCATCGCCGAGGCGCAGAGTGCCTTCTGCAAGCTCATCCATGCCACCGAAGACCCTAGCTGCGTAACTCCCGAGCGCATCATCTTCATCACCGATGCAACCAGCCAAATCTATACAGCCGACGACTGGTACAAGCGCCTGGACGAGGAGGCCGTGGCAGAATATCGTGAGGCTTATAGAAAGAGAGGATTGGATATCGACGGCCGTCCGCTGGATATTTCTTCATCATCATCATCTTCTGCCGCTCCAACCGTAGATTTCCAGCCGATAGAGAGCGAGGAGGAGAAGGTGAGAAAGGCTGCCAATACTGTGCAGTATGAACAGACCTACGAGGGCATTCCTTACGAGGTGATTGTGAAGGAGCTGGCGGCGCAGATAGGTCCTGATCCGGCTACGGGCAATCGCAACAACTTCATCTACAGAGAGGCGCTTTATCTGCGTTACATCTGCAACAACGACCCCGAATGGATCAAGCAGGTAATCCTTATCTATGGCGAGGACGAGCAGAAGGCTTTTGCTACCGTGGACAGTGCTTGCAAGGTGGCTCAATCTGCCGTAATGCCAGAAAAGGTGAAGGTGGCGATAGAATTTGCCCGCAAGAATTATCTTGCCAAGCAGGCCACCGAGAAGGCGGGAATCTACGCCGATGTTCCCCCTCAGATGCCTGCCAAGCTGCCTAAGCTCGTCAAGCTGCTCACCAGCAAGGTGCCTGCCGATTTCAAGCCAGCCGTGGCAATGGCGGTGTTCCCTCCGCTTGCCGCTCACCTCAAGGGCGTAAGCTTCAGATACACCGATAACCAGGTGCACGAGCCGGCGATGATGAATCTGCTGGTGGCAGCGATGTCTTCGGGCAAATCGCTGGTGAACGGTCCTATCGACTGCATCATCGACGACCTGGTGCAGATGGATAAGGTCAATCGCCAGAAGGAGCAGGACTGGAAGGACGAGGTGAGCACCATGGGCGACAACAAGAAGAAGCCGGTGCGCCCGGAGGATATCTGTATCCGCATCGTTTCGCCCGACCTTACCCGTGCTGCCTACATCCAGCGTCTCGACGATGTGCAGAAGGCTGGCGACGGCTTCCTCTACTGCAAGATGGACGAGGTGGATATGCTCAAGAAGTTCAACGACCCTAGTCAGCTGATTCGCTGCTGCTGGGATTGCTCGCTGGATGGTCAGGAGCGTGTGGGCGTAAAGAGTGTTACGGCGCAGGTGAAGACCCGTTTCAACTGGAATGCTTCCAGCACCATCGCCGTTACCCAGAAGTTCTTCTCGGTGAGGGAGGTGGCTGATGGTGCCGTGAGCCGCCTGTCGCTTGCCACCATCATCCGTCCCGATTTCGCTCCGCGTCCGGTGGTAGGCGAGTATGATGCCCTGTTCAAGGCGCAGCTGGCTCCTTACATTCATCATCTCAACGGCACCAGCGGTTTCAAGGATTGCAAGAAGGCGCGACTGCTCATTGAGCGACTGGAGAATGAGATTATGGAGACGGCTCAGTTGGCTTACAACAAGCCATACGCCGAGTTTGCCAAGCGTGGTTTGGCGAATGGTTTCCGTCGTGCGATGGTGCTTTATCTGGCTAACGGCGAAAAATGGGAGAAGTCGATAGAGGATTTCATAGAGTGGAGTGTGAAGTATGATTTGTGGTGCAAGATGCGTTTCTTCGGCAATCAGATGCAGGAGGCGATAGATGCCGACAGCCAGATGGTTTATCATGCCACGGGTGTGAGCAATCTTCTGCTCTTTGTTCACGATACGTTTGATAAGGTGGAGATTCAGCGTGTGTGTCAGATTCACGGCACGAAGACGAAGGTTGCCATCTTGCTGTGCAACTGGAAGAAGCGTGGCTTCATCGTGAAGAACGAGGATGGCACCTTCTCGAAGACGGCTAAGTTCATAGGAAAGTATGGGCATTATGGAACGCCGGGAATGGCAGCGTAGAATAGATTAGGAGGGTGTGTCATTATTCATCGGATTACGCGGAATAAACGGAACCTTAACCGCCTTCCTCGGATTACTCACGGATTTTAAACGGAAACTCGACCT
>JAIJUV010000036.1 GCA_022732315.1 Prevotella sp.
GCCTTCTCGCCACCGCCAAGACGAGCCTGTTCGCGCTTAGCGATCAGCTCCTTAATCTTTTCTACTTGTTTGCTCATAATTGATTATTATGTATTATTTTCTTATTCTTTTAGAATGATTTCCTGAATAAATGGGATGATGGAGTGAACCAACATCGCATAATTCGGGCGCAAAGATACGAAAAAAACCGCAGATAGCGAACTATCTACGGTTAAATATTTAGAATAATGTGAAAAATCACTATTTTCGGGTTCTAAATCTCCCGGCTTTCAGCTATGCGCTCTCAGTTTTTGGCTATGCACTCTCAGTTTCTGACTCCTTACTTATCAGAATTCTATCAGTACTCGTGCATTGAGCTGTCGGCCCGTTAAGTAATTAGGCACGGCATACTGCTGATTGGTTACATCCGTTACCCAGTAGTAGCTGTTCACATTGTCGATGCCGAAGAGGTTGAGGCAATCCACACCGAGCATCACGCTCTTGAGGAACGTCTTCTTCTCGTGGTGCTTGTTGTCGAGCAGATGATAGCTCATTCCGATATCGGCACGGCGATAGGCTGAAGCACGGAAACTGTTGGTTTCCAATTCTCTATGTGGAGCTGCAAAAGGCAAACCGTCGGCGAAGGCGAGCTTCAGCGACATCTGCCATTTCTTGCTTCCAGGAAAATAGTCGGTGAAATAGAGGTTCACCGCATATCGCTGGTCGGTAGGCAATGGGATGCTCTTGCCATTGAGCTTCATCTTCGTATCCATCAGCGAGAGACTGATCCAGGAATCTGTGCCCGGTACAAACTCGCCATAGAGCTTGAAGTCCAAGCCTGCCGCATGGCCGCTACACTCGTTCTGACCATAGTAAACCACCTTCACATTGCTCACGGAATAAGGCACCAGATTGTTCAAAGCCTTGTAATATGCCTCAGCCGAGAACTTATATCGCTGGTTGTTCAGCGAGAAGCGATGGTCGTAGCCGGCGATGAAGTGGATGCTTCGCTGACTCTTGATCTTCTGGTTGAGCGTTGCCACGGTGATGCCGTTGACGGTGGATGTATCTCTAAGTTCCTTGAAGAATGGAGCCTGATAGTAGAGGCCTGCCGCAAAGCGGAGCGTGGTGTTCTCGTGATACGCCGGGATGATGGCGAGGGAGACACGAGGACTGAAGATGGTTTCCTGATTGAAGTTCCAGTGGCTCATGCGCACACCATAGTTCAGGGTGTAATGGGTCTGACCATGTCCCGTGCTGTCGGCTGCGCCACTCGCAAAGCGGTAGGTGTCTTGAATGTAGGTCTCTATACGGTTGGCATTCAGCTCGTTTCTGGCCTTCATCGAATAAACCATGTAGAGGTCCTTACCATTGTGCGGGATGCTGTATCCAGCAGAATCTCTCATCTCGTATTCGATGGAGTTCTCTTCGATATGTTCTCGTTTGAAGGTGAAGGCTGCCTCCACATCATGCTTCTTTGCCTTGTGCTTCAGCATCAGCTTGCCGCTCATCACTCGGGCTGAGAGATAGTTGCGGGCATGTTCAAAATAGGTTCCTACACCCAGGTTCTCCGAGGTCTCGGTCTGGTCGAGCCAGTATTGTCCCTGAATATCATATTTCTCCTGTTCCTTGGTATAGAAGGCACTACCCAGCAGCGAGATGCTGGTGTTGTCGGTGATGTTGCGGGTGATGCCGAGGGTTCCGAAGTAGGTGAGGAAGCGGTCTTTTTCCTGTCCGTCGAAGAACACCTTGAAGCTCTTCACGTTCTCCATCGTTCCGAAAGTGGTCTCGCGGTCGGATGGCTCGAAGTTGTAATGATTATCCGAGATGTAGCCGATGAAGTCCAGTTTCCAGCGCTTGTTGGGCTGATAGCTCAGATATGTCTGGTAGTCGAGATAGCTTGGCTTATACTCGCCCTTGGTCTCCATGGTGCCCAGGAGATAGGAGGTGGTCTTGTATCTTACGCTGTTGAGCCATGACAGTTTCTGGGTTCCCAGCCCCACGTAGGCATCGGCTCCCAGCAGACTGGCTGCTGCGCTTCCTTCCACCACCGGTTTCTTGCCCTTCGACTTCAGGGTCTTGTAGGTGATATCGAGTGCCGAACTCATCTTGTCGCCATATTTCGCCCCATAGCCTCCGGTGGAGAAGCCAATCTTATCAACCATGTAAGGGTTGATGACGGAGAGACCTTCCTGCTGACCGCTTCTGACGAGGAACGGGCGATAGACTTCCACATTATTAATATATACGGAGTTTTCGTCAAAAGCACCGCCACGTACGTTGTATTGCGAAGAAAGTTCGCTGTGGGTACTTACGCCTGCCTGTTGCTGGATGATACCCTCCACGGTGTTTCCGCTAGCCGAAGGAGCCATCTTGATATCCTTGATCTTGATTTCCTGGGTCTGGTCGGTCTGGATTTTCTCGCCTGTTACGTTCACCTCACCAAGCATGGTGGCATCGGCATGGAGCACTATCTGCAGGGTCTGCTTGCCGCGCGGGTGTCGCAGAACTCTCGTTTTCGACTTGTATCCAATCATGGAGAATTTAACTGCCACGCTGTCTGCCGAGTGCAGCCTCATGCTGAACTCTCCCTTCAGGGAGGTGAAAGCCACCTTCCCCTGGCTCAATACCGATACGGTAACGAGTTCCACAGGGTTGTTGTCATCGTCCATGACTCTACCTTGCAGCGTAAATTCCTGTGCCATCATCTTCAGGGTGGCAAACAGGCATATTGTAAAAATGATGATTCTCTGTTTCATACCTTATTAAACGCAGAAACGGGCGATTTATTATAAATGCTGGCTAAAGTTCAATAAAAAACCCTTAAGGAAAACAAATTGATTCCTTAAGGGCTACTATTTGATTTTTAATGTGATATTACTTGTTCATAGCGAAGTACAAGCCGCCGTTCATTGCCATGCGAACCTGGTAGAGACCGTATTCATCGGCAGAAACGTTCATCTTCTCGCCGCTAGGCAAGCAAGCCTGGATGCTGCCATCCTCGTTGAAACTGAAGAGCTCACGGATATCGCCATCCTTGCTGTATGACCAGCTCTTGTTCTTCTTGTCGAATACGAAGTATGATTTCTCACCCTCTGGGTCGGTAATCTCGTAACCGTTCTTCAAGGTCTTGATGGCATAGAGTCTGCCGTCCTTGCCGGTTACGTTCTTGGTCTTGCCCACGTTGGCTACCACCTTGTCGCCTGTCCAGAACTCGATAGTGTTGAGTACAAACAAGTCGGCTACCGAGCACACTGCATAGGCAGGAGAGATAACCAGGAAGATCAATTCGTTGATGAACTTGTTGTCAGTTGCACCCTTGTTCCAGTCGAGCACTTTGTTGGTCAAACCGAAAGAACCGATGCAGGAACTCAAAGTCATGGCGCCTAATGAGACTGCGATGACTGCATTAACCATAAATTTTTTCATTTTCTAATTGTTTAGAGGTTATAAAAAATAGGCTTGCATGCCAAATAATACTAGCATACAAGCCCATGTACTATTTTATTCTGGATGTATAGCCGCTTGAACAGTGTTTGTTCCTGGCTTATTTAGCTGATTCGAATTCGCGCAGGAAGCGGGTGTCGTTCTCTGAGAAGAGACGAAGGTCGCTCACGCGATACTTCAGGTTGGTGATACGCTCTACGCCCATACCGAAGGCATAGCCTGTATAGACATTGCTGTCGATGCCGCAAGCCTCCAAGTCGTGAGGGTCAACCATACCGCAGCCCAAGATTTCAACCCATCCTGTGTGCTTGCAGAAGTTACATCCCTTACCGCCACAGATGTTGCAGGAGATATCCATCTCGGCACTAGGCTCTGTGAATGGGAAGTAGCTAGGACGCAGGCGGATCTTGGTATCAGCACCAAACATCTCGCGGGCGAAGGTAAGGAGCACCTGCTTCAGGTCGGTGAAGCTTACGTTCTTATCTACATAGAGACCCTCCACCTGGTGGAAGAAGCAGTGGGCACGGGCACTGATGGCCTCGTTGCGGTATACTCGTCCTGGGCAGAGCACACGGATAGGTGGCTCGTGGGTTTCCATATAGTGAGCCTCGTCGCCAGAAGTATGGCTGCGGAGAATTACATTCTTGGTAACATCGTCGGAGTTGGTCTTCTCGATGAAGAATGTATCCTGCATGTCGCGGGCTGGATGATCGGCAGCGAAGTTAAGCATGGTAAACACGTGCTTGTCGTCATCTACCTCTGGACCCTGATAGAGGGTGAATCCCATGCGGCCGAAGATGTCGATGATCTGATTCTTCACCACGGTCAATGGGTGGCGTGTACCCAGAGCCACTGGGTAAGCAGTACGGGTCAGGTCGATATCATCGCTAGATGACTCGGCTTCTTCCATCTGCTCCTTCAATCCGTTAATCTTGGCAAGTGCAGCCTGCTTCAATTCGTTGATTTTGATACCCACCTCTTTTTTCTGGTCGCCTGGCACATTGCGGAAGTCGACCATGAGGGCGTTGATCTCACCCTTCTTGCTGAGATACTTGATGCGAAGCTGCTCTACCTCCTCAGCGTTCTGGGCTGTGAGGGCATCCACTTCCTTCAAGAGTTCTTCAATTTTCTCTAATAACATATCTTATTAAATTGTCTGTTTACAAATTTGTTGAATTGTCTGTTTGCAAATGAAAAAGCGGGTGATTTGCGTGCCTTTGGGCTTGCAAAACTCACTTATTTGCTTATTTTGAGTGCAAAGATAACATTTTTTGCTTAAAATATGAAATATCTCAAAAGAAAGTTGTACTTTTGCATGGAAAATTTGAGAAATTTTATAAGTTTATGAAGAAACTATCTTTGATAACAGTCATGATGGCGGTGTTTACCATCGTTTGCTTCACCTCTGTGGGATGCACAGACAAGAAGCCTGCACCTGCCATCGATTCGACTGCGGCTGATACAACCGTGGCCGACACACAAGCTATGGACTCAACGGAGAAGATCATCGAGGAGACTCCGATGCCGAAGGCAGCCGATGAGTTGTTTGATGATTTCGTGTTCAATTTTGCGGCAAACCGCAAGTTGCAGATGAGTCGTATCAATTTCCCTCTTCCTGTTTATCACAACGACAAGCTGAAGAAGCAGATTGAGAAGAAACATTGGAGGATGGAGCATTTCTTTATGCGCCAGGACTACTACACGCTCATCTTCGACAACCGCAAGCAGATGAATCTGGTGAAGGATACCACCATCGACCATGTGATTGTAGAGAAGGTGTTCTATCGCAAGAAAGTGGTGCAGCAGTTCCTCTTCAATCGCATCAACGGTCTCTGGATGATGACCAGCATCAACTACAAGCCGATGTATCAGAACATGAATGCCAGCTTCCTGAAGTTCTATGGTGCCTTTGCCACTGATACGGCTTTCCAGGCACGCCATCTGCATAATCCAGTGAAGTTCACCGGTCCTGATCCAGATGATGACTTCAGTACGATGACCGGAGACATCGAGCCTGAGACCTGGCCTGCCTTCGCTCCGCAGTTGCCTCATGGCATGATTTACAACATCATCTATGGTCAGAAATACACCGAGAGCAGCCAGAAAATCTTTGTGATTCGAGGCATTGCCAACGGGCTGGAGACTCAGCTCACCTTCAAGAGAATAGGTGGCAAGTGGCTGCTGATGAAGCTGGAGATGTAGTTCTTTTAAAAAAGTTGATAGTTAATAGTTGATAGTTAACAGTTAATAGTTTAACCAGATATGAAGGATATTCGTGACTATAGCCTTTTGGCTCACAATACGTTTGGAATTGATGCCAAGTGCAGGAGATTCCTTGAATACTCATCGGTAGAAGAGGCACAGCAGATTGTGGCTGGGCTTACTGATGCTGATAAGCCGCTGCTCATCTTGGGTGGCGGCAGTAATCTCTTGCTTACAGGCGATTACGCGGGCACGGTGCTCCATTCTTCCATCATGGGTATCGAGGTGCTTGGTAATGGCGAGTTGGCTGCTGCAGAGCATGATGATGCCTTGCTGAATCCGGAGTTCGTGTTCCTGCGTTGCGGCAGTGGCGAGGTGTTCGACGATGTGGTGGCTTACGCCGTGGAGCATGGCTATCATGGTGCCGAGAACCTGAGCATCATCCCGGGCGAAGTGGGAGCGAGTGCCGTGCAGAACATCGGAGCCTATGGCGTGGAAGCGAAGGATATTATATATAAGGTGGAAGCCGTGGAGATTGCTACGGGCAGGGTAGTGGTGTTCGATAACCAGGATTGCCATTACAGCTATCGCCAGAGCAAGTTCAAGCACGAGTGGAAGGATAAGTATTTGGTTACCCATGTCGTCTATCGACTTTCCCGGAGCTTTGTGCCTGATCTGGATTACGGCAATATCCGTGCATCCCTGGCTGCCAAGCATATCGAGAATCCTACAGCCCAGCAGCTTCGTGACGTCATCATCGAGATTCGCAACGCCAAGTTGCCAGACCCTAAGGTGCAGGGCAATGCGGGCAGCTTCTTCATGAATCCTATCGTGGAGAAGGCGAAGTTTGAGGAGCTGGCTGCGCAATATCCGGGCATGCCTCATTATACCATTGATGGGGAACACGAGAAGATTCCTGCAGGCTGGATGATTGACCAGTGTGGCTGGAAGGGAAAGAGCCTGGGCCGTGCCGGAGTGCACGATAAGCAGGCGCTGGTACTGGTGAATCGTGGTGGTGCCACGGGCGAGGAAATCGTGAACCTTTGTGAAACCATCCGCAAGGATGTGAAGCAGAAGTTTGGCATCGATATTCATCCGGAGGTAAATGTTAAGTGAAAAGTGAAGAACGAAGAGTGAAGAATTCGCGGTTTTTCAGATAAAGATTTGAATATTAATGAAGGTAACTTTATTGGGAACAGGAACATCGAGTGGTGTTCCTGTTTTAGGTTGTAATTGTGAGGTGTGTCGCAGCAAGGATCCGCGCGACAACCGCTTGCGCTGTGCAGCGTTGATAGAAACGGAGAATACCCGAATCTTGATAGATGCGGGACCTGATATCCGCCAGCAGCTCCTGCGTGTGCCTTTCCGCAAGATAGATGGTGTGCTGATTACTCATATCCATTATGATCACGTAGGAGGCATAGATGATTTGCGGGGCTTCTGCGTTTATGGTGATATCAATATCTATGGAGATAAGCTGGTAACGGATTCCTTGCCGCATACCATGCCCTACTGTTTTCCGAAGGAAGCCGAGAAACTCTATCCGGGCGCACCGAAACTGAAGCTACATACCATCAATCCGCATCATACCTATCAGATAGGCGACATCGAGTTCATGCCTATCCGGGTGATGCACGACAAGATGCCTATTCTGGGCTACCGTTTCGGAAAGTTTGCCTATATCACGGATATGAAGTCGATGGACGATGCTGAGTACGCCTATCTGGATGGGGTAGAGACTCTGGTGATCAATGCCCTTAGATTCGATAAGCCGCACCATAGCCATCAGTTGGTAGCTGATGCCATCAAGGTGGCTCGCAGGATAGGGGCTAGGCAAACCTATCTCACCCATGTTACCCATCAGATAGGCTTGCATGATGCAGCCAATGCCCGATTGCCCGAAGGGTTCCAATTTGCCTATGATGGATTGATACTTTGATAAAAATATAACATTGTGGCTTTTCTTATTCCTGTCTTTAGGAAAAGAAAAGCCTTTGTTTTATGGCGAAAAATAAAAAAGCGCTACATTTATAGTTAATAAGAATTAAAAATGTGCACTTTTCTTAGAAAAAGCTTGCAGGGTTCGTATATTATTTCTATATTTGCATGTGTGTTTTTCATAGTATTAGATTTAAGGTTAACAAGGTAATGGGTCACGGCGGTGACCCTTTTTTTATTTCTACCCCTTTGTATGGGCATTTTTCTCCCTTCGGTAAATGCATTTTTCTCCCTTCAGTAAATAAAGTATGGGCATAAAAAATGCGGCCTTTCGAGCCGCACTTCTTATTATAGAGTTCCCTCATTTCCGCTTTGGGATATTTGGAATCTTATTTCTTTCTTTTGAATTTCCGATAGAGCTTCCATGCCAGAAGCGCTCCATCGAAAGCTCCCGTTCCAACGGAAATCATGCTCGCTATTCTTCTGCCCCTGCTTGCTTCCTTCGAGAAAGCGTCAGGTTTGGTGAAGAGCGAGTTCCATAGGGTCTTGATCTTCTTGTCGTCAGCCTCAATGCTCTTGCGGAGCGCCTCCTTGCGCAGTCTGATGTCGTTGAGGCTCCTGTACTCGATGCAGCTGTCGCCGTCATTCATGTACAGCTCGTTGTTCTCTTGCTCTTTAGTCATCATAATGCTCAGGTATTATTTTTGCATGAGGAGGCTGGCCAGGAATTTCACCAGCGGTTTCTCAATCCATTGATGTCGGAACAGGATGAAGAGAATCAATATCAATAAGTATGCTCCCGCCACGATGCAGAATGCAGGTGCCATGCCCACATAGTCGGCCAGGGCGAATGCGGCAGCAAACGAAAGATATATCATTGATATGGCAAGCAGGGTGAGCAGCAGAAAGCAGATGGCAATAGCCGTAATCAACCTGACCACCTTATCCACGACATCGAGCTTCATGTACTCCGACTGAAGCCCGATGTAATGCTTGAGCACCTCAACGAGCTGCCCGATGGTTTCTACATTCTTGTCACTAGAAAACATCCTTATCGCCTGATAAAGTTAATTTCTTGCTGTTATACCTCAGGAGCAGCCTCCTTGATGTCGTCAACCAAGTCTTCCACTTCCTTGCGGCTCAACTTGATATCGTGCTTCTTGCAAAAATCATCCACTGCGCCAGCAATCTTGCTGCGTGTATCTGCGCCCTTCTCAGGAGCGAAAATCAAACCAAGTGCTGTACCTGCGAGTGCACCACCGAGGAATGCACCAATGTAACCTAATGCCTTCATAATTCTTAAGTTTTAAATGTTATACAATTATATAGTTGTTGATAGCCGAAATGCGCCTCAATACCGCCGGGGCATCTGTTGAGCGTGTTTTGCTTATCAACTGCAAATATACTAATATTTCTCCAAAAAACAAGTTTTTAACTCTTAATTTTTCGTTAAAAGTGTTGTTTTACCTTGAGTTTAACAAACTTTATGCAGTAAACCTTTCTTTCTTAGCAAAATATTTTGTATTTTCGCAGAACAAAAGCGAACTATGCCTGTATAACTACCCAAAAAGTGCAGCGTAGCCGCCTATATATAATAAGGTAAAGTAATTAAAGTAACATTTAAACATCAATACAATTTTAAAAAACAATTATGAAGAAATTATCAGTTTTCAGCTTAGGTTTGTGTGCTGTATTGGCACTCGCTAGTTGTGGATCATCTAAGGAAAGTGCTTACAAGAAGGCATACGAGAAGGCTCAGCAGCAGGAGGCTCAGCAGGAGACTCCAGCTCCAGAACCAGTGGTTACTCCATTGGAGACTACTACTCCTGCAGAGAGCACAACTACAGAGGTTGACAATGCTACAGTACGTCAGGAGAACTTGGACCTCATCTCTGGTTCTGGTCTGCAGAACTACAGCGTTGTTGTAGGTTCTTTCTCTCTCAAGGCTAACGCAGAGGGTTTGGCCAGCACATTGAAGAGCGCCGGCTATGATTCTCAGATCGCATACAACAGCGAGCGCAACATGTATCGTGTCATCGCTGCTACATTCGTAGACAAGGCAGGTGCCGTTAAGAGCCGCAACAAGCTTCGCGCAGGCAAGTATCCTGATGCATGGTTGCTCTTGAAGAAGTAATTCTTTTGCGTTTCACCAAGATTCTGAAAATTTCGTTTGAATGCGAATTTTATCAATAGATTACGGTAAGAAACGTACCGGACTGGCAGTTACCGACCCATTGCAGATCATTGCCAATGGGTTGGCAACTGTTGCTACGTCTGAGCTCTTCGAGTTTTGTGAAGCCTATATCCAGAAGGAGCAGGTGGAGCGCATCGTCATCGGAAAGCCTACTCAGCCCAACGGGCAGCCCAGCGAGAACCTGGCGCGAGTGGAGAACTTCTACAATCGCTGGCGCAAGGCGCATCCCGAGGTGCCTATCGAGTATTACGATGAGCGATTCACCTCTGTTCTTGCCCATAGGGCGATGATAGACGGCGGCGTGAAGAAGAAGACGAGAAGAGAAAACAAGGGATTGGTAGATGAGATAAGCGCTACCATCATATTACAGGATTTTATGCAATCAAGAAGATGATTTTACCAATTTATATTTATGGTCAGCCTGTTTTGAGAAAAGTGGCTGAAGATATTACTCCAGATTACCCTGAACTCAAGGAGTTGATTAATAATATGTATGAAACCCTCGATTCCAGCAATGGCATCGGCCTGGCTGCGCCGCAGATTGGCTTGGCCATCCGCCTGGTGGTCATTGACCTGGACGTGCTCAGCGACGATCTTCCTGAGTACAAGGGATTCCGCCATGCGTTCATCAATCCGCATATCTTGGAGTATGATGAGGAGGCTGAGAAGGATTCTTCTGACGAGGGTTGTCTCTCCATCCCAGGCATCAACGAGAAGGTGGTTCGCCCTACACGCATCCACGTGAAGTATATGGACGAGCAGTTCCAGGAGCACGATGAATGGGTATCTGGTTACCTGGCGCGCGTCATGCAGCATGAGTTCGACCATTTGGAGGGAACCATGTTCGTAGACCGTGTGTCTCCACTGCGTAAGAACATGATTGCCGGAAAGCTCAAGAATATCATCAAGGGCAAGTTCCGCTGCAGCTATCGTACTAAGATTCGTCGATGAAAAAGTTTATTTTCACTTTTGTGCTGATGCTGACCGCTTTGTCGGCATCGGCGCAATATAGAGTTGACCGGCTCGTCACTGCCGGCAGAAGTGCCTTGTATTACGAGGACTTCGTTCTTTCCATTAAGTATTTTAATCTAGCCATCGGTGCCAAGCCTTATCTCTATGAGCCTTGGTATTACCGCAGTGTTGCCAAGTTTAATCTCGATGATTACATGGGTGCTGAGAGCGATGCCTCTGAGGCGTTGAACCTCAATCCCTATATCAACGATATCTACGACTTGCGTGCCATCTGCCGTATCCGCCAGAACCGTTTCTCGGATGCCATCGCCGATTACGATGCTGCCATCCGTCTGGAACCGCGCAACCGCAACTACTGGTTCAATCGTGCACTCTGCCTCATGGAGGAGAAGCATTACGACCAGGCGCAGCTGCAGCTGGATACCATCATTACCAAATGGAAGGATTATTCCAACGCCTATTCCCTGAAGGCCGAGGTGTATCTGCATCAGAAGGATACCGTGCAGGCAGAGAAATGGCTCGACCAGAGCCTCAAGCTGAACCCTTTTGATGGAGATGCATGGACCACGCGTGCCTATATGGCACTTGCCCGAAAGGAGTGGAAGACAGCGGATGAGGCGCTCACCAAGTCGCTCCATTTCAAGCCGAACAATGTAAACAGCTACATCAACCGTGCGTTGGCTCGTATCAACATCAATAATCTACGAGGTGCGATGAGCGACTATGATGCTGCCATCGACCTTGATCCCAACAATTTCCTGGCTCATTACAACCGTGGCTTGATGCGTGTGCAGTTGGGCGATGACAACCGTGCCATCACCGATTTCGACTTCGTCATCAAGATGGAGCCGAAGAACTTCATGGCCATCTTCAACCGTGCCCTGCTGCACGACAAGACGGGTAACCTGAAGGCAGCTATCCGCGATTATTCTACGGTTATCGGGCAGTTTCCAAACTTCTGGACGGGTCTTTCCTATCGTGCCCGCTGCTATCGCCGCCTGGGTATGACGGCAAAGGCTGAGATGGATGAGTTCCGCATCTTCAAGGCGCAGATGAACAAGCACATCGGCATTCAGCCTCGCTGGAGTGCGAAGACCAAGAAGGAGATGCGCAAGCGTTCGGAGATAGACCCGGATAAGTTTGCTTCGCTCGTGGTGGATGATGAGCCGAAGTATGAGCACAATTACAAGAGTGAGTATCGTGGCAGGGTGCAGAACCGCCAGGTGGAGACCAGCTATCTGCCTATGTTCCAGCTCTCTTATTTCCCTAATACCCAGAATGTGAGTGGGGTACAGGCGTTCGATAAGGCTGTGGAGGATTTGAACCAGCAGCTTAGTACTCTTGCTTCAGACCCTTCTGCATCAGGTTCCAAGGCTGCTGCCGCTAAGGGCAAGACTTCTGATAAGGTGTATATCGTATGCTCTAAGGAGCAGTTGGATGAGAATGGTTCCATGAAGATATTCTCTCTGATAGATAAGCTCTCGGCAGAGCTGAGTGTGGCAAAGGATATCGAGCAGAAGAAGCTGATTCTCATGCGTCGTGCCATCGCCCACAGTGTGCTTCGCGATTTCGAGGCAGCCATCAGCGATTTCACCTATTATATATCTCTGGATGATAAGAATGCGCTGGCTTACTGGCAGCGTGCCGTGTGCCAGGCAGAGATGGACGAGTTCAACAAGGCAGAGGGCAAGGGAGTGGTGAATATCCATTCTGCCGAGGCTGATTTCAGCGATGCCATCCGCCTGAACAGCAGCAATGCCTACATCTATTATAACAGAGGTAATCTGCATGCCGGTAGAAACGAGCTTTCCAAGGCGATAGATGATTATACCATCGCGCTGAAGATAGATAACCGTCTGGCTGAGGCTTATTATAATAGAGGTATCGCCCGTGCCAAGAGCGGCAACAGGCAGGCTGGCATCCAGGATCTCTCTAAGGCTGGAGAGCTGGGATTATATGATGCTTACTCTGTGATCAAGCGATTGAATAAGGCGAAATAATAATAAAAAAATCCCGCAGATTGATAGTCTGCGGGATTTTTTTTTATATTCTCGTCACCTGCTTTACGCCCTTTACGGCACTCAGTTTCTTGATCAGTGCATCCGTCTTGCCGGCGTCATCAATCATTACGGTTACATTGCCCGAGAACAGGCCGTCCTTGGATGAAATGTTGATGCCTCTCATCACGAGCTTATCCTCTTTCGAGATGATGTTCGTGATGTTGCTCACGATGCCGATATCATCATTTCCGATGATTCTCAGGGTGATGGCATACTTCGATGTACCCTTGCCGCTCCATTTTGCCTTCACGATGCGATAACCGAAACGGCGGCGCAGCTCCTTGGCGTTAGGACAGTCGATGCGGTGAATCTTGATACCCTTGCTGATGGTCACGAATCCGAAGATAGGGTCGCCATAGATAGGGTGGCAGCAGTGGGAGAGCTCGAAGTCGATGCCCTTCAAGTGCTCATCTATTACCAGCACGTCGTCGCTCTGCTTCAGCAGTTCCTCGGTAGGATTCTCGAACTCGAAGTTCTCGGCACTCTCGGCAGGCTTGTTGGCGTTGCTGAGGTTGAGGTCGTGGTCGCGTTCTTCGATGTATTTCTCCACCACGGTGTTCACGTCGAGTTTCTCTTCTGCCACATCCTTGTAGAAATCAGAGTTCTCCTTGTATCCCATCTTCTTGATGATGCGCGCCATGGTGCTCTCGTCAATCTCTATCTTGCGGTTCTTGAATCGGCGTTCCAGCAGTTCCTTGGCATAGAGTCCGTCCTTCTTCTGCGTTTCCTTCAGGGCGAGGCGAATCTTAGCCTTTGCCTTCGAGGTCTGCACGATGTTGAGCCATTCTCTTCTAGGCTTCTGGTTGCTCTGGGTGAGGATTTCCACCTGGTCGCCCGAGTGCAGTTCCTGTCGGAAGGTCACCGCCTTGCCGTTGATTTTTCCGCCCACGCAGGTGTTGCCGATGCGCGAGTGGATGTAGTAGGCAAAGTCGAGCACCGTGGCACCCTTAGGGAAGTTCAGCAGGTCGCCTTTAGGGGTGAACACGTATACCTCGTCTTCCTTCAGGTCGGTGGTAAACTGGTCCATCAGCTGCAGGTCGTCGTTGCTTTCCAGGGCGGCACGGATGTTGGCGAGCCATTCGTCAATGCCTCCTTCTCCCTGCTTGATGCCCTTGTATCGCCAGTGTGCAGCCAGACCGTGTTCGGCAATATCGTCCATTCTTTCGGTTCTGATCTGCACCTCCACCCATTTGTTCTCAGGTCCCAGAACGGTGGTGTGCAGACTCTCGTATCCGTTGCTCTTAGGCACGCTGAGCCAGTCGCGCATACGCTTCGGGTTCGGCTGATACATATCTGTAATCAGGGCGAATGTCTGCCAGCACTGCATGTATTCCTTCTCTCTAGGTGCATCGATGATGATGCGGATGGCGAAGAGGTCGTATACGCCCTCGAAGGCGCATTTCTGCTTCTTCATCTTCTGCCAGATGGAGTGGATGCTCTTGGTGCGTCCCTTCATGTGATATTTCAGTCCGGCAGCATCGAGCTTTTCCTGGATAGGCTGGATGAATCGGGCGATATAGGCATCGCGCGAAGCCTTGGTGGCATTCAGCTTCTCCTTGATCATGTAGTAGGCATCGTGCTCCAGATACTTCAGGCTCAGGTCTTCCAGCTCGCTCTTCAGCTTGTAGAGACCCAGCTTGTGGGCGAGTGGGGCATAGAGGTAGCTGGCTTCCTCGCTCACCTCGTGCTTCGCCTCCTTCTGGTCGGTATCACGAATCTGCCGCATCACGTTCACGCGGTCGGCTATCATGATGAGAATCACGCGCATGTCTTCAGAGAAAGAGATGAGCAGGTTTCTGAAGTTCTCGCTCTCGATGATAGGGTTGCGCTTGTAGAGGTCGTGGATGCGGAGCAGTCCGCTGATGATGTGCGCCACGCTGTCGCCGTATTTCTGCTGGATGTCCTCGATGGTCTGATAGCCGTCGATAACGCTGGTCTGCATCAGGATGGCGATGATGCCGTCTCTTTTCAGACCGATTTCGTTCACAGCGATTTCTGCAGTCTGCAGGGCTGCGAGTATAGGGTTCATGCCGAAGACGTTGCGCTTAATCTGGTGGTTGATGAAGGCATGCTGTATGTCTTCACGCAGATGCTGCTCATCGCCCGGCTTGAATGTGTCGCCCACGGCGTTTCTCAGGCGCTCCAGGATTTGGAGTGTCTGTTCCTTTTCTTCGGTTGTGAATTTAAAAGTTGTTTCGTTCATTGTCGTTCCCTCCCGTTGATTATATTTTTATTGAGTTGTTATAACTCGTCTATCCATTTCTGCCCCGACTTTGTGTTGAGCCAGATGGCGAAGCAGGTTCCTATCAAGGCTCCTAGCCCCATAAATATAGTATATAGTTCCATAACAGTATAACTATAGCTCATCTATCCATTTCTGGCCTGATTTTGTGTTAAGCCAGATGGCGAAGCTGGCACCTATAACTGTCATGATAAACATGAATAATGTCATTAGTTCCATATCATTTAATATTTGAATCGTTATACTTCATTACTCTATTCGCACTATAGGCAAAGATGAATGCCGATACAATGCCTAATACAAGAAATAGGCAATTGAAAAGTCCAATGCTGTTGCCTGTTATTAATGGCGAAAAACCGCCAATTCCTGTCCCGCTTAGGAGAAGGTTTGATACTCCGTACAGATACGTTGATAGCAACGTTCTTCTGTCGTGCTCCTTTGATAATTTACTAACCATGTCGCAATATTCTATTTTAAATTTGTCAAACAATGGCGTTTCGGCGTTAAAAAACGCGTACTTCGTTAAATTTTCAATGCAAAGGTACAAAAAAAAGCGGAAATATTTCTGATTATCAGAAAAAACTATTATCTTTGTAGCACATATAGTGTAAATTTAACATAAATATGGTATTATGAATCAGCAAGATCTAAACCAAATCGCTGCCCGCGGCATCTCCGAGCAGCAGATTGAACACCAGTTGGAACAAATCAAGAATGGTTTCCCATTCCTCAAGCTTGAGGGTGCGGCTGCCATCGGTAAGGGTATTATGGCTCCTACAGCACAGGAAGTGGAAGACTACGAGAAGGCGTGGAACGACTACAAGGCTGAGGGTCACAAGATTGTGAAGTTCGTACCTGCTTCAGGTGCGGCAAGCCGTATGTTCAAGAACATGTTTGCATTCCTCGATGCTCCATACGATGTTCCTACTACTGACTTCGAAAAACAATTCTTCGAGAATATCAAGAAGTTTGCTTTCCGCAAGGCGCTCTGCGACAAGTGTCATGTGAACAATGAGAAGGGCATCATGTGTCTCATCAAGAAGGGCGATTACAAGGCCATCGTGGCTAATCTCCTCAAGCCAGAGGGATTGAACTACGGTCAGTTGCCTAAGGGATTGCTCCAGTTCCACGAGTATGAGGACGAGGTTCGCACCCCAATGGAAGAGCACCTGGTTGAGGCTGCGCTCTATGCCAGCAGCAACGGCGAGGCAAACGTTCACTTCACCGTTTCTCACGACCACCTGGAACTCTTCAAGCAGATGGTGGCTGAGAAGGCAGATAAGTATGCGCAGCGCTACGGCATCAAGTACAACATCTCTTTCTCAGAGCAGAAGCCTAGCACAGATACCATCGCTGCCAATCCGGATAATACTCCATTCCGTAACGAGGATGGATCATTGCTGTTCCGTCCAGGCGGTCATGGCGCGCTCATCGAGAACCTCAACGAGATTGATGCTGATGTAGTATTCATCAAGAACATCGATAATGTGGTTCCTGATCGCCTGAAGGCAGAGACTGTTACCTGGAAGCAGGTGATTGCCGGCGTATTGGTTACCCTGCAGAAGCAGGCATTCGATTATCTCAAGGTGCTGGATTCCGGACAGTACAACCACGAGAAGCTGGAGGAGATTATCCGCTTCGTCCAGCGCGACCTCTGCTGCCGCAAGGCTGATATCAAGGAGCTGGAGGATGCCGAACTGGTTATCTATCTGCGCAAGAAGTTGAACCGTCCTATGCGTGTATGCGGCGTGGTTAAGAACGTGGGCGAGCCTGGTGGTGGTCCATTCCTTACCTACAACCAGGATGGCACCGTAAGTCTTCAGATTCTTGAGAGCTCACAGATTGACAAGAACAACGAGGAGTACATGAAGATGTTTACCGAGGGAACTCACTTCAACCCGGTAGATCTCGTTTGTGCAACCAAGGATTACCAGGGCAATGCCTTCGATCTTCCTAAGTTCGTAGATCCATCCACCGGTTTCATCTCAAGTAAGAGCAAGAACGGTAAGGACTTGAAGGCCTTGGAGTTGCCAGGTCTCTGGAATGGTGCGATGAGCGACTGGAACACCGTATTCGTAGAGGTTCCTCTGGGCACCTTCAACCCAGTGAAGACCGTTAACGATCTGCTCCGCGACCAGCATCAGGCCGTAGAGGGTGGCATCAAGCACGAGCATCACCACGACGGAGGTTGCTGCAAGCACTAGCCCACGGATTATTTTTTAGTCCCACGGATTATTTTTTTAGTCCCACGGATTATTTTTTTTTAGTCCCACAGATTTCACAGATTTACACAGATTTTTTTCTGGTTAGAGAATTACATCTGTGTAAATCTGTGAAATCTGCAGGGCAGACGCATTAAATTGCGCTGCCCTCCAAAAGTTTTGACAGGTACTCTTCATCCCAGCCTGCCTTCAATCTTTTCAGGTTGAGACTTCCCTT
>JAIJUV010000276.1 GCA_022732315.1 Prevotella sp.
ATTCTCGGCACCGTTCGTGCCAGCTTTGCCCTATATAATACAAAGGAAGAAATAGATGCGCTTGTAGCGGGCGTAAAACGCGTGGCTATGATGTTCTAAAGATAAAGACTTTGTAGCCGCATACTGCGCACGTAAAAGCCTTATTTAGCCAACTGGCGAGCGAAAGACAACCCACTGGCAAGCAAAGAACAGCCAACTGGCGCTACTGCGGACAGTTGGCTGTTTGCGTTTGGCAGTTATCAGAAAGTTGAGGTTGGAATGCCCAAATACTCTTCACTCTTCACCCTTTTGTCGTAATGTGTTGTTATACTGGTACTTACGCGCTGAAGAGACGCTCTGGCTCTTCACCCACTCTTCACCCTCTCTTCACCGCCTGGTGCTATGAGGGTGAAGAGTAGGTGAAGAGTGGGTGAAGAGTTGAAATGCTCTTATCTTTGTAACTGCCCTATAATTAGGCGGTTACAAAATAGAGGTGAAGAGTGAAGAGATAAACGTAAAATTCATCATAATTATGTTAGAAAGTCATTATTATAAGGATATGGTAGAGGCTGGCTGTGATGAGGCTGGCAGAGGATGTCTGGCAGGCAGCGTATATGCAGCAGCCGTTATCCTTCCGCCCGATTATCAGAATGCCGAATTGAACGATAGTAAGAAGCTCACAGATAAGAAGCGCAAGGTGCTCCGCAAGCAGATAGAGCGTGATGCCGTAGCTTGGGCTGTGGGCATTGTTACTCCCGAAGAAATCGATAAAATCAATATCCTCAACGCCAGTTTTCTGGCTATGCACCGTGCCCTGGACCAGCTCAAGGTTCGTCCGGAGGCAGTTATCGTGGATGGTAACCGCTTCAAACCCTACAAGGATTTGCCTTATACAACCATCGTAAAAGGCGACGGCAAGTATCTGGCAATTGCTGCGGCAAGCATCCTTGCCAAGACCTATCGTGATGATTACATGGATGCGCTGGCAGAAGAATATCCGCAGTACGACTGGAAAAGCAACAAGGGCTATCCTACCAAGAAGCATCGTGCTGCCATCAGGGAATTTGGTGTTACCCCATATCATCGCATGAGTTACAATCTTTTGGGCTCCGGTGAACTGTCCATCGATTTTGAGGAATAATATACTGTCGCCATGAAGCATTTGAGGTGGGATATTTTATAGGAGGATATGCGGGCAGTGGCTTTGCTTCTGTTCCTTTATCTATATGTGGTGGTATTGCTGTTGAGTATTTAGGAGGCGGGTTTGGTTCACTTATGGGAGGACTGATTTATGATGCATTGTATTAAAAACGTCAATATAAAAATGAAATTGTTTGAGAATAGAATATTATATTCTTTCTACTGTTTTGAGCAGTGGATTGATGGCTCGTTTCATATGTTGTTTCGTGGTGTCAAGGTTTGGTCGATGAAAAAAATGTATAATTTAAATCCATTTGGTTATATAAAAAAACGAAACAAATCTTTGGACGAATATGTCAATAATGTTTATTTGGCTGCTAATGAGGCTGCTGGAAATTTAGATTATGGTTTGAGAATATCACATGCTCAGGGCTTCTTGGGCGTACTGTTGGGACCATATATGATGCTAGCAGTTTCTCTTGTTAAATATTTTGGTCCAGTCAATATACCAAATACAAGTTTTAAGGTGTTTGTTTTGGTATGTTTGGGCGTGTCATATCTGATAGCTTATTTGTCAGCTTTCAAGGATGATGTGTATAAAGCATATTTCAAGAAGTTTAAAAAGGAAAAGAATGATTTGAAATGGCACGTCCTAACGTTTTTTGTGTGTCTTGGTTCCTTATACTCGGTTTATTTGTCTATTGTGTATTGGAATAAATAGAATGGTTTTATAGTGTTTGGCTTGGGAAAAGATGATATGGCTAAAAAAAGAATTCAAAATAGAATAGGGGATATCTATTACGTGACATTGGAAGATGGTGCAAGAATCTATCTTCAGTATGTAGCAATAGATACGGAACAATTGTATTCGCCAGGCAATACGAATCATCTAACAGTGTCACACAAGTGGTATGTGTGGACTATTAATCAGAAATATATACATATAGGTGATTTAGTGGGAGAATATAAATCGTATAGTATGGGATTTGTTTATCCTCCTTACGCTGTTTATCAGAAGATAATAACAGGGAAGTACCCTTTTCACGAATTGAAATAAAAATGAAAAAGTTATTCATATTTAACGTATTCTTGATGATTCTGTATTTGGTTTCATCTTGCTTACCATTTGGTTATTACAAAAGAAGTGTGGAGTTTAAAAATTGCACAGGTGATACATTAATTATAGGACATTCTTACTTTGATGCCATTGATAGTGTGCATTGTCAGATATTGCCTGCTTATGATATACCTGGTATCGAGGAATTGGATTCCATTAATGTTCCAGTAAACAAAGAATTATCTTTACGAGGTATAATGGCAGTCTTCCCGGATTCAACGTGTTGTGAGGATTCGGTATATTTGTTTTCAAGGAAAGATACGTGCTATTTATTTTTGATTAAATTCGAGGATGTAAAGCGCAATTCTTGGAAAGAAATTTGTGAAAAAAAACTATATCATAAGTGGATGGTTATTCGAGGTAAGAGTGGATTTGTTTATAGAAATATAAGATACGAATATGAGTGACTTAAAAAACATAGCCAAGATATTCGGAATCCTCTTGATTGTCTTTGGGTGGTTCTTCTATGAGTTTCGTTTGTATGAAACTGATGATGATGTCAAGAAGCAGATTCTTGACGAGGAAGTCCCCAAGGCTTATGAATTTCGTGTTGTTTCGTGCAAGGAATATAGAGGTTTCTCTTTTGTTGGTGTAGATCCTCATGGAGATACGATCCATGAGAATCTATCTGCCTTTTGGGATTTGTATCAAAAATACCAAAAGGACGATCGAATTGTAAAGAGAAAAGGGGAGAAAACGCTCCTCTTGATTCATCATGCAGATACAGCTTGTATTCATTTATCTTATAAACAAAATGACTTATAGGTGATATGGAAGATTCGGTCTGCTCATGAGGACTTTTTCTACTGCTTTGTCGGTATGACGAGGAAAGGGAAGAAGGTGAAGAGTGAAGACATGTACTATAAGCAGAAATGCCGCCCTAACTGCCATTTTTGATGGGGTTAGGACGGCATTATAAATGTTTTGTCTGATGAATGTCGGTTAGAAATCAAGGGTGATTCCCTTGTCATCTATCTTTTTGTAAGTCTTGCCATTCACCGTTACGTTCTTCGAATTCTTGGCGTCGAAGGTGTGGGTCTT
>JAIJUV010000037.1 GCA_022732315.1 Prevotella sp.
TTTCATAAGTATTCATTTTAATATATTGTTTTATCGGGAAGGCATCTTGTCGTTTGCCAAGAAGCCTTCCCTTTCTATCTCTTTACTCATAAGGAGCTCCATCTATCAAATTAGAACGACGTAACTCATAACGAGGAACAGGCATCCAATAGTGTGCCCCAGCAGGAGCTTCACCATTAAATATACGATTGGCTACCACATTACCGGTCTGATATTCCTTGTGTCCATCTTTGTATTTATAAATGATGACTCCCGTAACCGGCTTACTATAGCACTCTTCCATCTTCTTCCAACGGCGAAGATCAAACCAATGCTGACCTTCAAACACGAGTTCTATCTGGCGCTCGTAATAATAAGCATCCCAAGCTTGCTCTGCATTTGCAGCAGTAGCAGCAGGAAGAAGTGCACGTGTACGTACCTTATTTATATAAGTCATTGCCTCATCGATATTGCCCAAGTGGAGTTCGCACTCCGCATAGTTGAGATAAATCTCTGCCAAGCGAATGAAGAACCAAGGCGTAACATGCTGAGTAGTTCCGTAGTTGTCATATGAAGGATCCAAGAACTTACGCATAGAATAACCCGTGTTGCTGGCATTCCACCACGATTCACCCTGATTACTATCCTTACCAGTTACAACACCATCCTCACCCGGAATAAAGGTTTCCACCTCACGGGCAGAGTTGCCATATCCCCATTTATCACCATCCAAGATAAATGCAGCATTGAAACGGATTTCACGACCACCCCATGGATAAGAGGTATAACGGTCTTGCAGAACAGGCTTTGTACCATCAGCCATTTGGAACTTATCTACGATTTCCTGGCTAGGATCAAAGTTTCCCCAACCTTCAAAACCATTTCCACTGCCACAAGGAGCTTGGAATATATAAGAATTATTTTCTCCTGCACCATATTTCGGATCAAAGAGTTTCTCGAAGATAACCTCAGGATTTGTTGGATCCAGGAACAAGGCACCATATTCCTCACTATTACTTACCGATTTAAGAGAGTATACTCCCAAATCCATGACAGCCCTGGCAGCATCAGCTGCAGCCTTCCATTTTTCATGCGAAGGAGTACCAAAGAGAGGGCTTGCCTTATAGAGTAGAACTCTTGACTTCAAAGCCAAGGCTGCTCCCTTGGTAGCACGCCCCAACTCTGAATCATCATATTTTTCGGGTAATAGAGTTGCAGCCTCATCCAAATCCTTACAGATAAAATCAGCAACCTCATCCATATCTGCACGCTTCAACTCAAATTTGTCATTGAGTTGGAAAGTTTTGTCAACCAATGGTATACGACCATAGAGACTATAGAGCAAATGATAGTTCCATGCACGAAGGAAGAGTGCCTGTCCTTTCTGACAATTGCGCTCTGCCTCATCTCCAGGCACATTATCGATTTTCTCCAACATAAGGTTCAAACTCTTGATATAGCCATAAATTGTGCCCCAAGCATCATAATTGGTCTTATCCCAACCATAGCTATAGGTGTCGCAGTTAAGAAGGCCTGCGGTCACCGTCTCTGAACCATAGAGGTGCTTTTGGTACACTTCTTCTGTATAATTTGAATAACGAGTACCCTTCATGTTTTCTGCCTCAAGATTGGCATACTGAGCATTCAGATAAATCTTTGACAGAGCCAAGTCTCCCCACACAGCATCATCGGAGTAGCTATTGAGCGGGCTCTGATCAAGTAAGCCGTCGTCACAACTAGTTGTGAGCGAAAGCGTCATTGCTGCGAAAGCAATCGACATAATATATTTTGTTCTCATTGTATGATCATTTTTTGTTAGAATGTGATGTTTGTACCTATGGTAACCATGCGTTGCAATGGATATCCAAGAATACCATTAGAGTTAATCAAGTAGCCATCATCATTGTAAGAAGAACCGATTTCCGGATCACAAACCTTCATCTTGTCAATAGTGAAGAGGTTGTTTCCATTGATATATACACGGAACTTCTCTATACCAATCTTTTGAGTGATGCTCTTAGGTATAGTATAACCCAATTCGATAGACTTCAAGCGAAGGAAGGCAGCATTACGTAACCACCAGTCAGAAGCTACACCATTCCAAGTGTCTCCATATGTCTGCTTGATAAAGGCCTTTGGCCAACGAGCTTTCATATTTTCCTCTGCGGTATTGTCGGCACGCCAACGTCCCTCATAGAAATCAGTAATCATATTCATGGTTGGCTGAACAAGTTGGACAGCCTCAGCCTGTCCTTGGAAGAAAACATTCAGGTCGATACCCTTCCAGCTGCCGTTCAAAGTCAATCCGTATAGGATCTTAGGTGTAGCCGATTTATTGATTCGGACAGCATCATCCCATGTAATTTTACCATCACCATTGGTATCCTGGTAAATCAAATCTCCAGGCTTTGCATTATCTAGGTGAGGAGTGTTATCCACCTGTTCCTGAGTCTGATAGATGCCCAAAGCATGATAAAGCACAAGTCCATCAATAGGATGGTTGGTTGTACGCTGCCAGTCTGGGGTACTAGCTGCCTCATCCATATATTTAACTTTGTTCTCGGCATAAGTAAAGTTACCGGTAACACTCCACTCAAAATCACCCTTACGATCACGATAGGTAGCTACAAGTTCGATACCAGAGTTGTTCACCTTGCCCAAGTTTTCATCTGGCAGTACCAATCCAGAATATGATGGAATAGAAGCATTGCGTCTAATCAAGATATCACGACGGCGAGACTGGAACCAGTCGATATCCAATGAAAATTTGTTATTAAGGAATGTAGAGCTAATACCTAAGTTGAGCGTATTGGCAGTTTCCCAAGTTACCAATGGATTGGCTGTTCGTGTCAGATAGAATCCCTTGTTAATGGATCCTTTCTCTCCTGCTCCGAAGTAAGCACCAGTTTGTGTAAACTGGTAAGTTGAGAGGTACTGATACTTAGCGATATTATCATTACCCATCTGTCCCCAAGAACCACGAATCTTCAAGAAATCCACTACTTTCTTCAATGGTTTGAAGAATGGCTCGTCAGAAATAACCCAACCTGCAGAGAATGAAGGGAATGTACCCCAACGATGACCAGGAGCAAAATTCATGGAGCCATCCACACGCACCGTAGCCTCGAAAAGATACTTATCCATATAAGAGTAATTTATACGGCCGAAGTAATTCATACGAGTGGTAAGGTCAGAATATCCACCATTATCCTTATCAGCAGGCACGTCACTACCAGCAAAAATATCCATCAACTTATTTGAGAGGAAGTTTGTACGATAAGCATTCATGGTGTGATACTTGTACTTGCTCTGCTCATAAGCCACGAAAGCCCCCACCTTATGCTTTTCAGCAAAGGTTCGGTTATAACCCAAACGACCGTTCAATGTAATAGTATAATAGTAAGAACTCCAATCGTTCAGACTTATTTTACTGGTATCATTACGGCGATTGTTATACTCTTGCTTGGCGTTATCATATTCGTAGAGATCGTAAGGCTGATTAATTTGTTTACCATTCTGTTGAGTATAGTCTAAACCAGCATATCCCTCCGCATACAGACCTTTAGTAATCAAGTCAAGATCAACATGCAACTTTGGCTTAGCATTAAAGATCAGATTCTTGGAGTTGTTGGAACCAGGAGCACTCGACACCATGACTGCAGCATTGTTAGTCAGTCCATCATAACCCGTACGTGGAAGTCCATTAGGGAAATAAGGTGCACTACCAGGGAAAGTACTCATCAAATAAGAGAAGAGATAAGGGGTGGAATAAATACCACGCTTACGCTCCTCCTGACGGAAATTCAAGTCAAGACTTAGCTTTACTCTCTTATTCAGCTTTGCATCCAAATTAGAAGCAAACTGATACTGCTTATAGCCATGGTCAGAATTCTTATAGATAGCATTCTGATTCATATACTGGGTTGAGAGATAATAGTTTACCTTGTCTGAGCCACCTGAGATAGAGAGGCTATGTTCAGTTTTGGTTGTCCAATCCTTTGCCACTTCGCCCCACCAGTCTGTATTTGGATAGTTGACTGGATCATCACCTGTACGATAATGTTCCAAAGCCTCAGGAGAATAAGTAAGACCGGCCTGGCCATGACGTTCGTCAGCATCATACTCATTCACGTAGGTAGCATACTGATATGAATTAAGCATCTTAGGAATACGGGTAGGCTGAGTGAAAGTAAGACTACCATTATATTGTACTCGTGTACGTCCACTGCTACCACGCTTGGTAGTTACCAGAATAACACCATTAGCCGCACGTGCACCATAAATAGCAGCAGAAGCATCCTTCAAAACAGAAATACTCTCAATATCTTCAGGATTCAAACGGCTAAAGCTACGACCAGCAACACCATCCACTACTATCAGCGGAGAGGTATCACCCAGAGTTCCCTTACCACGTATGAGGATAGAAGCCTCATCGGCACCTGGTTCACCACTACGGTTGTTGGCTATGATACCAGCAGTTTTTCCAGCCAAAGTATTAGCCACATTTGTAGCTGCCACTTTCTGGAGATCGTCACCCGAAATCTGGGAAACAGAGCCAGTAAGAGTTGCTTTCTTCTGTGTACCATAACCAACGACTACAAGCTCATCCAAGAGTTTATTGTCTGCCTGAAGTATAATCTTACCACCTTTAGCTGTAGTAACGCTCTTATATCCAATATAGGATATAACTACAGGAACCTTGCCACCTTTTTTTAAGTGTAGAACATAGTTACCATCTAAATTGGTAACCGTTCCATTAGAAGAACCCTGTTCTACGACGCTGGCACCTATAATTGGTTCACCATGTTCATCTACTACCACACCTTTTATGGTGGTACCATTCTGCTGAACAATTTGCACAGAAGGGTTTGACAAGGTCTCACTTGCAGCTAGAGTAGGTAATGCCCCCCCCCACATGCAAGGACCAAACACGCGATGGCTTTTACATAAGCTTGGCTATGTACAAAGCCTGAAATGTTTTGTGTCTGTCTCATTTCTATTGTTTGTTAGGTTTATAATTGTTTTTTAAAAATTTCGATTGCAAAGTAACAGAATATTTATCATATCATGCCACAAAATCGTCCAAAAGAGTGAAAATATCGTCTAATTTTGATATTTTAGACGATATTTTCGTCTTTTAACCTATATTTCTATTCAGAAATTGCCTGTAACGGCTTATTATTTATTGTTTCATCGCCTTCTTCAATTTTCCCACAGCGGCATGAATCATGTCGTGGGTTCCACTTCCGTCGGTCACGTATTTCTGAACCATTCTGCCATAACTGATGGCATCTTTGAGTTCTGCACCGGTGTTGTCATCAGGCCAGCCGGCACGGCGAAGCAGACCGGAGAGTTCTCTGAGGTCTTCCATCTCTGCAAGATTACCAGGACGCATCGTATTGATGGCACGGTTCAGGATGGCAGTAGTGCCTTCCAGTTCATCCTGGGTTACCTTCTTCTTGCCCTTTGCCACCAGCTCCTGTGCCTGAGCCATTACCTTCAGCATGCGCTCATAGCCGAACGGTGCCCATGGAGCATACTCCGGAACCTTCTGCGAGAGGGCATTCCACTTCTCCTGGTCTGCCTTGCGCTCTGCGGCAAGATTCAGGAGAGAATTCAGTTCGGTGAAATCTATCTTCACCTTCTTGCTCTTTTTGCTCTTGGCATCGGTCAGATTGATGCGGTAGTAGTGGGTGCTGTTGGCGTTGCGATAATAGTCTGGCTGGAATTCCTTACCATCCAATTTCAGGGTAAGGAGATTGGCTCCTGCACCTGTAGTCACGCCGTTCGATTCGCCCACGGTAATCTTGCTCAATCGGGAGTCGATGTTCAGCGTAGCCTGGTTCCAAGTCTGTGCACCTGTACCAGCCATTACCAGCGGTCCATACATCAGGGTTCCTACCCAGGAAGTCTTCAGCGGAGTACCGTCCATACTTGCCACATCGCTCGAAAGCTTGTCGGCACCATATTCGATATGCTTGCTGAATGGCATGTCGATTTCTACGACATCTCCCACCTTCCAGTGCTTCTGCTCCAGTTCTACATAGGTGCTAGGCTGATAGCTCTTTGCCACCTCCTTGCCGTTCACCTTGATGGAGAAACCTTGCGTAGCCCAATATGGCACACGGAGTTTCAGGGTGAAATCGCCCTCGCCTTCCGTTATCTTGATGGCTGAATGCTGTGCCGGCCACAGGCAATCCTGCTTGATGGTCACACCCTTCTCCTTCCAGTGGAGGGTGGTTGGCATATAGAGACCTACCCAGAGGATATGATTGTTGGCGAAATAAGCCGACTGCTGGTACTTGGTATGGTTTTCAGAACCTGTACCACCGCAGCAGGTGCTCTGAGGAGTCTCGTTGCCGAACGGCTTGGTGGCATTCAGACCTACTGCATACTGATAGCAGGTTTGATACTGGTCCGGATTGAGCGAACCGATAATCTGATTATACAGCGTGCGCTCGATATAGTCGAGATACTGCGCATTATCAGGGTTATAACAGTTCAGATCCTTGCTCAACTTGACGAGGTTATACGCACAGCAGGTTTCATTGATATCCGGATAAGCCTCAGATTCGCCTTCCTGCAGTCCGTTGGTTGCCATACTCAGTATCTGGGTATATGGCTGGCGGAACATTTCTCCGTTGCCTACACCACCCATCGCATACATGTATCTGCCCTGCACCAGACTCCAGAAGTTCTCAGCCAGATTGTAATAGTATGGCTTCTGATTGCTCTTGTAGCTGCGCAGCGCTCCGATAATCATCGGAATATGCTGGTTGGCATGGCGGGTGCGGATGTCATCGATGTTCTTGCTCAGCGGATCATAGAACTTAGGCGCATCGAAACAGTTGGCTGCCTCGAGGAGCTTTGCCTTTTCATCCGGATTGGAAACCATCTCTGAAAGACGGGAGAGCGATTCGCTCATACCTCCCACCTCACCAGCGATGTACATGTCCCACATCTCGTAGCGGTTACCCGGCTTGGCTCTGCGCTCATCCTGGGTACCGTCCTGCTTTACATAAGTGCGGTAGTGCATGCGGTTCCATACCCAGAGTCCCATATCCTTGGCGATGAGGAGAGCCTTATCGCAGATTTCCTTATCATCAAAGTAGGTTGCGATGTCTATCAGACCGGCAAGCTGCTTGTGTACGCTGTAATAAGGAGCCCAAACCCAATCGGAGTTGTTGTAAGCACGATACATTTCTATCAGAGCACAATGCTGAGCCGGAATGGCGTTGATATAGCCGTAGCCATAAAGTTCAGGGTGCTTCTTATACTCATCAAAAGCAGCCCAGGTGCCCTTCATCTCTCTGAGTTCAGCCTCAGGAGCGAAATCACGAGCCTCCCAGTTGCGCTTCAGATCCTTATTATATACGAAGGTCATCTCCTGATACTGTCGCAACTCGTTCACCATTCGGGTGATGTTTTGGCGGAGGATGGCTTTCTGCTCTGGGTTGGTTGCCACGGCGTATGCCTGTGCGATAGCCGACATATAGTGACCTGATCCATGACCTTTGAGTTTGGTATCAGGCGAATCCCAGCCATCACTCTTGGTATAGCCCTCGGTACTGAGTCCGTAGGTATCGCGATAATTGTAGAGTTGCTGGGTAACATCCCAGGAACAGATTTCGCGGATAGCCTCATCACGGTTGTGGGTGAGTCGGTTGTCACCATCTATGCTCACATCAGCGAGCGAGAAGGTATGAGCCACTTCCTTTCCTGGAGTCTGATAGCCTTCATCCACCACCTTGATTTGTGCCTTGACAGGATAACCATTGTCGGTAGTCTCATCACCAATCACAAAACCACCTATCTCATATTGGCTCCCGGCAGGATGTTTCTGCGCATCAGCCTCAGCCTGCTCATCAGCAAGCGGAGCGTTAGCCCAGCGCACCTGGCGATACTCTGAATAACCATCAGAATAGGTTACCCATACGAGATTAGGAAGTCGGGGAACTGTGCCCACCGGACAATCTACTGATATTGCCTCCACCTTAGAGATGGTGCGATAAACAGTGGCTGCCGTTGTCATGGATGGCAAACTGGCTACACCTATCAATAATGTAAACTGCTTTAAATCCATATCTTCTAGGTTTATTATTGTTTCATTTATTTTTCTGGCTGCAAAATAACAGAAAAAATCAACGAAGTCCTAAAATTATCGTACATAAAGATACAATTATCGTCTAACAGGATACTTGTGATACGATATTTTCATCATTTTGGACTTTCTTTGCATTACATAAACAATTCTATTCGTAAATTTGCAGCAGAAATAAAAACTTGTGGTAATCCGGTAATACAGGCATTGCCACCAAGCGAACAACAAAACGGACAAAACAACAATAAACCTAGAAAGTTATGGTTAAGAAACTCTTTTTCATCGCCACCTTATTATATATAGGGGCAACAGTATCGGCAGAGAACTATCTGGTGAAATCACCAGATGGTAAAATCGTAGCAGAACTCAACACCAACAAGTCTCTCTCTCTTCAATTTAAATACAATGGCTCCATTCTTTTACAGGAGTCTTCAATAGGTGTAACGCTGAACGATGGAACGGACATGGGTAAGAATCCGAAGGTAGCAAGCCACAAGCTTAGCAACCATAAGGAGACCATCCATGCGCCATTCTATCGTCAGCAAAACTTTGAAACAGCATATCAGGAACTGAATCTGAAACTGAAGAATGGTTTCGGCATCATCCTGAGAGCTTACGATGAGGGAGTGGCTTACCGATTCTATACCCAGCGAAAAGGCAAGACCATCATACTGAATGAAACAGCCGCCTACCAGTTTGGCAAGGACAAGAAGGCATGGTTGCCATACACTACGACACCAGAAAAGCCTTTTGCCATGGCTTTCCAGAATATCTATCACGAAACACGGCTCGATACCGCTAAGCAGGATTTGGCTTTTCTCCCGGCAACCATAGATTGCGGAAAGGCGAAAGTCACTATCCTGGAGAGCGACTTGGAGAAGTATCCGGGCATGTGGCTGAAGGCTAACAGCAGCGAACTGGATAAAGAGAAGGGAATCCTGAGAGCCGCCTTTGCTCCCTATCCTAAGGAGATGGCTTACTACCCTTGGCGACACATGAGCCATGTGAAGAGTGCCCACGACTACATCGCAGTAAGCACCGGCAAGCGCAATTATCCTTGGCGCATCTTCGCCATCACAGAGCACGCTACCCAGATGCCAACCAACAACCTGGTGTATGCACTCGCTGCTCCCAACAAGATAGGCGACACCTCCTGGATCAAACCGGGAAAGGTGGCTTGGGACTGGTGGAACGACTGGAATCTGAAAGGTGTGGATTTCAAGGCGGGCATCAACTTCGATACTTACAAATATTACATAGATTTTGCTCATAATCACGGCTTGGAATACATCATCCTTGATGAAGGATGGTACAACTCGAAAGAGGGAAGCATTCTGAAACCAATAGACGATATCCAGTTGCCTAAGCTCATAGAATATGGTAAGAGCAAGGGCGTGGATATCGTGCTTTGGGCAGTCTTCAACGTGATGGACGAGAATCTTGAAACCATCTGCAAGACCTATGCTGATATGGGCATCAAGGGATTCAAGGTGGATTTCATGGACCGCGACGACCAGACCGCCATCGAAATGGTGGAACGCCTGGCTGCCTGCACCGCCAAGCATCATCTCGTCCTCGACCTGCACGGCATCTACAAGCCACACGGCTTGAACCGCACCTATCCTAACATCCTCAACTACGAGAGTGTCTTCGGTATGGAAGAATGCCGCTGGACGGAAGCCAAGAATGACATGCCGCTCTACGATGTCACCTTCCCATACATCCGAATGATGGCAGGACAGGTGGATTTCACAGCGGGAGCGATGAGAAACGGAACCCGCGACAACTGGAAGGCTATCTACACCAAACCGATTTCGATGGGAACCCGATGCCACCAGGCTGCCTGCTACATCGTACAGGACAGTCCGTTTACGATGCTCGCCGACACCCCTACCAACTATGAGGCTGATGAGCCATACACCCGATACATTGCTTCATTGCCTGTAGTCTTCGACAAGACCATCGTGCCACAGGGCGAAATCGGAAAGTATATCGTTACCGCCAGAAAGAAGGGCAACGACTGGTATGTTGGCGGTCAGAGCAACTGGGATGAGCGCACGCTCACCCTAAAGTTTGATTTTCTCCCAAATGGAGATTACGAAGCAATCGTGCTGAAGGACGGCATCAATGCCAACCATGATGCCGAGGATTACAAGATAGAGAAATCCGTTATCAATCAGAAATCGAAAATGAAGATTCATCTTGCTTCTGGCGGAGGATTCGTCATTAAACTCATTAAGAAATAAATATTTAGAAAAGAAGTTCATATGGTTAGTAAAAATATAATTGTAACACTATTCGTAACAGCAGCTGCGGCAGTACCTCAAACGGGGGCTGCCCAGAAAGCTGCTTACAACACTCCGGGAGCCGGCAACCCTATCCTGCCTGGTTATTTTGCCGACCCAACCATCAAGAAGTTTGGTGACACCTATTATATATATGCCACTACCGATGGTAGCGGAGCCGGTTTCGGACCGGCACAGCTCTGGTGCAGCAAGGATTTCAAGAACTGGACCCTGATGCCGATGAACTGGCCAGACAGCCACTGGATATGGGCTCCCGACGTGATGAAGAACGAAGCCGACGGCAAGTATTACTATCTCTACTGCCAGCCTTGCAAGCTCCATCTGGGTGTGGGCGATACACCTCGCGGTCCTTGGAAGAATGTGCTGGGCGAGAGCGAAGCCGTGCTCGTACCGGACAGATTCGTAAAGAATGCCATCACCCTGGATGGTCAGACCTTCCGAGATGATGATGGTTCGGTCTATATGTATTGGGGCACCTGGGGCATCTACAAAGGCTTCGGTTGCGGAGCAGGTAAGCTGAATCCTGACATGAAATCGTTCAGCGAAACCAAGCTCATCCCGAATACCGAGGTTACTCACTTCTTCGAAGCTCCATTCGTCTTCAAGCGCAACGGTATCTACTACTTCCTCTACTCCTGCGAGCATTGCGAGGATGCCAGCTACCGCGTAGATTACGCCACAGCCAAGAGTCCACTCGGTCCTTATACCTACCACGGAACTATCCTCAAGACCAATGCCGATGGAACCGTTCACGGTCCGGGACACAACAGCGTGCTCCAGGAAGGCGACAACTACTACATCGTATATCATCGCCACGACAATCCGCATTCCAATCGTGGATTCCATCGTCAGGTGGCAATCGATAAACTCGAATTCAATGCAGACGGTACCATCAAGGAGGTCATTCCAACCCACGAAGGTCTCGATCTGAAACCGGAGATGAAGGTAGCAAAGAACCTCGCCTTCGGTGCCAAGGTTACCGCCTCTTCCTACTACGACAACGATTTCCGTCCGGAATATGCGGTTGATGACAACAACGGCACACTCTGGCGCCCTCGCACCACCGGACCGGCTTGGATTCAGATTGATCTGGGCAAGAAGCAGGGCATCAAGAGCATCTGGACTCAGTTTGAATACGGAACACAGTTCTATCAGTATCTCATCGAGACATCGAATGACGGCAAGCACTGGCAGACCTTCTCCGACAAGCGACAGAACCGTCTGGCTGGTTCGCCGATGGTAGATTTCGGAAATGCCAAGGCACAGTACATCCGCCTCACCTATACTGGCGGACAGAAGAATGGTTTCGGTGGCGCCATCTGGAACATCAAGGTTTACGGTTCCGTAGAAGATTCAGCCCCACAGCAGTGGCTCGACCTGACAGCAGCCGATTTCGATGGTACAACCTGGCATAACAACGAGGGAATGCTTGCCGGCAAGTTCTCGCTCCTTCAGGGCACCGCCCTCAGAGAGCGCATGGCTGGCAAAGATGCCATCACCCTGCAACCGGGCACCCAGCTGGTGATGATTCATCCACAGCTCGGCAAGACACGCAAGCATACCCTCACCGCCCAAGCTTTCGACAACGAAAGCTGGCATCAGATAGATGAAAACGATCCTCGACTGAATCTTTCTGAAGGAAAACTGGAAATTAGTGCAGGCGAAAAACAATTTACCCTCACCAATCTCCGTTATTATAACTGGGAACAGGAGGCGGCAGAAAAGGCTTTCGATGCCCAGAGCAACATCGTGCGTGAGGCTGTAGCCGACAAGAACTGTCAGGGACTGGTGGTAGATATCAGCGCTGACTACTACAACGAGGGCGATACCGTGCCTTACATCAAGAACGGCAGTCCGCTGGATGTTCACCTCAAGGGCGAGTTTGAGACGCAACACGATACAGCAGCCATCATCAAGACCATAGAGGGCAAGAAGGCATTCGCCTTTACCGGCAAGGAGAGTTACAGAAGCAACTTCATGCTCCCAGCCACTATCCGCGACAACGCTCCATATACCATCGAGGCATGGATTCTGAATCCGGAGATTGCCGAGAATGAATGCGTAGCCGATTTCACCTCTTCGCACGATGAACTGGAGAAGCTGATGCTGGTAAACGGCACCGAACCACGCTGCGGTGTGATGAACCACTACGGATGGTATGAGGATGCCGGCTACAAGGAGATGAAGACCCTGGAAGGCAAGTGGCAGCACGTATATGTCTGCTTCGATGGCAGAATCGAGAGCATCTACATCAACGACAAGCTCATCAGCCAGAAGGATATCCAGCTCCTCGTCAAGCCATCGCAGTTTATGCTTCTGGGCAAGAATGCCGAAGAGGCATGGCCTTTCTCAGGCTATCTGCACTCATTGAAACTCTGGGATGAATACATTCCTTACAAAAGACAAACAAAATAAACTAGCAATACATGAAGAAGATTTTAGTAACATCAGCCTTGGCAGCATTGGCATTGATGCCTGCTTCGGCACAAAAGGTGAACAAGAGCTCGGGTGGTTATCCTATCACACCGGTTCCTTTCACATCAGTAAAGGTTTGGAACAATACGTTCTGGGGACAGCGTATCGAAACCTCTCGCAAGGTGACTATACCTTTGGCTTTCAGCAAATGCGAGTCGGAGGGAAGATACAAGAACTTTGAGCGTGCCGCTCATCCAAGCGACACCTATGATGTGGGCAAACTGATGCCCTACAGCTTCGACGACACCGACCCATATAAAACGATTGAGGGTGCCAGCTACGTGCTGCAAACTTATCCAGACAAGAAACTCAAGGCTTATATCGATAGCGTGCTCGATATCATCGCTCCGGCTCAGGAGGCTGACGGATATCTCTATACCGCCCGTACACAGAATCCGAAGCATCCTCACTTCTGGGCAGGCGACAAGCGCTGGAGCATGGAGGAAGACTTGAGCCATGAGCTCTACAACCTCGGTCACATGGTGGAGGGTGCCGTGGCTCATTGGCAGGCTACAGGTAGCCGCAAGTTCCTCGACATCGCTATCCGCTATGCCGACTGCGTGGTTCGCGAAGTAGGTCCTAACCCAGGACAGGCTTGTGTGGTACCGGGACATCAGATTGCCGAAATGGCACTCTGCAAGCTCTATCTCGCTACAGGCAACAAGAAATATCTCGAAGAGGCTAAGTTCTTCCTCGACTACCGTGGAAAGACATCTATCAAACAGGAATACTCTCAGAGCCACAAACCGGTTTTGGAGCAGGACGAGGCTGTAGGTCATGCCGTTCGTGCCACCTATATGTATGCTGGTATGGCAGATGTAGCAGCCCTCACCGGCGATACCGCCTATATCCACGCCATCGACCGCATCTGGGACAACATCGTGAGCAAGAAGCTCTACATCACCGGAGGTATCGGAGCCACCAACAACGGCGAGGCTTTCGGCAAAAACTACGAGTTGCCTAACATGAGTGCCTACTGCGAAACCTGCGCAGCTATCGGCA
This sequence comes from Prevotella sp., assembly GCA_022732315.1. The sequence continues at coordinate 13,864 of JAIJUV010000037.1, forward strand.
ATGTTTATGTCAACTACCGTCTCTTCCTTCTCCATGGCGAGAGTAAGTATTACGATGTATTGGAGCGTACCCTCTACAATGGTCTCATCAGTGGTGTGAGCATGGACGGCGGCGGCTTCTTCTACCCTAACCCATTGGAGAGCATGGGTCAGCATCAGCGTCAGGCTTGGTTCGGCTGTGCCTGCTGCCCTAGCAACATCTGCCGTTTCCTGCCATCCCTCCCAGGCTATGTATATGCCGTAAAGGACAAGAATGTATATGTCAACCTCTTCCTCAGCAACTCATCTTCTCTGAAGGTAGCTGGCAAGAAGGTGGCTTTGAGCCAGGACACACAGTACCCTTGGAACGGAGATATCGCCATCAAGGTGGATGACAACAAGGCTGGTCAGTTTGGTATGAAGATCCGCATCCCTGGCTGGGTAAAGGGTCAGCCAGTACCATCAGACCTTTACTACTACAGCGACGGCAAGCGACTGGGCTATACCATCACCGTAAACGGAAAGAAGGTAGAGGCTAAGGTAACAGAGGATGGCTATTATACCATCAACCGCAAGTGGAAGAAGGGCGATGTGGTTCGCGTTCACTTCGATATGGAGGCACGCACCGTACGTGCCAACAACAAGGTAGAGGCCGACCGTGGCTGCATCAGCATCGAGCGTGGTCCTATCGTATATTGTGCAGAGTGGCCAGACAACCAGGGCTTCGATATCATGAGCATCCTGGAGAACCGCGAACCTCAGTTCGCTGAGGGCAAGCTCTCGTACGATGGCTTCATCGACCCTAAATATAAGAATGTACTGACACTCTACAAGGGGCAGAGCATGGAGACCTTGACCGAGAACGTGCAGACCCTCGCCTACGACAAGAGCGGCAAGCTGAGCACCAAGGACCAGACCCTGACCCTCATCCCATACTTCGCTTGGGCTCATCGTGGCAACGGCAATATGAAGGTATGGTTGCCACAGGATGTCAAGGCTGCAAAGCCATCAGCTCCTGCAACTCTCGCTGCACAGGCTAAGGTAGAATTCTCTTCTCCAGTGCCAGCCAAGAGCAGTATCACCGACGGACTGGTTCCTGCCGATGAGAACGACCGTTCTATCCCATACATCCACTGGTGGCCTAAGAAGAACACCACAGAGTGGATTACCTACACCTTCCCAGAGAGCAAGGAGATCAAGACCAGCACCGTATATTGGTACGACGACCAGCCATGGGGCGGTTGCAAGGTGCCAGACAGCTGGAAGCTCTACTATCAGGACGAGGCAGGCAACTGGAAGGAAGTTCCAGGAGCCGATGCTTATCCATGCAAGCGAGGTGTAGCCTGCATCGTGAATTTCGACCCAGTGAAGACCAAGGCTGTGAAGCTCGAGCTGAAGCAGCCAGAAACTCTGTCCTGCGGTTTGTTTGAGTGGAGCGTGAAGTAACAAGATTTATTATTAAATATTTTTCTTTCAAGAATTGCCATATTGCCATACCAGCCAGTAATCTCTCTGATTACAAAACTGTTAGGGATATGGCAATTCTTTATTTTTAGGGGTTATCTGCCATATATTGCCATGAACAATCTTTATTCATAACTTCGCCATTGATGCGGAAGAAATTACGTCCCGACGTAGCATCTGATACATCGCGACGTAACAACAACTGCGTCCCGACGCAGCATCAGATACGTCGCGACGAAAATGAGGGTACTAATTCTCACAATGACAATATATGGCAATTCCCGGCGATTTTCCGAGAATTGCCATACATACTTTTGCGCTGACTATCAACCACTTGCACATACGATATGGCAATATGGCAATTAAAACAACGCATTCAAACTTTTTTTTATTTTTTCTTCACCAGTCTAATGACATACCCAGACCAAAGACACCATACGGCAAGAATGCCCATCACAAAGATGAATATATATGTAGCAATACTACCTATGAAGATTCTACCGCTATGAGCCTCCAGCGCCACATTCCATAACGACATAGGCAGCTGGTCCATATAAGCGGGTTGTGGCGCAAAGTCGGTTCCTTCATTATACTCAGCAATGACAGGCGTATCTGAGAAATCCTGGCTCATACCTGCTATCGCCTTTTTTCCGAATGGTGCGCCAGCGTTCTTTAGAGCAGATTTCCCGGTAGAATAATCAACGGTTGTCCCCTTTGCTCTATCCCAAACAAAGAGACCACTAAACGAACCGCAATACCAGTTGCCATCATTGTTTTGCTGAAGAACATTCAATCCCATAACGCTGACCGGTGGCGTATTGGAGATGGACTCCAACTTTCCGGTCTGGAAATTCACGGAAAAGAAACCATCCGAAGTTGACAAGAGCCAGTCACCGAACTTTTCATCATAACGCACCATACGGAGTTTGTCATTCCAAGGGTTCTTGCTATGAAGCGTTGTTCCAGGAATAGACGGCATCTTGTTTAACACCAAGGCTATCATCACCGGTGGACGAAGACACCAACCTGTCAAGGCTATCAACAAAGTAAGTATGATGGTGTACCTGCCTAATTTGTCATGCCATTGTAGCGAAGAACGAAGCAACCTCTTCTGTTTAGGCTTTAACCAGAAGATAAAACCTGTGATACAGAGCAATACCAGGATTATAGCAATGCCATCTACGATGAGTTTGCCAATACTGCCAAACAACTCTCCACTGTGAAGCAGCCATACCGTGCGAAAGACGGTTACTTTCCCGTCATACTCCTTTGGCATAGGCAGCTCTATCCGACGAAAGTTATGATAAGGTGGCAAGGAAACGTAAGCATAGGAACGGCTGAGAACCAAAAGCGTATCTCCATGAGCAGTAATGTCGCTCAACTTCTCTTCTTTCTCTGACGGAAGAGTCACGCTTTTCCATATTTGATGACTTTCCAACCGGTAAAGCGCAAATGGAGATACCGACCAGACGGAACCGTCATCCGTCCTGATAACATTTCTTATCTGCCGGCAGTCCGCCCCTGTTGGCATCCCCTGATTAAAGTCCTTGAATGTGGATGCAGAAGAATTCGTTTGCCAGATTCCCCCGTTTCCATACAGCAATATGGCATCATCCAAAGCAAGTGTTCCCCTCAGCAAACCGCCATTCCAATTCTTGAATTCATAGCGACTTGGCAGATATTTCCTGCTCACGTCCACATCCTTGATAAGCGAACGATGGTTGAGCAAAATACCCGACACACAGAACATCAGCATGAAAAAACTCATGATGATACCTAACCATTTATGTTGTTTTCTCCAACTTATTTTCTTATTTAGTATATTCATAATCATTATTATTATCTTGAATGAGGCTGCAAAGGTACATATTTCTAAGAAAATATGCAATACCTAAAAATAATGAAAATAATGATGAAATTACAGCCATTGGCATTTCGTGTTTTGATTACGATGTTTAAGGTAAGAATCCATAAAACGCTCATTTTAAGCTATTCAGAATGTTTAGACTGATTTTTTCCTTAAAAAATTTGGTAATTTCAATTTTTCGCCTTATCTTTGCACCCAATATCAGAAAATTCTCGGGGTTGACTGGATTTGACGGCGAGATGAAATGGTACGTAAGCATGCGGAGGCTCGTTGGCTACCTCCT
>JAIJUV010000277.1 GCA_022732315.1 Prevotella sp.
GCCAACTGAGGAAACAAAATTCAGCCAACTGAGGAAATATCGAAGAAAAGATGGTGTTTTTGTAGTTCCTATCGGATGCTTGAAAGATTAAAATAAGGTTCATTTTACTTCTTGTCTTGTAAGGGAACTAAGTTGCATCAGCGTTGTGTATGAATGAAGAAAAGTTGTTCTTGTATAAGGATAAGGTTGGCATTAAAAATGAGCATTTTTCGCTTCGTAACTACATAGAAAACTTTTAAAAGTAGAATAGATAAAAATATTTGCTGCAGAAATTCATTAACATCAAAATTTTAATAATATGAGAATTGGTTCAAAACTTGTGTTGATATTGCTTTTGTTTCCTTTCACTTGCTTAGCGCAGGTGAAAGGAAAGGTTGTGTCCGTATCGGATTCTACCAGCATGCCTTCTGCAAATTTTTCGTTAGAAAAAGAACTGAAGGATGTTGTGGTTGTGGCTGATATGGTGAGTAGAAATGCATCAAAAGAAACAATATTTATAACAGATTCCCTTCGTAAGGGAACTGTTAGTGCTATACAATTATTGGCAAAGTTGCCTGGAATAACAACTGACTGGGGAACAGATGAGGTAAATGTCGGTAAAGACAAAAATGTGCCAATAGTTATCAATGGTAAAGAAGTAAAAAGGGAATATGCTATCAGTCTCAATCCTAAACGCATCAAGAAAGTTGAAATTATGCGTTATCCTGCAGGTAAATATTCTGATTATCCTGTTGTACTTAATATCGAATTGGCTGATGATTATAAAGGATGGGATGTAAGTGCTTTTACCCGCAATCTGTATTCTTTCAGGAACAAGCATTCTAATAGGGAAGCTATAGGTACCAGCTTTACCTATACCTTACCCAAGGTTAACTTGTATGGTAGCTTAAGCTTTAATCATCGTCAGAATTATGATGTATCTGGTTATGAATATAGCAGTATGTCTGATCTTGTGATTAAATCAGAGGCAGCTGATTATAAAAAGCCAAACATAAGTACTAGGAATAATATGGGGAGCTTTAGTTTGGGCGCGGATTATAGATTATCAAACAATCAGATTCTATCTGCGCAAGCATGGATAGAAAGAAAAGGAACTAAACAGAATGATTCCTTCTCTGTGTTCAATAATGATAAGTTTTATGAATTGAATAGTTTGGATGATTTTAAGACAGATGATTATACCATAGGATTGTTTTATAAAGGAAAGTTTGCGAATCACTTGAATTTATCTTCGGAACTCATATATAATTGGTATGATATTCATGAAGATAGAATATATAGTGAGAAGGACAATATTGTTCTTAGTCCTTACAAGGGGAATAAGAATTATTGGCGTTATTATTTGTCTGCCAATTATTATTTGGGTAACAAGGTGTCTTTGTGGGCTGACTACACCCAAATATGGAAAGACTATTCTAATTCTGACCGAAATGAAAATATAGTATTGTATAATAGCAAGGAAACTCGAAGTAAATTGATGGGAGCAATATCATATCAGCCATTTAGAAATTTCAATGCTTTGCTAGGCACTCATTTGTTGACTGTTAAAGATGAAAACCAATTGAAGGCTGTATCTGAGAAACATACATCTTGGATGCCTTTGTTTAAAGGTTATTGGAAACCTGTTAAGTGGATGTATTTGCAATATAATTATTTTTGTGATGTGGAGTATCCCAACCTTGATCAGTTGTCAACGGTAAGATGGCAAGTGAACGATGTGCTTTGGCATAGAGGCAATTCTGAGTTGAAACCTAGAATTATGCATTATTCTGAAATTACGGTCAACTTTGTCAATATAGTCAAGATTGACTATATGTACAAGCAGAGCAAGGATGAGATTATAGACTATTATCTGCAAGAAGATGATAAAACTTATCAGACTCAAGCAAATTGTAATTACAGACATAATTACTTGGGAATGGAAGGTGATTATAATCTTGGCAAAGGCGTAGAACTGTCATTTGTTGCAAATTACCAATGGTATCATCGGTATATGAAAGATGACACGAAGCATTTTGGCAGAACCTGGTATCTTGATACACAGCTTCTTTGGAATGTTCCAAATACAAAATTGAGTTTTATGGCTAGCTATTTCCTTCGTCATGACAAATTGCCATTATTACAAGGTAAACAGTATGATGAAGAGGAAAAGTTGTTTGTAGGAACTTCTTACTCTTTGTTAAAAGGTAAGTTGCCAATATCTTTGGAAGTAAGCATACCGACTTCCATGATTTCCAAGAAGACTTATACGAAAGTGAGCCTTCCAAATTTTGCTTATCAAATCTATGGTGATAATAGAGTAAATGCTTTTGTTGCCCTAATCAGTGTAAAGTATAGCTTGGGAAAGGGGAAAACAACAAAGCTAAATAATAGTAAGAATTTAGATATGGAAAAATAAATGAGTATATTTCCTGTTTGTTTTCAGCATGATAGTATGCTATGTGCTCAAACTCCAACAGACCCAGGAGGCTGGAAGTATCTTCATCAACCAGGTGAAGAATCAGTTGGAATTGGGAAACTAAAATGCTTTTGATATGGAACAGGAAGAAAAAGAAACAGATAATATCGAGTTGAGAAGCGAGAAGGTGAGGAACGTGATAGGCAAGGTTCCTCCTCGCCTCGTCAGCAACAAAACGTTATGGCAGCAGGTGTTCGGATAAGCTATATCCGAACACCGCCTACTATCTCCATAAAGGTTCATTTTCCCATCCTTGCGGAAATCCCATGGCATGCAAATCTACATTAGAGTATTTTGCAAAGAGTTTGAGTAGAGAACTTTTCAAGTCCATGCAAGGTTTAATAGTTTGTTCCAAATATAATAAGGTGCATAGCTGATGGTACAACTTGATAGGCTTCTGACTTGGAGTAATCCAATTGAGAGGAAGTCGGTTCGGTAATTGAGGTTTCAAGGCAAAACGCCTATTCCATATACGTGCATGATGAGCACAGCAATTACGAAGTACGGTAATGCACCTTATCCAACTTTCCAAATAAGTGTATTGAGGAAGTCCAAACTCTCTTGCCACTTGCTTCTTTAATCGATTGTCCTTAAACAGGCAAAACAACTTGGAAAGAGTACCAAATGAAACAACCTCCAAGGTCTTCCACACGGGTGGAAGAGCTGGATAATTATATTTCTCGGAATGTTCCTTGATGAAATCTTCATTTGAGCGAGACACCTCTTTCTTGATATTGTCAAGACAACCTTCATAAAACTCTGCATTCTTGAACAATGACGAATCCATA
>JAIJUV010000038.1 GCA_022732315.1 Prevotella sp.
TCGCCACGACCGTCAGGTCGAGTTTCCGTTTAAAATCCGTGAGTAATCCGAGGAAGGCGGTTAAGGTTCCGTTTATTCAGCGTAATCCGATGAATAATGCCACTACACTCGCTTATATTTTGTAGCCTTATCATGGTCTTATACTATCTATTTCTTATAAAATCCTCATTTTATCTTACCAAAAATACGGAAAATGGAATATTTTTGCAGATTTTATGCAAAAAAAGATAATATTTCATATTTTTGTTGTAATTTTGCAGCCGATATCACATTATTACATAATAATTTTAAAATTAAGACGAGAAATTATGGAAAAAAGACTCTCGCTCTTCTTTGTTTGTCTCTTGATGAGCATCGGAGCTGCGTTTGCCCAGATTGACGTATCTGGAACCGTAATATCTGCGGATGACAATGAGCCGATTATCGGTGCCTCTGTCCTGATTTCAGGAGGAGCTGCCAGTAAGGGTACAGTCACGGATATTGACGGTAAATTTAAGCTGAATGTTCCTAACGGAACTAAACTCGTGTTTAGCTACGTGGGAATGAAAAGTCAGACCGTGACTGCCACTGCCAACATGAAGGTGGTGCTTCGTCCTGAAGCGCAGTTGCAGGAAGTGGTTGTCACTGGTTTGCAAAAAACAGACCGACGTTTGTTTACCGGTGCTACCGACCGAGTAAATGCAGAGGAAGCAAAACTGAATGGTGTTGCCGACATCAGCCGCTCTCTGGAGGGTCGTGCTGCCGGTGTATCCGTGCAGAACGTGAGTGGTACCTTTGGTTCTGCTCCGAAGATCCGTGTGCGTGGTGCAACATCTATCTATGGTTCTTCCAAGCCTCTCTGGGTTGTGGATGGCGTTATCATGGAGGACGTATCCGACGTGAGTGCCGACGACCTGGCTTCCGGTGACCCGGAGACCCTGATCTCTTCTGCCATCGCAGGATTGAACTCTGATGATATCGAAAGCTTCCAGATTCTGAAGGACGGTTCCGCTACATCTATCTATGGTGCGCGCGCGATGGCAGGTGTCATCGTCGTTACTACCAAGAAGGGTAAGCAGGGACAGGCTCATCTGAACTACACCGGTGAGTTTACTACCCGTCTGATTCCATCTTACGGCAATTTCGATATTCTCAACTCTCAGGACCAGATGGCCATCTACAAGGAGCTGAAGGATAAGGGATGGCTCAATCTTTCTGATATCCTCAATGGCAGCGACTATGGTGTATATGGAAAGATGTATGAGATGATCAACACCTACAACAGCACCACTGGTATGTTTGGTCTCGCCAACACCCAGGAGGCTCAGAATGCCTACCTGCAGCAGGCGGAGTATCGCAATACCAACTGGTTTAAGCAGCTTTTCTCTTCTGCCATCATGCAGAACCACTCTGTTAGCTTGAGCGGCGGTACCGAGAAGAGTAACTACTACGCTTCACTTTCTGCCATGGTTGACCCAGGATGGTACAAGGACAGCAAGGTGAACCGTTATACCGTGAGCATGAATATGACCCATCATATTCTGGATAACCTCTCTGTCAACCTGATTGGTGGCGGTTCTTACCGTAAGCAGAGAGCACCAGGTACACTGGGACAGGATGTGGACGTGGTATCAGGTCAGGTGAAGCGTGACTTCGATATCAACCCATACTCTTATGCGCTGAACACATCGCGCGCGCTCGATCCTTATACATATTATCATGCCAACTATGCAGCATTCAACATCCTGCATGAGCTGGAGAGCAACTACATCGACCTGAACGTGGCTGATGCCAAGTTCCAGCTGGAGTTGAAGTGGAAGCCTTTCAAGGATCTGGAGCTCTCTACACTGGGTGCCATCAAGTATAGCACTTCTTCGCAGGAGCATAACATCCTGGAGGACTCAAACCAGGCGTTGGCTTACCGCGCCATGGACAACTCGCTGATTCGCGATGCCAACAAGCTGCTCTTCACTGACAAGGACGACCTCTATGCCCTGCCAGTATCCGTATTGAAGCAGGGTGGTATCTATCAGCGCACAGAGAACCGTATGTTGGACTATGACTTCCGTGCCACAGCCAACTACAACCATACTTTTGCGCAGAAGCACATCGTCAACCTCTTCGGTGGTCTTGAAACTACCAGCATCAGCCGTAACCGCAGCTGGTTTAACGGTTGGGGTATGAACTACCGTGGCGAGACAGCTTACTTTGAGTATCTCTACTTCAAGAAGTTGGATCAGGAGAACTCCAACTACTACAGCCTGCGCAACACCGATTCACGCAGTGCGGCATTCTATGCCAATGCCACTTATTCGTTCAACGGAAAGTATGTAGTGAACGGAACATTCCGCTACGAGGGTTCTAACCAGATGGGTCGTACCACCAAGGCACGCTGGATGCCTACATGGAACGTATCTGGTGCATGGAACGTACACGAGGAGAGCTTCTTCCCTAAGCTCAAGCCATTGTCAAGCCTCACCTTCCGTGTGTCTTACAGTTTGACAGGTACTCCTCCTGATGCATCTTACTGCAATGCGCTCACCAAGCTCTCTATGAATACCCCTTACCGTCCTACTACTACCGACAAGGAGTTGGGATTCGTGGTAGCAGCACTCGGTAACGACGAGCTTACCTATGAGAAGAAGCACGAGTTCAACTTCGGTGTGGATGCAGGTTTCTTCAACAACCGTCTGAACGTTACATTCGATGTATATCAGCGTCGCAACTTCGATGAGATTGCTCCTACCGTTACCCAGCTCTATGGCACAGCCTATGCCAACGTAGGTTCCATGAAGTCATGGGGTGAGGAGTTGAGCATCTCTTCTACCAACGTGAAGACCAATGATTTCAGCTGGCAGACCAGTCTGATCTACTCTCACAACCGCACAGAGATTACCGACCTCTACAATCAGGGCCGCGTCATCGACCTGGTTCAGGGTAACGGTTTTGCGAAGCAGGGTTATCCAGCCCGTGCCTTGTTCTCCATCCCATTCGTGGGCATCAACGAGAAGGGCAATCCTGTATGCATCAACGAGAAGGGTCAGGCTACCGTGGGTGACCTCAACTTCCAGGAGCGTAACAATACCGACTATCTGATTTACGAGGGTTCTACAGACCCTATCTACAATGGTTCCCTGGGTAATACCTTTAACTATAAGGGTTTCCATCTGAACCTGTTCCTTACATACGCCTTCGGCAACGTGGTGCGTCTTGACCCGGTTTTCAAAGCCAAGTATAACGACTTGACATCAATGAACCACGATTTCAAGAACCGCTGGATGCAGCCTGGTGATGAGAATGTTACCAATGTGCCTGGTGTAGTGAGCCGTTATGAGTATGAGCAGAACCGTACATTGCTGAGCACTGCCTACAATGCTTACAACTATACTTCTGTTCGCACAGCCAAGGGTGACTTCATCCGCCTGAAGGAGATTTCACTGGCATACGACTTCCCACACCGCTGGTTGGAGAACTCACCAGTGAACAACATCTCATTAAAGCTTCAGGCTACCAACCTCATGCTGCTCTATGCAGACAAGAAGCTGAACGGTCAGGATCCTGAGTTCATGAATGCGGGTGGTGTGGCTTCGCCAATGCCAAAGCAGTTTACTCTTACATTGAAACTTGGACTTTAATTATTGTAGAAAATAAAAATGAAAATAAAGAAATTATATATCGCCATTGTAGCGTTGGCACTGTCGGCTGGCATGACTTCCTGCAACGATTATCTGGACAAGCAGCCAGATAGCCGTCTGGACCTGCAGAGCCCTACCGATGTGTCGAAGCTTCTGGTTAATGCCTACCCACAGGTGCATCCAGCCTATCTGCTGGAGATGTATTCTGACAATACCGATTGTAACCTGAACACCGGTTGGGATGCTGCCGACCGCTTTCAGCAGCAGGCATACGAATGGGCCGACATCACTGAGACCAGTGCTTACGAGGCTCCTGCTACTTACTGGTCTACCTATTATGATGCCATTACCACAGCCAATATCGCTTTGGAACACATCAACAGTCAGAAAGACCAGAGCTCTTATTCTGCCCAGAAGGGGGAGGCTCTCCTGTGCCGTGCCTATGCCATGTTCCAGTTGGCTAACGTATTCTGCATGGCTTACGACGAGACCACAGCAGCCACAGACCTGGGCCTTCCTTACCCAGAGGTGGTTGAAACCAATGTACACGTGAAGTACGACCGTGGTACCCTGGCTGAGCTTTATGCCAAGATTGACAAGGACTTGCAGGAAGGCTTGAAGCTGGTAGGTTCTACCTACGACAAGCCTAAGTTCCACTTCACATCTACTTCTGCTGCCGCTTTCGCAGCCCGTTTCTACCTCTATTACCAGAAGTATGACAAGGCTGTGGAGTATGCCAACAAGGTGTTGGGCAGCAACGCCAAGGGTATGCTGAGAGACTGGAACACCTGGGGTACTCTTTCTGCCAACAAGCAGATTCAGCCTAATGCCTACATCAACTCATCTGTGAAGGCAAACCTGCTGCTGCAGGTGGTTGTTTCTGAATGGGGAGTCATCGGAGGTCCGTTCCAGTATGGTGACAAGTATGCACACAGTGCCATCGTAGCAGCCAAGGAAACCGTTCAGTCAGAAGGTCCTTGGGGCTTCAGCGACAAGGTGTTCAACTACACCGTGTTCTCTAATGCATCTCTTTCAAAGTATATCGTACGTAAGATTCCTTATGATTTTGAGTATGCTGATATCCAGGCAGGTATCGGTACTCCTCACGCAGTATATGCAGAGTTTACAGCCGATGAGACCCTGCTCGTAAGAGCTGAGGCACAGGCATTGCTCGGTCATTATGCAGAGGCTCTGAACGATTTGAACACCGAGTTGGCAGCCTTCTCAAAGACAGGCGTGCAGCTTACCCTGGATGACGTGAAGAAGTTCTACAGCGATGCAGTTACCGCTTATTACACTCCTGAGAAGCCAACTCCACGCAAGGCATTCCACACCAGCTTCGCCATCGACAAGGATACTGAGGAGCCTATGCTGCAGTGCATCCTTCACCTGCGCCGAATCATGACCGTTCACGAGGGCTTGCGCATGCAGGATGTGAAGCGCTACGGCATCACCATCTACCGTCGTGACGTGAAGAGCAACTACAAGATTACAGACATCACCGACACCATGGAGGCTCGTGACCCACGTCTCGCCATCCAGTTGCCACAGGATGTAATCACTGCAGGTGTTACACCAAACCCTCGCAATAAGTAAAAAAACATAAAGTAACAGTAAGAAATGAAACATAATATATATATGTTGATGTTGGCATTGGTGATGGGCCTGGGCTTCGTGTCTTGCTCAGACAATGACCCGGACGATCCAACCATCTTCCCTGTCACCTCTCCACAGAGAGACAGCCTGGACTTGTGGTTGCAGAAGAACTACACCAGTCCTTACAACATCGATTTCAAGTATAAGATGGAGGACATCGAGTCTGACTATACTTATACCCTGACTCCAGCCGATTCGGCAAAGTCTGCCAAGCTGGCTATCATCATCAAGTATCTCTGGCTCGATTCATACGCCGAGGTGCTGGGGCCTGATTTCGTGAAGCACAATGTGCCAAGAGTAATCCACCTGATCGGTAGTCCGGCTTACAACAGCAACGGAACCATGGTTCTGGGTACTGCCGAGGGCGGCTTGAAGGTAACACTCTACATGGTGAACAACCTGACCGATGCCATGCTTGAGAGCTATGCATCGATGACTCAGTATTACTTCCACACCATGCACCACGAGTTCACCCACATCCTGAACCAGAAGAAGCCTTACGACACATCTTATAACAAGATTACCGAGTCGGGCTACGTGAGTGGTAACTGGTATCAGATAGCAGATTCTGTGGCTCACGGCAAGGGCTTTGTTACCCCATACGCCATGTCAGAGGGCTTGGAGGACTTTGCCGAGATGCTGTCTACCTATATCACTTATACTCCTGAGCAGTGGCAGGCTATCCTCGACGATGCCCAGAAGGTAGGTGGCGACGAGGCTGTATCTGCATTGAACCAGAAGCTTAACATCGTGAGAAACTACATGCAGGATTCATGGAATGTGGATATCGATGTGCTGCGTGCAGCCATCCTGCGTAGAGGCAGTGAGTTGAGTTCTTTGGATTTGGAACATTTAAAATAGAATAGATTTATGAAACATATATTTATAGCTATCGTTTGCTTGTTGGGCAGCATGAGCTTGCAGTCGTGTCTGCACGATGACAAGGAATTCTTCGACGAGTCGGCTGCCAACCGCATCGAGAGCACCGTTGAGAATACCCAGAAGATTCTGGAATCTTCTGAGAACGGATGGCAGCTTCATTATTTCACAGGCAAGGGAATGACCGGTGGCGGCTATACCTTCCTCATGAAGTTTGCCAATGGCAAGGTGACCGTGGCTGGCGATACAGCCGTTGCTGCACCTACCGAGCGTGCCACATCCAGTTATACCGTTGACCGCAGCATGGGACCTGTGCTTTCTTTCAACACCTATAACGACATCTTCCACTTCCTGGGAGAGCCTACATACGGCAATATAGAAGGTGAGCAGGGCGACTGGGAGTTCGTGATTACCAAGCTTACAGAAGACAGCATCTTCGTAAAAGGTAAGAAGTGGGAGAACGAGATGGTATTCACCCGTATGGCTGACGGCGTAGACTGGACTTCCTATCTGGACAGCATCGCCGACGTGCAGAAGCGCCTGGGCGTGAACTACAGCGTGGGCAATTCTTCGGATGCCAGCAAGATGGTGGAGATTAATTCCGCCACACGCCGCATCCTTTCGCGCACTGCCGACGGACAGATGGTAGAGCAGCCTTTCTATGTTACTCCTACCGGTATCCATGCCGTTAACGAGCCTGTGGCTCTGGGTGAGGATAAGGCACAGGACTTCCTGGTAAGCAAGGCTGGTGTGTTGACAGCAAAGGACAACGAGAATCTGACCTTGAATTCCTATGCTCCTGGCATCGATACCTGGGTAGGCAACTGGACACTTTCAGCCATGCAGGGCTCCTGCGATATGACCATCTCGAAGGTGGAAGACCAGGAGAACATGCTGAAGGGTACATTCACCGCTGGCGGATATACCTATAATATCGGATTGAGCTTCAACCCGGAGACGGGTGCACTCAACCTGCCTTCTCAGCTGATTGATGACCCTAGCGGCAGATATCCTGCCCTGTGGCTGATGAACGCCGATCTGAATAAGGGAATGCTGCTCGGACAGGGTGGTATGAACGTGGTATGGCACGGCGTATCTCAGGAAGGTGACTTCGAGGACGATGGAACCTTGGCTTCTGAGGGCTATGCTTCTGATACATTCGTTGCCCTGGCTTGTACCGCAAAAGGAGAGCCTATCAAGGAGAACAACCAGTACGTGTTTGTCATCGAATGGTATTATCTTTCTAATTTGACTCCAAACAAATAATCAAGTAAGATGAAGAAATCTATATATATAATAGGTATGGCTGCCATGGGGCTGATGGCCTCATGCAGCAGCGATAGCGATTATCAGGCTGTGGCCGAGAGCACTATCAACGTGCTTTCTGCCCAGACTTCGCTCGGACCTAATGCCAGCGAGGGTGAAGTAACCGTGGACTGTACTCCTGCCAAGGCTTACACCGACGAGCCTTCATGGCTCAGCGCCAGCATTGAGGGCAGCACCGTGAAGCTGGCGGCTCTTGCCAACGACTCACGCCAGTCGCGCAACGCCAAGCTGGTTATCAAGAAGACAGAGGCTGACTCTGTGGTAATCAATGTTTCTCAGTATGGCCTGGTGCTCGAGATGAACAAGGCTGATATGATTTTCAGCAACGACGAGGCTACGGATTTCGTCAAGGCATACAATTCCAACGCTGATGTCAAGATTACCTATGCTCCTGAGTGGGCAAAGGCTTCGGTTGATACCGTGAGCAAGGAATTGAAGGTATCGCTCAGCGAGAATACTACAGGTCATCTCCGTGCCGACTATATCAAGTTTCAGGTGGCAGCCGTTACCGACTCTTTCGTGGTGAAGCAGTTTGACTTCGACAAGGATATTGCCGGCGAGTATGTTTATTCTTACTACGATTTCAACGAGGATGACAAGCTGGAGCAGCAGACCGTGCATGCTACATTGAGTCGCACCGAGCTTTCTATTCCTGAAATGGGACTGGTATTCCCAATCACTGTGAATGAGAAAACAGGTAGCGTGGAGACCCGTAGCAGCCAGTGCCTGGGTAAGGTGGGTAAGTACTTTATCTACGATACCTTCCTCGACGAGGAGGGCGCTTACTTCATGGGTTCAGAGTCTGGAGTTATTTCTGCCACATTCAAGTTTAGTGAGCAGTATGGAACTTACGGATTCTTTGGCGGTACTGCCTATAATGTCAAAAAACAGTCGGGTAACTTCCTGGCTATGATTCTGCAGGTGTTCAAGGCGAAGAGTCCTTCTAAGTCTAACTATCTTACCGATCAGGGTTGGATGGTACAGCCATTCCTCATGGATATTCCAAAGGGTGCTGATGCATCATCTGCGAAGCGTCAGGCTCCAGCCCTGGCTCGACAGATGGGTCCATCTGCCAGCAGCATGGCAGCCAAGCTCGCTGTATGGCAGTCGTATCGCAAATCATCTATCATAAAATAAACTTAATAAAATAAGTAATCATGAGATTATTATCTACACTTTGCCTCTCTTTGCTCCTGGGAGCAAGCGGCTCAGCGGCGATGGCCTCCAGCAAGGCATCGTTTGCCAAGAAGTTTAAGAATGCTGATATCCATCGCCTGGTTTCTGTGCCAGGCATGGTGGATCGAAGCAACAGTGCTTACCAGATGCGCCAGGCTGGCTTTGCCAATATCAGCAATGCTCCTACACGCGTAGGCGATACTCCTACCAATTCGGCTTCGGGTGAGGCTTACGGATGGGTTACCGGTTCTGACGGCGGCAACTGGTATTTCACCCAGAGCATCGTTTCTAGAGACTCAGTATTTAGCGAGTATTATACTGCTCACTTCCATGAGTCTTCAGAAATCACGCTGTTCGATAACAACCACAAGCAAGTGGGCTCTTTCAGCGTCAAGGTTCCTGAAGGATGGAAGCATGTACAAAACATCACTCCATACGGTCCTGTTACCAAGAAACTTTTCGATAAGGACGGGAAGTCTAACGAAATCCTGGTGGAGTTCCACGATGCCTTCAACGGCGAAAACAAGTATCTGACTCGTGCCTACGATGTCAATACCGGTGAAATCAAGTTCGAGATGGAGGGTACCGGTCTGGTATTCGATGCATCTAAGGGCTGGAATAGCTACCAGCGCCTGATCATGACTCACGAGTCTGACAGCCTGTATAACATCGATGTCATCGCTCCTCCTGCCTCGGGACAGGACAAGTGGTACGTGGAGCATACCTTCAGCTTCAACATCGATAACCGAATCAGCTATCTGCAGGGTTCCTGCTTCAACTGTATGAACGTGGATGGCACTCCTTACTATGTTCTGGCACAGTATGAGAAGCCATATACCGATACCGATGCTGGTGATGGTAACCAGGATATCGTACAGAATCCAGACAACTTCCTGGTGTTGAGAACTTTGAACAAGAACTACAAGCAGGTGGATAGCCTCCGTGTTTCCATCAATGCTCCTGAGGGTGTTCCTTACCGTTCTGCTGCCTTCGGTCTCTTCGGCAACAACGACTTGTCTGAGGGCTACTTCAGCAACAACGGCAAATTGAACTATGTGGTAGAGCTTCTCGACTATACTCCTTCTCTGGATGCCGACCTGGCTTCATTCGCCGTTTACGATTCAGAGCACGGTAAGTTGAAGGATATCTGCGACAAGGTGACAAGCAACCAGTGGGCTTTGCTGAACACCATCCATGGCAAGTCTGACCAGATGTGGTTCCTGCAGACCCTGGGTACAGGCGAGAGTGCTGGCCAGCAGATTCAGCTGGTAGATGTTCCTTCCTGCAAGAAGGCAGGTGTGTTGCCACAGAATATTGATGGTAACAACATCTCATCTAACTTCGACCGTTACCCAACTTCTGCCAATGCGCAGGGCTATCAGTATGTTATCGCTTTGGCAAATGCAGAGGGTAGCGAGGCTGGTGAGGTTCTGGCTCCTATCGCTTGGGTGAACCCTGATTGCACTATCGATCACGTAGACAGACTTAACCTGGGTACAAAGGCTGAGCTCTTCACTCCATTGCTCAACAGCACATCACTCAACCCATATCTCTTCAACACAGATGATGATATGGAATATGTATACCTTGCCAAGAAGCGCCGCGAGGATGGTAGCAACAAGCTCGACAACGTCTTGGAGGTTGCCAAGGTTGACGGCACCGTCCTGAAGTCATGGCGTGGTGATGATACTCATTCTATCTCACAGGCTGGTTTCCCTGTGATGAACGAATTGGGCAAGTATCAGATGTTCGTTGTGTTCAGCGATACTAAGAACAACAAGTATGACATGAGCTTCTACGACCTTCCTTTCACCAAGTTTGAGCAGGGTGGTAAGGGTACTGTAGAGGATCCATACCTGATTTCTACTACTGGTGACTTCCAGCAGATGGCTCTGGAGCCAACCAAGAGCTACAAGCTGGTGGCTGACATCGATATGGCGAAGGCTGCACAGTGGTGGACTCCTATCAAGAGCTTTACTGGTTCTTTGGATGGTGATGGTCATACTGTATATAACCTCGGTATCAGAACTACAGAAGGTCATGTAGGTTTGTTTGGCTCACTCGATATCAAAGGTGTTGCCAAGAACTTGATTTTCGTGAACCCTACTGTTGATGTAACCAATACCAACCAGTATATAGGTGTGTTGGCTGGTGAGACCAGCAATTCTGCAGATGGCAAGGCTAAGGGTGCCAATGTGGATAGTGTATTTGTTTATGGTGCCAAGATTGCCGGCGAGGATGCAATGGTTTCTGCTGCGGGTGGTCTCGTAGGTTGTGCTAATCTCTATACCAATATTGCCAACAGTTCTTTCCAGGGTGAAATCTCTTTGCCTAACTCAGAGAATGTGGGTGGTATCGTTGGTCAGACTCGTACAAGTTCTGGCGTAAATGCATGCTATGCAAATGTAAATGCCACAGCCAAGAGCAATCTGGGTGGTATCGTAGGTATTGCCGGTTCTGTTCAGGATAAGTGTGCGTTCTCCAACTGCGAGGTTCGCGGTAAGTTGACTGCAGAGAATACTGTAGGTGGTTTCATCGGTGATAATTTCTTCAACGGTATCTCTAATGTGATCAGCCATGCTGATATCGTTGCAACCAGCAAGTCTGCCTGGAACGGATATGCTGCAGGTGGTATCGTTGGTATGATGGAGAGCGCCTGGAATGGTGGTGCCGGTTATGTAAAGAACTGCGTCTTCGACGGCTCTATCAAGGCTTTCGAGAATGGTGAAGAGGTAAGCAACCCTGCTACTACACATCAGATTGCCGGTAGAACTATCGCTGATGAGGACTATGCTGCGGGTGAGACTCCTAAGACAGAGACTCGCTTTTCTAACAACTATACTGCCAACAATGTGGGCAACACTGATGCTGCCAGCGTTGAGGGTGCCTTCAAGGCAGCCAAGGAAATGAACAAGGACTTCTTCGCAGGTTTGGAGTATGCTTACGGAAGCACTCTCGCTGAGCCTTGGAAGGAGGACGGAAGCAAGGTTCCTACTCTTTACTTCAACAATATCGCAAAGGCTCTCGCTGTTAGCGCAGATGATGTTACTGTAGGTACTGACGATAAGGGCGCTGTTGTAGTTCAGGTTTCTGTATATGGTATGGAGAACGCAGACCTGGAGTCTGACCTGGAAGTTTCTGCTACTGGTAATGCTACTGCTACTCTTGGTGAGGCTCATGGCAACAGCATCGACCTGGTTATCAAGGGTACGAAGACGGGTATCGGTGAGGTTACCGTTAGCTTCGGTGAGTTCTCTGCTACAATCAATGTAACAGTTCTCAAGAACTATGTAAGCGGTATCGAGAACGTAGAGGATGCTGCGGCTTTGGTTATCAAGGCAGCTGACGCTCAGATTTCTGCCGAGGGTGCTGACGCTATCTATGTTTACAGCGTAAACGGCAAGCTCGTAGGCAAGACTTCTGGTGCTGCATTCAGCACAGCAGGTTTGACCTCTGGTCTCTACATCGTAAAGGCAACTGATAAGGCTGGTCATAAGGCTACAGCCAAGTTTGTTATCAAGTAAGTATGAAAAAATTAATCATATTCAGTTTATTGGTGGTCTGCTTTGTGCAGGCCACCTTTGCTATTCCTGCTTATCCGAAACCTTTGAAGGTGAAGCAGGCTGATGGCTCCTGGATCACCATCCAGATGCATGGTGATGAGCATGGCCATTATGTGATGACTTCCGACGGTATTCCGCTCGTGTTCAATGCACAGCTGCGAAACTACGAGTATGCCGACTGGAAGAATGGTGAGGTGCAGGCTAGCGGTATCAAGGCTACAGAGGCTTCTGAACGAAGCGCTGAGGTGAAGGCGTTTATCGGAAGCCAGGATAAGGCAGCCATCTTGGAGTCTTTCAAGCGTGCCCGTCTGCAGCAGTTGCAGCAAGTCTTCTCGGCTCGCAGAAATGCTTCTCAAAAAAACGGCATCAATTCTGCGTCCCCGCTCTCAGCGGTTTCATCGCTGGTCTCCCGTTCCAGCAGCAATCCGCAGGAAGAAAAATTAAATAATTTCCCTACCACAGGCGAAGTTCACTCATTGGTCATCTTGGTGCAGTTTGCTGATACGAAGTTTTCTACCGTAGGTAGCGATGCGCATCAGTTCTTCAACAGTATGCTCAATGAACCTGGTTTTACTTATAGCAATGGTGCCAACGGAAGTGCGAGAGATTTCTATGTGAACAGCTCCAATGGCAAATTCCAACCTCAGTTTGATGTCATCGGCCCTGTAACATTGCCAAAGAAGTATTCTTATTATGGAGCCAATAAGGGTTCTTCTACGGATAATCCGGTAGCCCTGGAGGAGTTCGTGAGAGAGGCTTGTACCCTTGCCGACCCATTGGTGGATTTCTCGCAGTATGATCACAACCAGGATGGCTTCATCGACAATATCTATTTCTTCTATGCCGGAAAGGGTGAGGCTGATTCGGGTGATGGCAATGCCATCTGGCCACATTCTGCCTATTATGCTGATATCGCCAAGGAAGCTGGGGTTACCCAGAAGTCGCTGAAGTTGGATGGCATCGAGGTGGGTAACTATACCTGCAGCAACGAAATCAATGGTACCATCATCACACCGCAGCCTGCGGGCATCGGTACCTTCGTACATGAATTCGGCCATGTGCTCGGTCTTGCCGACCATTATGATATATATTATGGCATGGCAACCTTTACCCCTGGTTCCTTCGATACCATGGATAGGGCTTCCTACAACAACAACGGCAATACGCCTGCGGCATTCTCTGCCTACGAGCGTGCCTGCCTGGGATGGCTCGACCTGACCGTATTGAACAGCGGAGTGGATACCCTCAACGTTCTGCCTGATCTGAACGACAGCAACAAGGCATACGTGGTGCCT
The DNA here is from genome assembly GCA_022732315.1 of Prevotella sp. The sequence continues at coordinate 13,510 of JAIJUV010000038.1, forward strand.
GTGGGTGGAACCAACGATGAGGAATACTTCATCATGGAGAACCGCCAGCAGAAGGGATGGGATGAGTTTATCCCTGGCCATGGCATGCTGCTCTGGCATATCGACTTCGATGCCAAGACTTGGGAAAAAAACGAGGTGAACATCACGGGTTCTCATCAGCGCATTGATATTGTTGAAGCTGATAACAAGCGTACCGACAATTCCCGTACGGGAGATCCGTACCCTGGAACTTCGAAGGTAACCCAATGCGATTTGACTTCCTGGTCGGGCGGCAAGGTGATGTCGCTGGATGATATCGAGGAGAAAAATGGCATCATCAATCTTATGCTCGGCGGACTGGACCTGAAGCTGAATACGCCGGAAGTGAAGGTTGCCGAGGTGAAGGATAGCAGCGTTGTGGTAGGATGGGCTGATGTGCCTGTTGCCAAGAGATACGTATTGAACATCTGCTCTGTGGTGGATGGCAAGAAAGAAGTTCTGCCGCTCTATGATAATAAGGTATATACCGAGGCGCAGTCTTCTCTCCCTATCGAGGGCTTGAAGCCTGAAACCACCTACGAGATGACCTTGAAGGCTGATCGCGGATCTTATTCTTCTGACGTCTACACCCAGCAGTTCACAACCACCGCAATACCTTTCAGCAAGTATTATGTGACGGACGTGAAGACAACAGCTGTGGATGAAACGGGCTTTACGGCTTCATGGACAGGGATGGATACCGTAGACGATTATGTGGTGACCTTGCATCAATTGGTTTATGCTTCAGAGGCAACCCAGAAGGGCTATGACTTCGGCAACGAACTGGAGGGCATGCCATCACTTTGGGAAACTGATGGAAACCTGAGCATGACTTCGTATGGCGAGGAAGTGCCTTGCCTCCGTCTGAACAAGAAGGATTCTTATCTGAAGATGGCATCTGCCAAGGAGCGTATCTCTTCTGTGAAGTTCTTCGCCAAGTCTTCTTCTTCAACCAAGGCAACCTTGGCAGTAGAGGCTTATCAGGATGGAGAATGGAAGCAGATTGCCGCCTTGCAGGGTGGTGCCGACATGGCTTCGGGCAATACTTACAGCTATGAATTGCCGGAGTTGGCTGATTCTGTGAGACTGAAAGTCATCCAGCGTACTTCCGGTGCCTTCTATATCGACGATGTTCTTTTGGGATGCAATGCCTTGATTCACGAGCCTGTGGCAGCTTATCAGAAGGTTTCTACCAATGGTAAGACTGAGTTTGCATTCTCTGGTCTAGAATCAGGATCCGCCTATGCTTTGGTAGTAAACGCCAAGAAGGAGGGTGAGCTTTCTTACGATTCAAAGGAACTCATCGTGGTACCTGCAAGTTCTACGGGCATTGGCTCCATCACTACCGACTACTCTGGTAATGGTCAGATAAAATACTACGATATCAACGGTCGCCTGGTATCTGCCAAGGAGATGCGCCACGGCATTTACATCGTGAAGCAGGGAAACAAGGTATATAAAATCGTGAAATAATAAATATTAGTATTAACTTTTTAAAAGAGAGTAAAATGAAGAAACAACTACTTTTTGCCGCTATGCTCATGTTGAGCGCAGCGCCAGCAGTTTCAGTATCAGCTGCCCAGCCATTTGCTGCTGCAGCAGAAGAGGGTCAGACTCTTGCAACACAAGAACAGTATGATGTACTGCAGAAGTCTATCAGTGACTTGCAGCAGAACATCGATGCCATGTTGAAGGAAATCAACGAGAAGTATGCGGATGCAGAGGATACCAAGGGCTCGTTGGAATTTAATAAGAGCAGTCTTTCTGACATGGCTGCTGAGGTGAAGGATAAGTTTACTGCACAAACTCTTACTGTGGCTGAGATTGAAAGCTATCAGGCTACTGTAACAGAGATGGCAGAAGGTCTCAAGGATGCAGTGAAGAATGCTGAGCAGGAGGTTTATTCTTTCCAGGTGAATACTCATTATCAGAATGCTTCTATGCATAAGTCTGAATGTTTGGGAAAGGTTCCTGAGAACGTGCAGAATTATTATGCGCCTTCTTTCGATGACCTGGATGCCGAGATGATGCAGGTTTACATGCCTGTCATGATGGGTGGTCCTATCGAGTCTGCAGAAAAGGCTAAGGAGATGTGTGCTCAGTTTGATGCCATCAGTGCAAAGGCTGATTCCCTCGTGGCTTCTGCAAAACTGGCAGGAGCTTTGGTGGATTCCATCACTGCAACCCTTGATTCATTGGGTGCAGAAATAGCCAAGGTAAAGAAGGATTTCCCTGAGTACGACCTTTCTATGATGCAGGAAAGTTCTGAATATTGGAAGAATTTTGCTGCTGTGTTTGCTCAGGCTCCAGCCGAGGGCACAGCTCCTTATACAGAGAAGCAGATTGCCGAATATGCTGAGAATTTCGGCTTTTTCAAGCAAAGTGCTTTAGGTGTGTATGCTGAGGCTCAGAAGGATGAATGGACGGCGCAGTTTAATGCGAAGTATTATCCAGCTTCTCAGAAGATGGATGAATTGGTGTCAACCCTTGATACTCAGTGCCCAACTGTAAAGGATCAGTTCTTTACTAAGTTGGATGACCTCAATGTAGAAATGACCCAGATGTTTACGAAGCTTTATATGGGTGAATTGACCCAGGAGTCTTTCGACCAGATGATGGCTAGAATTGACGCTATCCTGCTTGAGGCTCAGAATATCGTAGATCAGGCTATTGAGGCTGAGAAGGTGGCTACCGGCATCAGCGATATTACAGTTAACAAGACTGTTAAGGCTGGCAATGTTTACTCTCTTGATGGCAAGCGTGTAAGCAAGTCTGCCAAGGGGCTTGTCATCATCAATGGCAAGAAGGTGGTTTTGAAGTAATTCAAATCTCTCGTTAACCCTGAAAAATGGGTTTAGAATAAGCTTTAGATAAGCTCCCTCAGTAAATGTGCTGAGGGAGCTTTTTTCATGCCCATCATGAGTAATAAAGCGTAAATTGAGTTAAAGATTCATAAAAGATGGGGCGCAAGACTCGTAACATTCACATAATCAAATAAAAATGTGTAATTTTGCAGTCCGATTATTTCGGGGATACACTTAGAGTCCCCTGGGTATGGTGTGTTAATAGCACGTCCTGTGGCCGGGATTTGCGGTTAGAGAATCACCTATCCGAAACATAAGTGAGTAAGAAAAAGATTAAAAACGTTTTTTAGTAGTAAATTTAAATTTTAAAATGGACACATTAAGTTTCAAGACTATCTCTGTTAATAAGGAGACAGCTAAGAAAGAGTGGGTTGTAATCGACGCAACAGACCAGGTAGTTGGTCGCCTTTGCTCAAAGGTTGCTAAGTTGCTTCGTGGTAAGTACAAGCCAACTTTCACTCCACACGTAGATTGTGGTGACAACGTAATCATTATCAACGCAGCTAAGGCTGTATTCTCTGGCAAGAAGGAGACTGATAAGGTTTACACACGTTACACTGGTTACCCTGGTGGTCAGCGCTTCAATACTCCAGCTGAGTTGCGCAAGCGTCCTGATGGTATGGACAAGATCCTCCGTCACGCAGTTAAGGGTATGTTGCCAAAGGGCCCTCTCGGTCGCTCTTTGATGGACAACCTCTTCATTTACGATGGCACAGAGCACAAGCATGAGGCTCAGCAGCCAAAGGCAATTGATATTAACCAGTATAAATAATT
>JAIJUV010000278.1 GCA_022732315.1 Prevotella sp.
GCACGCCGTTTGGTGTGAAACCACTCAATCCGATTGTATCTTGATCGTTAATCATCGCTGCCGCTTCGGCAGCACTCAATCTTGTATATGCCATTTTCTTCTAACTTAATACTCATTAGCGGAACTTATAGCCGCCTTCTTGATAATTGATAACTGTTTGCGGCTGCAAAGTTACACATTATTTTCGATATACGCTAATAATTTGATAATTTTATGCAATTAATTGGCAAAAAACTTACAAATAGTGAATAGATATACAGAAACTGCTTACTTTATGCAAAAAGATAGCCGAAAGTTTGGTACTCTCAACTATTCGCCGTATCTTTGTTGTCAGAAAGATTCACTCTTCACTTTACAATATGAAAACAGAGAAACAACAACGCATAGCTGCCGCTGCCTTCGCCAAGCGATGGGAGGGCAGGGGATATGAAAAGGGCGAGAGCCAGACGTTCTGGATAGAACTCCTCACCGAGATTTTCGGGGTGGAGAGTCCTTCGGTGTTCATCACCTTCGAGCAACAGGCACAGCTCGACCATACTTCCTTCATCGACGGCATGATTCCCTCCACCCACGTGATGATAGAGCAGAAATCACTGGGCAAGGATTTGAGACAGGCCATCAAGCAAAGCGACGGCTCTTTATTGACCCCCTTCCAGCAGGCGCAGCGATACAGTGCCGCTCTGCCTTACTCGCAGCGCCCTCGATGGATAGTGACCTGCAACTTCGCCGAGTTCGATGTCTATGACATGGAGAACCCGAAGGGCGAGCCTTCACGTATCCTACTGAAGGACTTGGAGAAGGAATACTATCGCCTGCAGTTTCTTGTAGAACAACAGGGCATCCATCTGCAACGGGAGATGGAGGTGTCGATGAAGGCGGGCGAGATAGTGGGCAAGCTCTACGATGCCTTTGTCGTGCAATATGATGCCGACGACCTTCAGTCGCTCCGATACCTGAATATATTATGTGTGCGCCTGGTGTTCTGTCTCTATGCTGAGGATGCGGGCATCTTCGGCAAACGGGATATGTTTCATGATTATCTCGCTCATTACCAGACGAGTGAGATGCGTAGGTCGTTGGTAGATTTATTCAAGGTGCTCAATACACCAGTCAGCCAGCGGAGCAAATATCTGGAGGCTGACCTCGCAGCCTTTCCTTATACCAATGGCGGACTCTTCGCCGAGGAGATAGACATTCCGCAGTTCACCGACAATCTGCGTGATACGCTCCTGCAGCACGCCTCGCTCGACTTCGACTGGAGCGAGATTTCACCCACTATCTTCGGTGGTGTGTTCGAAAGCACCCTCAACCCCGAGACTCGTCGTTCGGGCGGTATGCATTATACCTCGATAGAGAATATCCACAAGGTTATCGACCCTCTCTTTTATAACGGTCTTCTAACGGCATTCGAATTGTGTAAGGAGGAGACCAACATCAAGAAGCGTTTGCTGCGTCTGCACGAGTTGCAGGATCAGATGGCTCAACTTCGCTTCTTCGACCCGGCGTGCGGTTCGGGTAACTTCCTCACGGAGACTTACCTTTCGCTCAGAAGACTGGAGAACGAGATTATCAAGCAGATATACAGCGTGGAGCAGCTCAACGCCTTCGAGAACCCCATCAAGGTGAGCATCCACCAATTCTACGGCATAGAAATCAACGACTTCGCCGTCACCGTAGCCACCACGGCATTGTGGATAAGCGAGGCGCAGATGATGGCGGAGACGGAGAAGATTATCCACCACGACATCGACTTCCTGCCGCTGAAGAGCTACGCCAACATCACAGAGGGCAACTCATTGAGAATTGCCTGGGAGGAGGTATGTCCGAAAGATGAGTTGGATTACATCATCGGCAATCCGCCGTTTGTGGGAGCACGACTGATGAACGAAAGCCAAAAGGCAGACATGATAGCCATCTTTGGTGAGAAATGGAAGAACGTAGGCAACATTGACTATGTGGGAGCTTGGTACAAGCGTGCCGCTGATTACATGAAAGATACCCATGTGGAAGCCGCCCTTGTATCTACCAATTCCATCTCGCAAGGTGAACAGGTGGCAAATCTTTGGCAACCACTCTTTGCCGAGGGGATCCACATCAACTTCGCTCACCGCACCTTCCGTTGGGACAGCGAGGCTTCGCTCAAAGCCCATGTTCATGTGGTGGTAGTAGGATTCTCGTATGTAGAGCGTAAGAAGAAATACCTGTTTGAGAATGGACAGAGGAAAGAGGTAAGTCATATCAATGCCTATCTGATAGAGGCTCCAGATACCTTTATATATAGTAGAAGCAAATCACTATGCAATGTTCCGAAAATAGGCATCGGCAATAAACCTATAGACGATGGCAACTATCTCTTTGAGAAAGAGGAGATGGAAGAGTTCATCAAGCGTGAACCAAAGTCGGCGGCATTGTTCCATCCTTGGTTTGGCTCGGTAGAGTTTATCCATCAAAAGCCTCGATATTGCCTGTGGCTTGGTGACAGTTCACCAAAGGAAATCAAAGAAATGCCTCTTTGCTATAAACGAGTGGAAAATGTAAGAAATGTGCGATTGGCAAGCACAAGTGCTGGCACACGAAAGTTGGCAGATACGCCAACTCGATTCCATGTGGAAAACATGCCAGACGGTGATTCCATCATTGTTCCATCGGTTTCTTCCGAAAAGCGCAAGTATGTGCCCATGGGATTCATCCCGAAGGGAACCTTTGCCAGTAATCTTGTGCTTCTCATCCCTTCCGCCACTCTCTACCACTTCGGCATCTTGGAGTCGAACGTCCACATGGCATGGATGCGAGCGGTGTGCGGTCGCCTGAAGAGCGACTATCGCTACAGCAAGGACGTGGTGTATAACAACTTCCCTTGGCCTACGCCCACTGCCGAGCAAAAGGCAAAGATAGAGCAGAGTGCCCAGGCGATACTCGATGCCCGCGCCCTATACCCCGACTCCTCGCTCGCCGACCTCTACGACCCTACGCTCATGCCGAAGGAGCTTTTACAAGCCCATCGCCAGAACGACCGAGCCGTGATGGCAGCCTACGGCTTCTCCACCAAGATGGCGGAGAGCGAGTGTGTAGCTGAGCTGTTCAAAAGGTATGCGGAAATGGTGGAATAAAGAATTTGCAATATAAGCCAACAAGGGCATTTGCCGACAAAATCAGCAAATGCCCTTGTTGCAATTAAGGCCCCAAGAGTATAGAAGAACAAGTTCAT
>JAIJUV010000039.1 GCA_022732315.1 Prevotella sp.
TGAGTACCTTCTCGAACTTAGCGACCGTTTCCTTCATCTGTTCATCAGACAAAACGGGAGTCAAAATGAAAACGGTTTCGTATTGATTCATACTACTTTGTAAATGATTAAATATTAATATTAAAATTCTCTTGCAAAACGACGAAATGTGTGCGAAAACACCTCTATTTCACGAATTGCGGTGCAAAATTACAACTTTTTCTTGAATTAACCAAATATTTTTTGTACTTTTGCAGGAAATATTTGAAAATAGTAGGAATTATGAACAAAAAATTAAAAGATTCGCTCCGCGTCATCCCTTCCATGGGCATGACGTTCATTGTGCTGGGCGTTTTGCTGCTTGCTGCCAGCTTCGCCTTTTCCATGAAGAGCAACATCATGCTCTTCGCCGGATTATTCTTCGTTCTTGCCGGTGTGGCAGGATTCGTGTATTCATTGAAAAAGGGATAAGTCGGCTGACGACTTATCCCTTTTCTTCTTACACCTTATATAATATAGGCATTAATCTGCATCTGGCACGATGAGCTTATAGCCCTTGCCATGGATGTTGATGATCTCTATCTGTGGGTCTTCCTTCAGATGCTTGCGCAGCTTGGTGATATATACATCCATTGAGCGGGCATTGAAGTAGTTGTCGTCTATCCAGATGGTCTTCAAGGCGAAATCACGCTGAAGAATCTCGTTGGCATGAGCGCAGAGAAGAGCGAGAAGCTCATTCTCCTTGGTTGTCAACTTGGTCTGCTCGCCATTGATGGTAAGCAGCTGCTTCTGTGTGTCGAAGGTGAACTTACCGATGTGATACATGGTTGACTCCTTAGACTTCTTGCCGCGTACACGGCGAAGGATAGCCTCTACACGGAACACCAGCTCCTCCATAGAGAATGGCTTGGTGATATAATCATCTGCACCAATCTTGAAACCCTCGAGAATATCTTCCTTCAAAGTCTTGGCTGTGAGGAATACGATTGGCATATCTACATTCTGCTGGCGGATTTCCTGTGCCAGGGTGAAACCATCCTTCTTTGGCATCATCACGTCGAGCACGGCAATATCAAACTTATTCTTGGAAAACTCCTTGAAACCTGCCTCACCATCAGGGCACAATGTTGTATCAAAACCCTTGGTCAACAAATACTCACGGAGCAACATACCCAAGTTTTCATCATCCTCGCAAAGCAGGATCTTTACTGTCTCTTCCATATCTTAATCTATTTAATTTGTTAATATTCTTTTTACTATTGTTGAATTTTTAAATATTGAATGCTGATTTGGCATGAATAAATCATGAATCAATCATGAATTAATCATGAATCACAGGCAGCTTGATGGTAAAGGTGGTGCCCTTGCCCAACTCGCTTTCTACCTTGATTTCGCCATCATGCAAATCCACTACCTTCTTAACGTAGGCAAGACCGAGGCCGAAGCCCTTCACGTCGTGCACATTGCCGGTATGAACGCGATAGAACTTGTCGAATATCTTCTTCAGGTTCTCCTTCTTCATTCCCATGCCCGTATCGTTGATAGAGAGATAGAGATGGTGCTCATCATTCCATGTCTTCATCGTGATGAACAGCGGCTCATCCGGCTTGCGATACTTCACGGCATTGTCCATCAGATTGAAGATTACATTCTGGAAATGCACCTCGTCGACGAAGAGGGTGGAATCTATCGCCTCGATATCTACGTAAATCTTGCCGCCCGTATGCTCCACACGGAGTGAGAACGAATGGGCTGCATTCTCTACGATTTCGTTGAGGTCGAGCTCCTTCTTCTTGAACACCGCCTTCTTGCGGTCGAACATACTCATCTGCAGCACCTTCTCTACCAGGAAGCGGAGTCGCTTCGACTCGTCGTCAATGACGCCACCCAGATGTTTCTGCATCTGCTCGCTCTTGGAGACAGACGGGTCGTTGAGCATCTGTGCTGCCAGACTGATGCTGGCGATAGGCGTCTTCAGCTCGTGGGTCATGTTGTTGATGAAATCGTTCTTGATTTCCGTGTACCTCTTCTGACGGAAGATGACCACGATGGTGAAGATGAAGGTGATGAGCAGCACCAGCGTGAAGATGATGCTAGGAATCATGAAGCGCACACTGGAGAAAATGTAGCTGTTCATATCAGGGAAATGAACCTTCACGACACCCATCTTCGACTGCGGGTCGTTTCTGAAGAGCACCTGCGAATAGCTGTACTCCTCGCCCTCGTCGCTAAAGTCTGGGCAGCGGTACACCTCTCGTCCATCCTGCGTTGTCACCGTGAAGTGATAAGGGATGTTGATGCCATTGTTCATCATCTCTGCCTTGAGGTCCTGATCAAGCTGCTTGAAGTTGATTCGCTCCTTCAGAGGCTTGTCAGATGCCGAGTAGAGGATGGAATACACCACCTCGTCGAGCAAAGCCTTCTGATACACATAGCGGTTCTTCACTATCTCCTGCAGCGACTTCTGCGTTTCGCTGAGCGAATTCCTGTCGCTTCTGAGAATCATCGCCTTCGGCTTGTTGGCAGGATTGGTGGCGATGGTCTTCAACTCGAAGGATGAATACACCGTGCCGTCCTTGCCCACCACAGAATACTGATGAGAATGCTGTACGGTTCCATCTGCCGGCTGGCCGCTCCGTGTTCCCACCGAATCTTTCCTGTTGGCCTTGCGCTCCGCCTCATTGACGTCTTTTTCAAGATAGCGCAGGGTCTCATTCAGCTCCAAGTTTCTTGAAGCCTGATATAGGGCTCTGTTGACGGACTCGTCAAACTGTTCCTTCTTCATGTTAACCATCTCCTGGATGTAACTGAGCTGCAGGAATAGCAGCGCGAGGAACGAAAAGCCCATGATAATGGCTATGGTCCAAATCGTTTTCTTCTTCATGGGCGCAAAGATAAGAAAAATCTTAATTGGTTAACACAAAATAGTTAATTATTTATTTGATATTAATTGTTTTTAACCAAAAGCAACATTAGTAACTCCGTATTTAGAATTTGAATTTCAGAAAAACAAGTAAGGGAGCGTACATATCACATGCACGCCCCCTCTATTGGTCATATCAACATAAAATTTTAATTTATATAAGAGAGATAATTCTTCTATTCTGCTTCCTTAGCCAGCTCGGCCTCATGGTCGGCAATCAGCTTGCTCTGAATGTCGGAAGGAACCAACTCGTAGCTGGCAAACTTGGTAGTGAACGAAGCTCTACCACCCGTGAGTGAACTCAGAGAGATGGAATAGTTGGCAAGCTCCTTCAGAGGAATCTTGGCACTGAGCTTCTGGTAACCAGCCTCAGAATCCATACCCATAATGAGGGCACGGCGTCCCTGAAGGTCGCTCATCACATCACCCATATAGTCGGCAGGTACATAAACCTCCAAATCGTAGATAGGCTCCAGAATCTTAGGACCTGCCTGCTTGAAGGCGTCGCTGAAGGCACGGCGGGCTGCCAGCATGAACGACAACTCGTTGCTGTCTACCGGATGCATCTTGCCATCATATACGATGACGCGAACGTCGCGGGCATAAGAACCTGTAAGAGGTCCGTGCTCCATACAATCCATGATACCCTTCAGGATGGCAGGCATGAAGCGTGCATCGATGGCACCACCTACCACTGAGTTGAGGAATACCAGCTTGCCACCCCACTCCAGTGAAACTTCCTCGCGGCTCTTGATGTTCATCTTGAACTCCTGGCCGTTGAAGGTGAATGATGTTGGGTCTGGCATACCCTCTGCGTATGGCTCAACGATGAGGTGAACCTCACCAAACTGACCTGCACCACCACTCTGCTTCTTATGACGATAGTCGGCACGAGCCTTCTTGGTAATAGTCTCACGATATGGGATGCGAGGCTCCTCGAAGGTAACATTGAGCTTTTCGTTGTTCTCAAGGCGCCACTTCAAGGTGCGGAGATGGAACTCACCCTGTCCGCGCACGATGACCTGGCGCAGCTCCTTGCTCTGGTCAACCACCCATGTTGGGTCTTCCTGGCGCATCTTGATGAGGGCAGCCATCAGTTTCTCAGTATCCTGAGCATTGGCAGCCTTGATGGCACGGGAATACTTAGGGTTAGGATACTTGATGAAATCGAAGCGCCACTCGGCACCCTTTCCGTTCAGGGTATTACCCGTCTTCACGTCCTTCATCTTCACGGTACAACCGATGTCACCGGCATTCAACTGATCCACAGGCACACGGTTGGCACCAGCGCAGGCATAAATCTGTCCGATACGCTCCTTAGAACCACGGTCGGCATTGGTCAGGTCGTCGCCGCTCTTGATAGAACCGCTCATCACCTTGAAGTAGCTCACCTCGCCGATGTGTGGCTCCAGACCTGTCTTGAAGAAGTAAACACTCTCAGGACCGTTGGTATCAGGAGCAATCTCTTCACCACGGGTATTGTGCAGCTTAGGCATCTCGCTAACGAAAGGAACCACATTGCCCAGGAACTCCATGAGGCGGTGAACGCCCATTGACTTACCGGCGCAAACGCAGAATACAGGGAAGATGCTGCGGGTAACCAAACCCTTGCGGATACCCTCGCGGAGTTCATCCTCTGTCAAGCTCTCGCTCTCGAAGAATTTCTCCATCAGGCCCTCGTCGTTCTCGGCAGCAGCCTCAACGAGTGCAGCATGAAGTTCCATTGCCTTATCCATTTCCTCTTCAGGAATATCCTCGATGATAGGTGCACCGCCTTCTGGCTTCCAGGAATATTTTTTCATCAATAAGACGTCAATGAGAGCATTGAAGCCAGGACCGGTCTCGATAGGATATTGAATCTGCACACACTTAGGACCATAGATGTCCTTCATGGTTGCAATGAGGTTATCAAAATCACACTTGTCAGAGTCAAGCTGGTTAACGAGGAAGATGACAGGCTTGCCCAACTTCTCGGTATAACGGAAGTTGTTCTGGGTGCCTACCTCAGGACCATATTGACCATTGATAAGGATCACTGCCTGATCAGTTACGTTGAGTGATGTGATAGCACCACCAACGAAATCGTCGCTACCAGGGCAGTCGATGATATTCAACTTCTTGTTGTTCCACTCCACGTGAAAAACGGTAGGGAACACAGAGTAACCATACTCCAGCTCAACTGGGAAGTAGTCGCTCACCGTATTCTTCGCTTCTACAGAGCCTCTACGCTTGATAACGCCTGCTTCAAATAACATACTTTCGGCAAGTGTAGTCTTGCCGCTACCCGCACTGCCCAGCAATGCAATGTTTTTAATCTCATTTGTCTGATATACTCTCATGACGCTTATAGATTTTTAAGGGGTTATACTTAATGTTTGTCAGTTGTTCATGATCAGTAAAACCATGCGGTTTTCTGTTTCATGCTACTAAATTACACTTTTTTTTGCGTACCACCAAACATTTTCGCAAAAAAGTTGCCATAATTTAAAACATATTAGTAATTTTGCATCTTGTTAAGACTTTTTTCGCCCCCTACACCTTATTATATTAAGGGGAAGGTGGGAAGAGAATTGAAAATTTAAAGAATCAGGAATTATGGCAGGTTTATACATACATATCCCCTTCTGCGAAAGCCGCTGCATCTACTGCGGCTTTTACAGCACCACATCGCTCAAAATGAGAGATACTTACGTGGACGCACTCTGCAGAGAGATGGAACTGCGCCCCATCCCGAAGGCACTGGGCGACGGTGAAAACATCGAAACCATCTATCTGGGAGGCGGCACTCCAAGCCAGCTGACCGGAGACCAGCTCATCCGCCTCTTCGATGCCATCAGGCAGAACTATCTTCAAAGCGGATTCCCGAATGACACCAGGAAGGAAGAGCTTTCTGCTCAAAAAGGGCATGAAACTTCCTTGCCGGAGATGGAAATCACCATGGAGTGCAATCCCGACGACGTGACCGAGGAATTCTGCGAAACCCTGAAGCTGCTGCCCGTGAACCGGGTGAGCATGGGTGCGCAGACCTTCTCAGACCATCGCCTCCGCTTTCTTCATCGTCGCCACAATGCTGCCGAGGTGAAGACTGCCGTAGAAAGGCTTCGCGGCATCGGCATCCGCAACATCAGCATCGACCTGATGTTCGGTTTCCCCCAAGAAACCCTAGCCGACTGGCAGAGCGACATCGCTGCAGCCATCAATCTGGGTGTGGAGCATATTTCTGCCTACAGTCTGATGTATGAAGAGGGAACCACCCTCTACAGAATGCTGGAGCAAGGGAAAATAGAGGAAATAGACGAGGAGGCCAGCCGCCAGATGTACGAGCAGCTTATCAGCCAGCTGACCGAAGCCGGCTACGAGCACTACGAAATCAGCAACTTTGCCCGTCCCGGCAAGCGGTCACGCCACAACAGCAGCTACTGGCACGAGATACCTTACATCGGAATAGGTGCGGCTGCCCATTCCTACAAGCGGAACGGCAAAGCCATGAGAAGCTGGAACGTAGACGACATCAGTGAATATATCTCCCGAATCAACCAAGGCGAACTGCCATCGGAAAGCGAGACACTCGACCTCAACACCCGATACAACGACCTCATTACCACCGCATTGCGAACAAGCGACGGCATCGATATCGAGAAGACGAAACAGGAATTCGGAACAGAACTTGCCGGAAAAATGATGCTGGAAGCAGAGAAGCATATAGTGCGTGGACTGATGAAGATAGAAGACGGAAGGCTATCGCTCACCCATCAGGGTCTCTATATATCAGACGACGTGATGAGCGACTTCATGATAGTATAAAATCGCATAAAAGCACTATAAATCGCATAAAAAAAATGGAGCCCTATTTCCAAGGCTCCATTTTTTCCAATCCGTATTTTTTATATCTATCATAGTAATATTGCTTAATCTGCTCTATCACCTGAATAGTAGTTTTCTTTTTCTGCAACATCGGCTTCACCATCTGCAACAAGGCAAAGAGCACCACTACGATGAGCAGCACAATAATCCATGAGAGTATCTCGCTTGCAAAGTGTATATGCGGCTGTATCAAGATACCTACCGCCACAGGCAAAACGAAACACACCCAATCCATTGGTGAATCCAACTTAGTAGACTCCAAGTATTCTTCTCGCAATTCGCGTGGTGCATTCAGCAGCATACGCTTGCGATGTGCATTCCAATAATCTTCAAATTCCTTTTCCATTCAATTCTTAATTTAATACCTTCATATTGATGCCTGACATTCAATGCAGCACCTTAATTTACCTATACTTAAAATTATTATCTATTACTATTTTTTTAAGCACCTTGAATAGTGCCTTCTACTTTAGCAATCCGTCGACAAAGTTACGACAAATATCCGTTATAAGCAAATAAAATCCCTTTAAAACTCAAACATTTAACACTCTTTAAATAAAAATCTTCGTTTCAAACAGAACTTTACTAAATAAACTTAGAAACTACCCCATAAACATAAAAAGACAATGCTCCAGCGAGCATTGTCTTTTTTATACAATCAATCATTCTAGATGTGATGCTTTTTTATCTCGCACCCATAAAACAGTCTTTTTATCGCTCATCCAATGGGGTATAATCCAACTCGCCCAGGATATTCTTGTAAGCAGGACGGATGATGCGACGACCCTCGAAGTTGAGTTCCTCGATGCGGTGGGCAGTCCAGCCCACAATACGGGCCATAGCGAAGATAGGCGTATAAATTTCCTGAGGCAGACCAATCATCTCATAGATGAAGCCGCTATAGAAGTCGAGGTTGGCGCAAGCTGGCTTGCTGCCGCCACGATGCTCCTGCAGGCACTTGATACCCTCCTGCTCTATGAGCTTCAGGAAGTTGTACTCATCCTCTCTGCCCTTCTCCTTGGCAAGTTCGCCAGCCAGTCGCTTCAGCTCTACGGCACGAGGATCGCTCAAGGTATACACGGCATGGCCGATACCATAGATAAGACCCGTCTTATCATAAGCCTCCTTATTGAGCATGCGCTTCAGGTAGATATCGAGTTCGTTGACATTGGTCCAATCCTTGATAGCCTCCTTCAGATGATGGAACATATTGATAACCTTGATGTTGGCACCACCATGAAGAGGACCCTTCAAGCTACCGATACCGGCAGCAATAGAGCTGTAGGTATCCGTGCGGGTAGAAGAGGTGACACGCACCGTGAAGGTAGAGTTGTTACCACCACCATGCTCTGCCTGAATGATGAGGAGCAGATCGAGCATACGCGCATCCAGCTCAGAGTAGTTCTCGTGCTTCATCATATAGAGGAAATTCTCTGCGATAGAGAGATTCTCGCGTGGATGGCGAATGTGCAAGCTTCTGCCCTGCACAGAGTGACGATAGATGTTGTATGCATAGGCGATGATGGTTGGGAACTTCGCAATCAGCTCCACACTCTGACGCATCAGGTTGTCGCGGCTGATATCGTCAGGGTTCGGATCGAAGGTGTACATTTCGAGCACGCAACGAGCCAGGATGTTCATGATGTTAGAACCCTCCAGTTCGATGATGTGAGTAATGGTACGGTGGTCGAGCGGCATGTTGTCGTTGAGGAGTTCCTTGAAAGCCTCCAGCTCCTCTTTATCCGGCAGCTGACCGGAAAGGAGCAGGAAGGCAACCTCCTCGAAACCGAATCGTTTCTCCTTCAAGAGAGGAGTAACGAGGTCGTCAAGCTCGTAGCCACGATAATAGAGCTTACCCTCGGTAGGCTTCAGCTTGCCATTCTCATCGCGTTCGTAACCCACAACGTTACCGATGTTGGTCAGTCCGACCAGCACACCAGAGCCATCCTCATTACGAAGTCCACGCTTCACGTTGAACTTGGTAAATGCCTCCTTATCTATCTTGCATGAGTTCTTTACCTCATCGCTTAATTTATATATCAAATACTCTTTATTCATAACTGTTACTTTTTAAGTTGCATGGCACAAACTGTTACTTTTCCTGCTGCAAGATTACTTCTTTGCAGCAAAGTTCAATGCAGAACCAGCCTTGAACCATGCAATCTGTGTATCATTATAAGTATGCTCTACCTCAAAACTATCCTCAGAACCTTCCTTGTGCTTCAGGGTAATGGTGAGTTTAGAACCTGGCGCAAACTCCTTCAGTCCGGTGAGTGAGATGCGGTCGTCTTCCTGTACCTTATTATAATCATCCTTGTTGCAGAATGTAAGGGCGAGCATACCCTGCTTCTTCAAGTTGGTTTCGTGAATACGGGCGAAGCTCTTGGCAAGAATCACCTTCACGTTCAGGAAACGAGGTTCCATGGCTGCATGCTCACGAGATGAGCCTTCACCGTAGTTATCCTCAGCCACCACGATGCTGCTGATGCCCTGCGCCTTGTAAGCCTTGGCTGCGGTAGAAACCTCCACATACTTGCCATCCAACTGGTTCTTCACCTTGTTGCTCTCGCCATTGAAGGCGTTGACGGCACCCATCAGCAGGTTGTCAGAGATGTTCTGAAGATGTCCACGGAACTTCAACCATGGTCCAGCCATAGAGATGTGGTCGGTGGTACACTTACCCTCGGTCTTGATGAGGAGAGGCATATCTACCAGATCCTTACCATCCCAAGGAGCGAATGGAGCCAGCTTCTGCAGGCGGTTGCTGTCTGGAGCAATCACTACCTCGATGTTGGCATTCGCCTCGCTAGGAGCGATGAAGCCCTTGTCCTCCACGGCGAATCCCTTAGGAGGGAAGGTGAAACCGGTAGGCGCATCGAGCTTCACGCTGTTGCCATCCTTATCTAATAAGGTATCGGTGGCTGGATTGAAATCCAGACGGCCGGCAATGGTGAGAGCCACGGTGAGCTCAGGGCTGCCGATGAAGGCAAATGTATTAGGGTTGCCATCTGCACGACGACGGAAGTTTCTATTGAAAGAAGTAACGATGGCATTCTTGCGGGTGTTGTCATCGGTATGACGCTTCCACTGTCCGATGCAAGGACCGCAGGCATTGGTCATGATCAAGGCTCCAATCTTCTTGAAGTCATCGAGGATTCCGTCACGCTCGGCAGTATAGCGAATCTGCTCAGAACCAGGGTTGATGATAAGCTGACCCTTTACCTGGATTCCCTTCTCGTAAGCCTGTCGGGCTACACTTGCCGCACGAGCCAAGTCCTGATAGGAAGAGTTGGTACAGCTACCTACCAATCCCACTTCAACAACCATTGGATAGTCGTTGGCAGGTCCCTTCGCCTTCATGTGAGAGATAGGAGTTGCTGCATCCGGAGTAAACGGACCATTGAGATGTGGCTCCACCTTAGAGAGGTCGATTTCTACAATCTGGTCGTAGAAAGCAGCCGGATTGGCAAGTACCTCATCGTCGGCACGAAGCTCGGCAGCGTTCTTCTGGGCAAGAGAAGCAATCTCCTCACGACCCGTCTTGCGGAGATATTCGCTGGCATTCTGGTCGAATGGGAAGATAGAGCAGGTAGCACCCAGCTCTGCACCCATGTTGCAGATAGTAGCCTTACCCGTGGTAGAGATGCTATCCAAACCCTCGCCAAAGTATTCGAGGATGGCATTGGTACCGCCCTTCACGGTGAGGATGCCCAGGATTTCGAGAATCACATCCTTAGGAGTAGCCCAACCGGAAAGCTTGCCTGTGAGATGCACACCGATGAGGCGTGGCATCTTGAGCTCCCAAGGCTGACCTGTAAGCACATCCACGGCATCGGCACCACCAACACCCACGGCTACCATACCGAGACCGCCGGCGTTTGGGGTATGGGAGTCAGTACCCACCATCATACCTCCCGGGAAGGCATAGTTCTCAAGTACCACCTGATGGATGATACCAGCACCTGGTCCCCAGAATCCGATGTGATATTTCTGAGATACCGACTTCAGGAAGTCATATACCTCTTTATTAGTCTTGCATGCCTCAGGCAGGTCTTGTGTAGCACCCACGTCGGCACGAATCAAGTGATCGCAATGTACTGATGCAGGCACTGCCACCTTGTCCTTACCGGCGTTCATAAACTGCAAGAGCGCCATCTGAGCAGTAGCATCCTGCATCGCCACGCGGTTAGGTCGGAAATCCACATATTCTACTCCTCTTTTATATGGTCGCAACTCAGATGGGTCGAAAAGATGCGCAAAGAGCACCTTCTCGGCGTAAGTGAGAGGTCGTTTTACAGTAGCTTTCGCCTGTTTTACACTTTCCGAATACGAAGCATAAAAGCTTCTCAGCATTTCAATGTCCAGTATCATCTTATTCACTATTATTAAATTAACCATGCACTCGTGTGTACGCACACCATTTTTCTATGCGATGTACCCTAATCGAGCGATTTTGTTTGCAAATATACGACTTTTTCTTCAAATAGTAGCACATTTTCACGATTATTTATCATTTTGCTATTAAATTTCTTTGTTTTTGATGAATTTGTTGCATATTTATGCAATAATCAACCTTATTTTGGTGCCAACACGCTAAAATTACGATTTTCAAGCAAACCGCTTGTTTTAGCTGCAAAAAACAAATTTTCGGCTCAAAAAACAAAGAAAAGATGAAAAAGATTTGGAACTTACTACATTATTTATTAATTTTGCAGATGATATGAGAATAGACATTATTACAGTATTACCAGAGATGCTGGAAGGCTTCTTTAACGAGTCGATTCTGGCACGCGCGCAGAAGAAGGGTCTCGCAGAGATTCATCTGCACAACTTGCGCGACTATACATTAGATAAATGGAAGCGAGTGGACGACTATCCATACGGTGGAAGTGCCGGCATGGTGATGCAATGCGAGCCTATCGACCGATGCATCACGGCACTGAAGGCAGAACGTGAGTACGACGACGTGATCTACGTATCTCCTGACGGCGAAACCTTCAACCAGAAGATAGCCAACGAAATGTCGCTGGGTGGCAACCTCATCATCCTTTGTGGTCACTACAAGGGAATAGACCAGCGTGTGCGCGACCACCTCATCACCCGCGAAATCAGCGTGGGCGACTATGTGCTCACAGGTGGAGAGCTTGCAGCAGCAATTATCTCGGATGCGGTGATCAGACTGGTACCGGGCGTTATCAGCGACGAGCAGAGTGCCCTATCCGACTGTTTCCAGGACGATATCCTCTCAGCTCCTATCTACACCCGCCCATCCGACTACAAGGGTTGGAAGGTACCGGAGATTCTGCTGAGCGGCAACGAAGCCAAGATTCGCCAATGGGAGTTCGACCAGGCCATGGAGCGAACCAAGCGCCTGCGCCCAGACCTGCTTGAGGAATAAACAACAATTAACATAAAGTTCTTAGGCGCAGCGAAAAAGACCAGACTGTACCATAAGAAAATAACTAATAAATGGTCTATCAGTTAGAATTATGGAACAAAACCATTTAGAACAACAAGTTTCTACACCTATGCCACCTAAACCAGACAACAATATGGTTTTGGCAATTGCTTGCACCGTATGCTGCTGCTTACCATTTGGTATAGTTGGTATCATTAAGGCTAGTAAAGTTAATGGACTTTACCTAACAAAGCAATACGAAGCCGCTGCTCTGATGGCACAAGATGCCAAGAAATGGAGTATTATCGGTATTGTTGTTGGTCTCGTTATCCAAGTGATTTATGTCATCTTTTACGGTGCAGCAATAGCATCTCAATTGTAAATTGAAATACATCAATAAATACACTCTATTAATAATAGTTATCATTGGTCTGCCTTTGCTATACAAATACAACCCTTCAGAGTATTGGTTTTGGCCAAAGTGCCCTATCAAGATTTTGACAGGATTAAATTGTCCCGCTTGTGGAATACAAAGGTTTATTCATGCTGCACTGCAAGGAAATTTAGCTAAAGCATACCAATATAACTATTATTTACTATATGCATTACCATATTTTATATTAGTAGTGATATCATATTATTTGCCTGACAGCAAAACAAAGACAAAGATGAAAAATATATTTGAGAGCAACATAGCTATAAGAATATATGTAACAACATTTTTTATTTGGTTTATAGTCAGAAACATATTAAACATATAAAACTTAATGTATGGAACAACAACAAGTAGAACAACTTATTGCGATATATGGAAACAAGTTGCCTATTGAATCCATCTTTACTGTAAGGGAAAAATTACTGTCTATGGATTACAATACAGCTAGTATTATTTTAGCACAAGCCAAAGACCCAACAATTTCAATCATATTGTCAATCATAGTTGGATCATGGGGAATCGACAGAATTTACATTGGTGATGTGGGATTAGGTATCATCAAATTGCTAACATGTGGAGGTTGTGGCATTTGGTGGCTCATTGATCTATTTCTAATCATGGATGCCACCAAACGGAAGAATCTGTTGCAAATAACAGAAATTTACGGAGCACCAGCATAAATTGAAATATAGCTTGCCCGTTGCCTGGAATTCCAGAGAAAGAGCAAGCTATATTCATTTTTATTATTATAGTTCATTTTACAGATATTTCTCGCAGAAAGCTTCACCCAGCAAGAAGCCCTCTTCATAAAGCCGTTCAAGCTTGGCTGTATCCTTCTCAATGCGCTCTACCTCCATCGGGCGAACCGGGCGAATACAGGTAATCTTTCCTGCAGCCTCCAGATCATCGACCAGTTGAATCTGCTCATTATAAGCCCTGTGGCGACGGCTCAGTGCCACTCGCAGACGCGGATAGTTCTTATATAAATAAGGTAGCTTTCTATCCTTACCGGTATCCCTCCACCCCTTGTTACGGGTCAGGATAACCACATTATGCTCAAACCCCTTATCAAAGGCACGCTGCACAGGAATACTATCGGCTATGCCACCATCCAACATCGGAATGCCATCCACATTCACAATCTTACTCACATAGGGCAGACTGCTGGAAGCACGCACGATATCAAGGGCACGCTGACGGTCGTGGTTCTCCGAAAGATACATCGGCAGTCCCGTAAGACAATTGGTGGTAACCATTTCGAAGCCATCGGCATATTTAAAAAAGGTGTCGAAATCATAAGGAAGCAACTGGTTCGGGAACTTATCATAAAGCAACTTACGGTCGAAGATACATCCCTGGGTAACGAGATGGCGAATACCTATATACTGATAACGCGCCAAATAATCAATGTTTGAAATTCGGGCACGGCGAGGCTGACGGCTTATATACGACATGCCATTGCAGGCTCCAGCCGATACCGCCACCATGTAAGGAAAGTACACATCATGCTTCATGAAGGCATCCAGCACACCACTGGTGAATACACCACGCATGCCTCCACCCTCTAATACCAATCCTGTATTTCTCAATTTTATCTTCATAACTGTTTAACTGCTTTTTATTCTTCAATTATAGCTTTCAATCTGATAGCAAACATGCAATAAACAAGCGTATTCTTTACGATTTTCATTACAATTTACCATCAAAAAGCGCATGAATGTATTAATTATTTATAAATTCACACGAATATTTTATTTTTGCTTGCAAAGATAATACATTTTTGCGAAATATTTGCTAACTTTGCAGCAAAATAAAGTAAAATTCTAAAAATATGTTTAGCAAGGACACTTATATCAGCCGTCGCCAGGAGCTCAAGAAGCTTGTAAAGAGCGGCGTGATCATTCTTTTCGGAAACAACAATTCACCATGTAATTTCCCAAACAACGGATATTACCCATTCCGTCAGGACTCTACTTTCCTGTATTACTTCGGACAGCAGCGCGAAGGATTGGTTGGTGTGATTGATATAGATAACGACATCGAGACTCTGATCGGTGACGACATCGACCTGGTTGACATTGTTTGGTATGGAAGCGTAGACAGCGTACACGACCTGGCAGAACAGGTGGGCGTTCATAACTCTGCGCCAATGAAGACTCTCAAGACCATCTGCAACGATGCCATGTCGAAGAAGCGCAAGATTCACTTCCTGCCTCCTTACCGCTACGACATCAAGCTTCAGGTATTCGACTTGCTCGGCATCCACCCTGTTCAGCAGAAGGAAGAAGCCAGCATGGACCTGATCAAGGCCGTAGTCAAGATGCGCTCTACCAAGACCCCGGAGGAAATCGAAGAGCTGGAGCGTGCTGCAGTCATCGGTTACAAGATGCATACCACAGCCATGAAACTGGTTCGCCCAGGTATCACAGAGAAATACGTAGCCGGTCAGGTAAGCGGAATCGCACATTCTTACGGATCAATGGTCAGCTTCCCAACCATCTTCAGCCAGCACGGCGAGATTCAGCATGGCTATCCATCAATGAACTTGTTGGAGGAAGGCAGACTGGCACTCTGCGATGCGGGTGCTGAGACCATGAACAACTACTGTTCAGACAATACCCGTACCATGCCTGTAAGCGGTAAGTTCAGCCAGCGCCAGCTGGAAATCTACACCATCGTAGAAGCTTGCCACGACTATGCTCTCGAAGTAGCAAAGCCAGGTGTAAAATGGGCAGATGTTCACTTCGGTGTTTGCCGCCTGCTCTTCGACCGCATGAAGGAGCTCGGTCTTGCCAAGGGTGATACAGAGGAAGCTGTAAAGGCTGGTGCCCACGCTATGTTCCTGCCTCACGGATTGGGACACATGATGGGTATGGATGTACACGACATGGAGAACCTCGACCAGATTAACGTAGGCTTCGACGAGGAAGTACGTCCTAACCTGGAACAGTTTGGTACCAACTGTCTGCGCATGGGTCGCCGACTCCAGGAAGGTTTCGTTGTAACAGACGAGCCGGGCGTTTACTTCATTCCAGCCCTCATTGACGACTGGAAGGCGTCAGGTCACTGTGCAGAGTTCCTCAACTTCGATAAGATTGAGACTTACAAGGACTTCGGTGGCATCCGTATTGAGGACGATGTTCTCATCACCAAGGATGGTTGCAGATTCCTGGGCAAGGACCGCATCCCTTACCATCCAAAGGATGTTGAGGAATACATGGCAGCCAACAGAGAAGAAATCCGCTAGGCGAAACTGCCATTAACAAGAGAAGATTCTATCTTAAAGAGAGATAATACAATTACATTATTAATTTAAAGAGAAAAAAATTCATGAAGAAATCTATGATTGTCGCAGCCATGTTGGCCATGGTTGCTACTGGTGCAAGCGCTAAGAATGCTGCAGATTCAGCAGCCATCGCTAAGAACAAGCCTGTTTTCACAGTAGTGAAGCAGAATCCTATCACAAGCATCAAGGACCAGAACCGTAGCGGTACGTGCTGGGCTTACTCTACTCTCAGCTTCTTCGAGAGCGAGATTTTGAAGAATACAGGCAAGACATTCAACCTGAGCGAGATGTTCGTTGCCAACAAGACTTATATGGACCGCGCTACAATGGCAGTGAGAATGCACGGCGACGTAAGCTTCTCTCAGGGTGGTAGCGCATACGATGTTCTCTATGCTTTGCAGCACTATGGCATCGTACCAGAGGATGCTATGCCAGCTCCAGGTACAATGACAGGCGACTCACTGGCTAACTTCGGCGAGTTCTTCGACGTAATGACTCCATACGTAGAGGCAGTGGCTAAGAGCACAGCCAAGAAGCTCTCTCCAGCTTGGAAGAACGGTCTTCAGGGTATCATCGACTCATACATCGGCAAGGCTCCTGAAAAGTTCACTTACCAGGGCAAGCAGTATACTCCAGAGACTTTCTGCAAGAGCCTCGGTCTGAACCTCGATGATTACGTAACCATCACCAGCTACACCCACCATCCAATGTGGAGCAAGTTTGCTGTTGAGGTACAGGATAACTGGCGCTGGCCTTTGAGCTACAACGTTCCTATGGACGACCTCTGCAAGATTATCGACAACGCCGTAAACAATGGCTACACCATAGCTTGGGGCGGTGACGTAACAGAGGACGGTTTCACTCGCAAGGGTCTCGGTATCGCTTACGACGTGAAGAAGGTACGTTCTATGGCAGGTACAGATGCAGACCACTGGTTCAAACTCTCTAAGGACGAGAAGAAGGAGAAGTTCGATTCACTCGGCGTAAACGCTCCTGAGGTGGTTCCTACACAGGCTATGCGCCAGGAAGCATTCGACAACTGGGAGACAACAGACGACCACGGAATGCACATCTACGGTATCGCAAAGGACCAGAACGGCAAGGAGTACTATATGGTAAAGAACTCTTGGGGTGAGTATGGTGACTACAAGGGCACCTGGTACATGACCAAAGCATTCGTAGCTTACAAGACTATGGACTTCATGGTTAACAAGAACGCC
>JAIJUV010000279.1 GCA_022732315.1 Prevotella sp.
ATAAGGGGAGGGCTTATCAACGGATAGAGAGCGTTACATCTGCCATGCCGCAGGGTATATACAACCTGTTGGTTATGCAGCGAGGCGGAACCTATGCTTGGGATTCCATGCAAAATCCCGGCTTGAAAATATCCGACCTTGACGAAACGGCAATCTTGGGCGCAGTACGTGGAGGAATCAGAGGCGGACGTTTGCCGGAAGGTTCTATGCAGGAGGATGTCCGAACCATCCTTGAAAAATTTGACTTGTTGAATGATGGAAAGCTGAACAATGCTTCCGTTGTCCTATTCGGACGAAACTTCTACCATTATCCCCAATGTCTGCTCCGTTTAGCCCGGTTCAAAGGAACGACAAAAGATGAATTTTTAGATAATCAGCGTGTGACAGGCAATATATTCAACTTGCTGGATGCTGCAATGGCATTTTTCTTCAAGCATTTGTCCCTTTCCGGTAAAATTGAAGGTTTGTACAGAGAAGAGGAACTGAATGTGCCATATAAGGCATTGAGAGAATGTTGCATAAATGCTTTTGCACATCGTGTTTACCATCGCCCCGGCAGTTCAGTCGGGATTGCTATCTATGATGACCGCGTGGAGATTGAAAACAGCGGAACATTTCCGCCTGATATTACCATTGAGAAACTGTTGGGTGGCCACAATTCCGAACCACAAAATCTGATAGTAGCCAATGTGCTGTACAAAAGTGCAGTATTGGAGAGTTGGGGACGTGGCATAGCCCTTATGGTAAACGAATGTCGCCGTGTCGGTATTCCGGATCCGGAGTTTCATACCGACGGCAATGCTGTATGGATTGTGTTTCATTATACAAGAACTACAGTAGGACAAGACCCCACAGCAACCCCACAGCAACCCTATAGTAACCCCACAGTAACCCCACAGTTAGGAAAACTGTTGTCTGCTATTGGGAACAACACTCTCTCTGCTAAAGAAATCATGGAGAAAACGGGAATGAAAGATAAAAGGAATTTCTTAAAGAACTATATCCATCCGGCAATAAATTCCGGTTTGGTCCTTTCACTTTATCCCATAGGCTCCAAGAGTCCGCAACAGAAATACTATCTTACTGATAAAGGTAAAGGTTTCCTGCAACAATAACGGGTATGGCTAAAAAGAAGAAACATAAGAATGATGTAAAAACTGATTTACCGATAATCATGGATTATGGTATCGGCAGTATATCCGTTTATGACCCGGCAGACATAATGCCATACAACGAGCCGCCAATTAGCGAACAAATCCGCTTCAAGAAACTCGGCAAAGAGATGAAATCCGAGTTCAAGTGGCTGGTATCTTCCGTAGTGATTGAGTATTGGCAAGAAAACCGACAGATACCTTTCGGTGAAGAAATGTCGAAACTCAGAACCAGACTGTTGAGAATGTTTGCCGAAGAATACAGCATACTGCTTAAAGACGATACAGAACTGAAAAATTATTTGCTGATGCTTGCCATTACCACCATCAACAAGCATCTCAAATCTGAGAATAAAAAGAGGGTGTCAAAACTCTCTTTTTAACAAAATTACCCTTGCTACAGATATCTGTGACAGGGGTAATTTTCATATTTTGGGTGTTTTGACACATCCCCTTTTTCATATATAAAGGAATCTGTTATTTCTGCTGCAACAGGTGTTTCAAGTTTTCATCATTTGCGATACGTTCCAGTTCCTCTTGAACAATCTGCTTCACTTCCTCCTTGATGCGCCTGTAATTCGCCTGAACCGTTTCCTTCATGCGGTCGTTGCCGTCCCCGTCCGTAAAGTCGGTAATGACGGGGATTTTCTTGTAGGCTTTCTCCTCGCGCCTCACCTTCTCGGCATCCACGACAATCTCGCAATGGAAAATCTTCTGCTCGATACGCTCGTTGAAGTTGTCGGATACCGAACCGACAAACATACCCTGCGTCAAGCCGGAAATCTTGCTCGGCGGGATGAGTGAATCCATCTGCGTGTTGATGGAGGTGGAAACATCCTGCCGGTTGATGGAAATGGACTGCCGTTTCTGCAACACCTTACCGAAGCGTTCGGAAAGCGTCTTGGCGGTTTCACCCACCACCTGACCGGAAAAGATATTGCCGACGGTGTTCATCACGACCTTCGCTTCTTTATCACCGTAGTCGCGCACCAACTGGCTGAAATCCTGAAAGCCCAGACACACGGCAACCTTGTTGCTTCGCGCGGTGGCGATAAGGTTGTCCAACCCCTTGAAATAAATCGTGGGCAGCTCGTCGATGATGACCGACGACTTCAGCATCCCTTTCTTGTTGATGAGTTTCACGATACGGGAGTTATACAGACCGAGAGCGGCCCCGTAGATATTCTGACGGTCGGGATTGTTGCCCACACAGAGTATTTTCGGTTCTTCGGGGTTGTTGATGTCCAGCGTGAACTCGCTGTCCGACATCACCCAATAGAGCTGCGGGGAAATCATCCTTGACAAAGGGATTTTCGCGCTTGCTATCTGCCCCATCAACTGCTCCGCAGCCCCTCCGAGCCATGCGTCCATGAACGGAGAAAGATAGTTTTCCAATTCCGGGTAAGAGGTCAGTATAGGGAAAATATCCTCATAGCGGCGGTTCAGGAACTCAATCGCATGGGGGAACGTGCAGTATTTGCCGCCTTGATAGATTTTGAGATACCATATAATGCTGGCAAACAAAATAATAGGTGATTCCACAAAGAAGTCGCCCTGCTTCTGCACCCACGTTTTATTGAGGTTGAGCATTATCGTATAGGCACTCTCGTAGGCATCCGTAATATCCTCCATGAAATCCGGGTGGATGGGATTACAGCGGTGCGAGCGTCGCGGGTCGTCGAAGTTTATCACATAAAACTTCGGCTTCACCTTGTAACCCTCCGGGTGGTTCAGCAGATGGTTGTAGGCGATTGTAGATAAGTCGCTGAATTTGAAGTCATATACATACATCGAAAAGCCCTTTTCAATCTGCTGCTTGATGAAACTGTTTACCACCGCGTATGACTTTCCACTACCCGGCGTACCCAACACGATGGAGGCACGAAAAGGATTCACCACATTGATCCAGCCGTTGTTCCAACGCTTTTTGTAGTAGAACCGTGTCGGCAGATTGACCGAATACTCGCTTTCGATAAGCCGCGTTTCCTGCATGAAGCTCTCGTTCTCGTTGTTGAACACATCATCCATGAGGTTGTGCTTCAACAGG
>JAIJUV010000040.1 GCA_022732315.1 Prevotella sp.
TCAACAGAAGGCTTCTCGTAGCCGAGCTTGTACTTCTTGTTGATTTCTCCAATCTTCTGCTGCAAGCCTTGTGCTTTTTCTTCACGGATATCAGAGATGAGGTTGAAGCCTGCCTTGCGGAGCACGTATGCCCAATCCTCTGGCACGCCAATCTCTGCCCATTCCTTGATGGTGCTCTGTGGCATCTTCTTCTCTGGCTTCATCTGTGGGAAGAACAATACTTCCTGGATGAAGGTCTTGCCTGTCATCAGCATTACCAAACGGTCGATACCGATACCGATACCTGATGTTGGAGGCATACCGTACTGGAGGGCACGGAGGAAGTCCTGATCGATGATCATAGCCTCGTCGTCACCCTTGTCGGCAAGCTTCATCTGGTCGATGAAACGCTCTTCCTGGTCGATTGGGTCGTTGAGCTCAGAGTATGCATTGGCAAGCTCCTTGCCGTTAACCATCAACTCGAAACGCTCGGTCAAGCCTGGCTTAGAGCGGTGCATCTTGGTCAGTGGAGACATCTCTACTGGATAGTCGGTGATGAAGGTTGGCTGGAGGAAGGTGCCCTCGCAGAACTCGCCGAAGAGCTCGTCAATCAACTTACCCTTACCCATGGTCTCATCTACGTCCATGCCCTTCTCCTTGCAGAATGCGCGGATTTCTTCCTCTGTCTTGCCGTTGCAGTCGAAACCGGTCTTCTCCTTGATGGCATCAAGGATAGGCAGACGGCGATATGGAGCCTTGAAACTGATGATGTTGCCATCAATCTCGCGCTCTGGCTTGCCGTTTACGGCGATACAGATAGTTTCGAGCAACTTCTCTGTGAATGACATCATCCAGTTGTAGTCCTTGTACTGAACATAAAGCTCCATACAGGTGAACTCTGGGTTGTGGTTGCGGTCCATACCCTCGTTGCGGAAGTTCTTGCCAATCTCATAAACACCCTCGAAACCACCTACGATAAGGCGCTTCAGATAGAGCTCGGTAGCGATACGCATGTACATATCCTGGTCGAGCGCATTGAAGTGGGTAATGAATGGGCGGGCAGAAGCACCACCTGCGATGCTCTGGAGGGTTGGAGTCTCTACCTCTGTATAACCAGCGTTGTCGAGTACGTTGCGCAGGGTGCGGAGTACGGTAGCACGCTGCAGGAAAGTATCCTTTACGCCATCGTTTACGATGAGGTCAACATAGCGCTGACGGTAACGCAACTCTGGATCATCAAACTTGTCGTATGCCACGCCATCCTTGTACTTCACGATAGGGAGTGGCTTCAAGCTCTTGGAGAGCAGGCACAATTCCTTGGCGTGTACTGAAATCTCGCCAGTCTGTGTGCGGAATACGAAACCCTTTATGCCGATGAAGTCACCGATGTCAAGAAGCTTCTTGAATACTGTATTGTAAAGGTCTTTGTTCTCGTCTGGACAAATCTCGTCGCGGGCGATATAGACCTGGATTCTTCCCTTTGAGTCCTGCAACTCAGCGAAGCTTGCTTTACCCATCACGCGGCGACCCATCATACGGCCAGCGATAACTACCTGGCGTGGCTCGTCCTCGTCCTTGAATTCAGCCTTGATGTCTGTGCTGAATGCATTGGTTGGAAACTCTGCTGCTGGATATGGATCGATGCCCATCTCGCGCAATGTCTGAAGACTCTGTCTGCGAACGATTTCCTGTTCGCTTAACTCTAAAATGTTCATATTATATTCAGATATATCTTTTTATTTTCTTATTTTGGTGCAAAAATACAAATAATTTTCCAAACTCTTGTGCTATTTTTATCCTTTTTAATATAAATAAGGTGATTTATATGCAATCAATCACTTCCTTTGCCACATCTATAGGGCTTCCTTCTGCTTTCGATGAATATGGGTTCTTCTGCAGAGTCCATGATTCCTCCAGTCCGTACCAGTCGATTCGTGGAGTATCTTGCAGCGATAATTGACTGGCTAGCGATTTCATGAAGGTACTCCAGCGCAGGTAGTAGAAATCCTTCAGCAATCCTTGCCATTCCTTGTGACCATAGTCGTGGAGTCCGCCATTATCGGCACAGATCCTGTTGCCCCAGGTGGTTATCTGTACGCGGGCGTTCCATTCGTAGAGGTCCTTTTCTACAGCAGTCTTCCCTAGGTTTCTGGCTTCCTCTATCCAGCGGCCCAGGCGGAACTCAGGACGGGTGCCGAGCAACTTATCCTGTAGCAGAATCATCTTCAGAAAGCGATCGGAATCCTTCTTGAAATCCTGTCGTGAGAATGCCTTGAAATCTGCCATGGTTTTCAGATACTGCTTGCGGCCTTGGTCGGCGAGAGCCTGGCGGCAGATGTCTACCAGGTCGTACTCAAAGTTGTTGTTGCCCCGATATTTCTCAGCTACGTTGGTAAGGAGAATGGCTGCCTGACGGGTATCCTCGGGGTCGTAGTAGTTGCTCATCAGCGACCAGGTGGAAACCTGATAACTGTTCAGCGATGGACGGGCGCAGAAGATGCTCTCGTGGGTGCCCTGCTGAATGTTGCCCTTCGGACAGTTGTAGATGCTTTTCGCAAGAAGAATCCATGCCTTCTCTATAGTGGCATCATGAACGCCATATCGGGCATAGCAATATTCCCTGATCCAGTCTTCCTTGGTTATCTTTTCTGCACGCCATGGCAACTCGCTCATCAGTTCGAACATCACGGGGTTGTTCTCTGAACCTTCCATGGTGAAGCCCCAACCTTTAAGTGAAGAGTGAAGAGTGAGGAGTGAAGAATTCTCTTGTTTTGGGGTGTCCTTTTTCCCCGTTGCCAGATAGAAGTTATTGAGGAGTTGGTCCATTCGTCCATGAAGTCCTACGTTGCCTCCGAAGTCTTCGAGCAGACAGAAGAGCCACTGGTGCTTGCCATAGATGCCTTCTTTCTTACTCGTGCTGAAATTTTTCTTCCCAGTGCCGGATGTATTATCCTCTGTGCAGAAATCTTCGAAGTTCTGACGGCTTTCAGAAAAGAGGTCGAGAACAAGCAGGTCGCCTACCTTCAAGTTGGCTATCATCTGGGGTCTTGGATTCTCGTTCCATCCCTGTACCACCCAGATAGCATGCGGATTGGCTCGCTTCATCGCACTCATCAAGGCTTCTCCTGCCTTGCCGTAATCCACCGCAGCATCGTTGCCGCTTTCATGGAATGGGTCCATGGAGTAGTAATCGGATTTGCCGTAGAGTCGGGTTAGCTCCTTATAATATAGGTCTGCGATTTCTGCAAACCGGCTATCGGTAGGGGATAGGTTGGCTGGGCGCTGGTAACTGTTCCATCTACCGGCATCGGTTACGTTCAGTCCCAGCTTCTGTTTGGCATCGTGAGGTACCATGCCGCAATATCCTGGTAAAACGGGTTTCATGCCCATCTCCTTCATTCTGGCAAAAATCTTCTTCTGCAGGGTTTCCTGCTGCTTGTACCAGCCCAGAGGTAGTGGACCGCCCCAACCTTCCAGATTGTTCATCTCCCACCAGGCAAGGAAGGCAGGACCGGCGATGAATTTGCCTACTTCCTCCTCTGAGTATCCCAGTTTCAGAAGCATGTTGCGCCATACGCTTTCCGTGCCCACGGCGGCAAGCGGCATATTGATGCCATGCAGCGCCATCCAGTCTATCTCTTTCTGCCATCGGTTCCAGTCCCAGAATGCCATCGTATAGGAAAAGGTGCAATAGTTGAAGTTGTAGCGCAGCTTCAGGTCTGTTTCGTGGCGTTCCTTCTGTTTCACGGCAGGAAGAACGGCTGGCAGCTTCACGTTCATGTTGTTCCAGGAGATGTGGATGCCGGCATGGTGCTTCAGATACCAGTTGATGCCCACGGCGATGTTCACCCAGGAGTTTCCCCGGATGATAATTGGGTTGTTTTTGCCTGTGGCAGATTTTGAAGCGGCTGATGTGCTGTTTCCTTTTCTGGTTCTGGCTTGGTCTATCTCGAAGAAATCCTTGTCCGATTTCACAAGCACGGTTTTAAACTTGGCGGCGGCTCCCTTGTCTATTCGATTCAGAAGGTCGTCTGCCGGATTGGCGAATGCTCCAAGAGCAACGGTGCATAATAGTCCTACAAGTACTTTTCTCATAAAGTTGTTATTAGTATTTTAATTGCCGAATACAGCTATATTTCGGGACAAAGATAACGGAAAAAGCTGATAATACCAAGTAAAAAGTGCTTAAAAGATTAAAAAAGACTTATTTATTTTGTTTTGTCTTGGATTTGCATTACTTTTGCAAGAAAATGGGGAATGGGGTGAAGCCCTGAAATCCCAGAAACAACCAACTTAAATTTTGATAAGGATGAACATAGACGAATTAGTAAAAAGAATAAGTAAAACCGATGGACTATCTAAAACCCTCGGAATGCATTTTATCTCAACCCCTGAGCCTGATACGCTTCAGGCTTCAATGAAGGTGGATGAGCGCAATCGCCAACCTTTCGGCTTCTTGAGTGGTGGTGCTTCTCTGGCGCTTGCCGAGAATGTAGCAGGCATCGGTTCTCTGGCTCTTTGTCCAGGACAGATTGCTGTGGGCATCAATGTGAGCGGAACTCATGTGCAGGCTGTAAGTGAGGGTGATACGGTTACGGCATACGCCAAACTCGTACACAAGGGCAGAACCTTGCATACCTGGGAGGTTGCCATCAAGAATACTGCGGGCGAATTGATTTGCACCGTGCAGGTAACCAACTATGTGTTTACTCCTAAAAAGAATGAGTCGAAGAAGGAATCAGATAAAGAGAAATCTAATAAGACAGAAGAATAAGGTATGACAGCATTTGCATACTATCGTTTGCCTTATCTGCATCACGCAAATTTTGTGGCGCAGCATCTAGGGGAGCCAGAGGTGCTTTCCTCTGTGGCAGAACTGAATGGCAAGGAGGGCTTTGTAATAGCTCCTTTCTCGCCGTCCAGCGACTGTCCTGTGCTGCTCATTCATCCCGATGAAAGCAGGCTTCTGGCTATCTCTGATGCAAGAGCTGTCTCTAGCTCGGAATCGGAATTAGAAGAAAGTATTCCTGCCCGTGATATTTATGCCGAAGATTTTGAATGTTTCCATCGGGAGTTGGAAAAAGGAACTTTCAGAAAGATAGTGCTGGCAAGAAAGGCAACCTTGCGAATGGCCGATAAGGATTTCGAAAAGCTCTTTATGAAGGCTTGCCGCATGTATCCCCGTCTCTTTGTCGCCCTGGTCTATACCCC
The DNA here is from genome assembly GCA_022732315.1 of Prevotella sp. The sequence continues at coordinate 5,191 of JAIJUV010000040.1, forward strand.
GCAGTCGGGGATGTGGCTGATGGCTACTCCTGAAATCTTGCTCAAGGGGGAACAGGGAAAGATGCAGACGATGTCGCTTGCCGGAACCCAAAAGGCAGAGCCTTCACGTACTATCGCCGATTATCCGATAGAGGGTGTGGAGTGGTCGCTGAAGAATCGGGAGGAACAGCAGTATGTAACGGATTATATCGAAGATTGTATCAGGGCTTTCTCTGATGATTATCAGTTGAAAGGTCCTTATACCACGATGGCGGCAAATCTCTATCATCTCCGCACCGACATCACTTTCCTTCTTCGTGATGAAGGCAAATTAGGCGACGTGATTCATACGCTTTATCCTACGCCTGCCGTCTGCGGTATCCCGAAGGATGAGGCTCGCCAGTTTATCCTTCAACATGAACATCAGTCTCGCAAATACTATAGTGGTTTTGTGGGGCCTATCTCTCCGCAGGGAAAGACTCATCTTTTCGTCTCTCTCCGCTGCATGAATATCCTGCCAGAAGGTATCTGTGAACTCTATGCCGGTGGCGGATTGCTCAAGGAGAGTGAGATGGAAAAGGAGTGGAAGGAAACAGAAGCTAAGATGCAGACCATCAGGCGGGTTCTGATTTAGTTAACAGTTTATAGTTTATAGTTGATAGTTCATGTATAGTAATATAGATAATGTCAATATCCTGACGGGTGTTCTACAATCGCATGGTGTGAGAAGGGTGGTGGTTTGCCCGGGAAGTCGCAATGCGCCTATCGTACATAATCTCAATGAAACGGAAGGTATTACCTGCTATCCTGTTACCGATGAGCGCAGTGCCGGTTTTGTGGCTATGGGCATTGCCTTGGGTGATCCATCTCCTTGTCCGGCTCCTGTGGCAGTATGCGTCACTTCCGGTTCGGCATTGCTCAATCTCTATCCGGCAGTCTGCGAGGCATATTATCAGAAGGTGCCTATCATCGTGATTTCTGCTGACAGACCCGAAACCTGGATAGGACAGCAGGATGGACAGACCCTTCCGCAAGCCAACGTCTTCGGAACGATGGTGAACCGGAGCGTGAATCTTCCTATCATATCCAATGAAGAGCAGGCTTGGTATTGTGAACGGTTGGTTCATGAGGCTATTATCGATTGCGTGCATCGAAAGATTGGTCCGGTACATATTAATATACAGCTTTCCGAACCGCTTTATCAGTTTACGCTCGATAGACTCCCGAAGATACATTGGGTGGATTATGTGAAGAGTAATCTCTTTGGTGGAAGTTTCCATTATGGTGACATGCTCGATTTTCTGAATGCCAGAAAACCGATGATAGTGGTGGGACAGGATTATCCATGCAGTCAGCTTGTTGGTATCAAACAGATAAATTGGCGAACCGTTACGCTAATTGAGCCAACCGCTTTGGGAACATCGAGCGAAGATCCTGCATGCCGGGATTTCTCTCGCAATCTCCTGGTTACCAATTTCGATGAAGTATTGAATAAGGTGGGGGATGACGAGAGTTATATGCCCGATTTTATCCTCTATGTAGGAGGTACCCTGGTGAGCAAGCGCCTGAAGCAGTTCCTTCGCCTTGCCGTGAAGAAGGGTGCCAAGGTATGGCGTGCTAGTACCGATGGTGATTACATCGATACCTTTATGCGTATCGATCGCATTTTCCAATGCGATACCACCCTGCTGGCGGATGCCATGACTTCTTACGATCTGGCTTATCAGGATGATGTGAATGCATACAGAGAACGTTGGGAGAAGGCACTTCTGGCGGCAAAGCGCCATGCTTTCGATTACGAACCGCCATTCAGCAGTATGGCTGCTGTAAAGGCTTTCCAAACGGAATATCTGGCTCATTCGCTGGATGATACCCGTGAATGCCGTCTGTTTTATGGCAATAGTATGGCGATTCGACTGGCCTGCATCTATGCTCGCCAATATGTGCATTGCAATAGGGGCGTGAATGGCATCGAGGGTTCGCTGTCTGCAGCAACCGGCTTGTCTATTTATCTCTCGGAGTATCATCATCCTGATGCCAGGAACCAGCAGAAGGTATTCTGTGTGCTGGGTGATTTGAGCTTCTTCTACGATCAGAATGCTCTCTGGAATCAGAATCTTAATGGCAGCCTTCGCATTCTTTTGCTGAATAATGGCGGTGGAGCCATCTTTGCCAAGTTCAAGGGATTGAAGGAGAGTGCGGCACGTGAGAAACTGGTGATGGCTGAGCACTGCACCTCGGCCTATCATATCTGCCAGGCACAGAATGTTGCCTATCAGAATGCCGATGATATGAAGTCGCTACATGAGGGCATCGATTGGCTCATCCATACCGAGTCTGACAGACCGATGCTCTTGGAAGTGCTAACGGATATAGAAACAGATAATCAAGTAATAGAAGAATATTATAATAGTTTTCAAATATGAGAGAATGGAAAAAGATAGAAGGTTTTGATTTCAAGGAAATCATCTTCGAGGAGTATAATCATATCGCTAAGATTACAATCAATCGTGAGCGTTATCGCAATGCCTTCACCCCATTGACCACTTGGGAGATGGCGCAGGCTTTCAACTATTGCCGTGACTGCTTGGATATCCGAGTGGTTATCCTCACGGGTGCTGGCGACAAGGCGTTCTGTGCCGGTGGCGATATGCATGTGAAGGGTAGGGGCGGATACGTAGGCAACGACGGTGTGCCTCGTCTCAATGTGCTCGATGTACAGATGCAGATTCGCCGTTTGCCTAAGCCGGTTATCGCCATGGTGAACGGTTATGCCATCGGTGGCGGCCATGTGCTCCATGTGATGTGCGACCTGACCATTGCTTCAGAGAATGCCATCTTCGGACAGACCGGTCCTAAGGTGGGAAGCTTCGATGCCGGTTTCGGTTCTTCTTATCTGGCAAGAATGGTAGGTCAAAAGAAGGCACGCGAAATCTGGTTCCTCTGCAAGCAGTATTCTGCAAAGGAGGCAGAAGAGATGGGAATGGTGAACAAGGTGGTTCCTCTCGACCAGTTGGAAGATACCTGTGTGGAGTGGGCTGAAATCATGATGGAACGTTCTCCGCTGGCTCTCCGCATGATTAAGGCTGGTTTGAATGCCGAGTTGGATGGTCAGGCTGGTATCCAGGAGTTGGCTGGCGATGCCACCATGCTCTATTATACCATGGATGAGGCACAGGAAGGCGGCAAGGCTTTCCTGGAGAAGCGCAAGCCTCGCTTCGAGGATTATCCTCAGTTCCCATAATAAAAAAACTCGGAAGATATCGAAATGTATCTTCCGAGTTTTTTTATTTCGTTTTTTATTCGTGAGTAGCGAATCTCTGTTCTGCGAGCTTCTCATATTTGGTTCCTGGCTTGCCATAGTTGGCGTAAGGCCAGATGCTGATGCCGCCACGAGGAGTAAAGATACCTGTTACCTCGATATACTTAGGATCCATCAGCTTGATGAGGTCCTTCATGATGATGTTCACGCAATCCTCATGGAAATCGCCGTGGTTGCGGAAACTGAAGAGATAAAGCTTCAGACTCTTGCTCTCCACCATCTTTACATCAGGAATATAGCTGATGCGAATCTCTGCAAAATCAGGCTGACCTGTAATAGGGCAGAGGGAGGTAAACTCTGGGCAGTTGAAACGTACCCAGTAATCATTGCCAGGGTGCTTGTTTACGAAGGTTTCCAATACCTCTGGCGCATAATCCATTCTATATTGGGTCTTGGCACCCAGTGCCTTCAACCCATCTTCTTTTCTATCCATAGTTCTATTCTAATATTTGATTCTGATGTTTGATTCTGATGTTTCATGTTTAGATAGCCCCCAGTTTGAAGATGTTGTAGGAGATGTTGTTGTCATACACATCCTCGCCCTCGTGTTTCTTGATGGCATTGACCACACGGATGGTGACAGGAAGCACGATGATTTCGTACACGGTCTTCAATACCACCTGCCAGAGCATCAGCCAAGGAAGTTCTGATGTAGGCACCACTCCACCCAAGGCAAGAGGGAAGAAGATAAGGCTATCGCAGCTTTCGCCTGCTACGGTGCTCCAGATGGCACGGGCGGAGAAATGCTTGCCGCCATCACGAATCTTCATCACGCTCATCACATAGGCATTGGCAAAGGAACCTATGATGAATGCTACGAATGAGGCGGCGGCAATGCGGGGAGCCAGACCGAAGATGGCATGGAAACCGGCATCGTTCGTCCAATAGGGAGCTGCTGGAATCCAGTCGCAGATGGCACCCAGAGCTACAAAGAAGAAGTTCATGGCGAAGCCTGTCCAGATGAGAAGGCGGGCTTTCTGATAGCCCCATACTTCGCACACCACATCGTTGATGATGTAACTTACCGGAAACACGATGAGACCTCCAGTCAAAGAAATCGGGCCTACTGCAATTTGCTTTGTTTCGAGCACGTTTGCCGCAATGAGACAAACGCAGAAGAGGATGCTGAAAAGCATAAACAGCACACTCACTTGAGTTGTTTTCTTTTCCATTTTCTTGTTTTTTACGAGGTTTACCAAGCACTCGGATTATACTTACTTTTTAATTCGGGCTGCAAAATTACAACTTTTCTCTCTAACTGCCAAATATTTACTCAAGTTTTTCAAATAAAAAAGCCCCAAGTACTATCTCTAGCACTTGGGGCTTCTATCTAACTAAACCTAAACTAATCTAACAATCTAACCTAACTTCTAAACAATTTAACCTAACCAAACAATCTAACCTAATCAAACAAACTTTTTATGAAAACTTATCAACTTATTGACACTTCCTCTTATTGCAATCTCCATACCAAAGTCTCTATTTCTGCCAAATAGGCAGAAAAGAACGAGAAAGACTGAAAAAAAGCCCGCCATTCTGTCGTGAATGTCGGGCTTATCATATTAATTACCTCAGTTCTTTTTTACATAAGAGAACCGCTGTTCCTCTCGGTTCCACCGAGAGTCCTCAGCTCCCAGTCCCCCCAGTCTTTATTTCTCCATAAATTTCTTGGCAGCTCTGAGCTGGTGTCTCATCACGCTCAGGAACTCCTGGCTCTCCTGCAATACATTCAGATAAACCAGAGAAATCTGCATCAGCGAGTTGTCTGAAAGATGCTGGATGCGGTCGATATGCTTCTTGCGAAGTGCGCTCAGTTCATCCTTGCAGGCATCAGCCTCGGCGAGAATCTCGCGATAGTTCTCATAGCGGCTGGTCTCTATCTGCTCACAACTCATGCGCATCAGGTCGTTGATCTTCTGTCGAACAGGAGCAAACTCCTTGGTATACTCTTCTGGCAGTGGGTTGAAGTTGTTGTCCACGTGCTCCTTGATAGGGTCGAGCATACGACGCAGAGAGTAGATAAACTGCTGGTTGCTGTTGGCTCCCAGATGGAACCAGGTGTTGCGCTCGATGGCAATCTCCATTGGCGATTTCTTCAAGCCGAGCATCTCCTGACGACGGAGCTTCTTCAGCATATCCTGCTCCTTCTTCAACTCCTTGTTGGCATGGCGAAGCTCTTTAGGCTTCTCGTTGGCAAGACCATCCATAATCTGGTTGAACTCGTTCAGGGCGAAGTGGCAAACGTAAGCCTGGGTGCGTGATACTTGGCGGCGAAGTAAATCCCATACGATCTCTGGGTCGTGTGAGCGCATCATCAGCTGGAAGGTGCTGCCCTTGCTCTCTTCCTTTGCCTTTTTGTTATACTGGATGTTGCTGCGGATGAGCAGGAAGATAACCAATGCCATGAAGCAGGTCTGGATACCTACACCGCCGAAGTGCATGATGATACAAACAATGGCGCAGGCTGCGAAAGCCACACCGGCTGTGATGAACCAACCACCAATCACACTCAATACACCGGTAACACGGAACACGGCACTCTCACGGCTCCAAGCTCTATCGGCAAGTGAAGAACCCATAGCTACCATAAAGGTAACGTAGGTTGTAGAGAGAGGCAACTTCAGGTTGGTACCGATGGTGATAAGCATACTTGCCAATACCAGGTTTACGGCTGCACGAACCACGTCGAAGGCAGCGCTTTCTTCCAACTCTACATCGTTCTTGTCGAATCGGCTGTTGATCCAGTTCATCAAAGACTTTGGCAAGAACTGCTTCAACCATGAATCTGTGGCCTGGCAGTTGCGTACAATCACGCGAGCTGCAGATGAACTTCCGAACATCTCATCACCCTCGTCCTGACGGCTCAAATCCACAGAAGTCTTGATCACGTTTTGTGCCTTCTTGGAAGTAGCCATGGCGATGATCATCACGGCTCCGGCAGCGAGGAGATATACTGGAGTAGTCTTGGCGCTATCCATCAGGGAAGTCATCATAAACTGGTCTGGAGTAGCACCGTTGGCATTTGCCATATAGTCCTGATAAGAAGAAAGACCAGCGAGAGGCACACCGATGAAGTTCACCAGGTCGTTGCCGGCGAAAGCCATAGCCAGGGCGAAAGTACCCATCAATACGGTAAACTTGAAGATATTGATGCGGCAGAGATGCAGGAACTCCATTACGATGGCAGAACCCACGAAGGTGATGCAGAGCAGCAAGCCCAGGTTCTGGTCGATATAATCACGCCATTCTGCTGGCAGGTAAGGACTCTTACCCAAGCCCTTCATGAAGATGAAGTAAGAGAGGGCTGTGAAAGCGATACCGCCAAAGATGGCGATGCTGTAGCGTGAATGCTTGCGGTAATTGAAGGTGAAGATGATACGGGAAAGCCACATCACGAAAGCACCGAATACGAAGGCGATGATGACAGATGAGAAGATACCCATGATTACTTCCAGCGCCTTGTTGCTGTTGAGCAATACGCCATAGTTGAGGCTGTCGTCGCCGTACATCTTCAAGGTGGCGAGGATAAAGGCACCTCCCAATAGTTCGAACACCAGCGAAACGGTGGTGGAGGTTGGCATACCCAGCGTGTTGAACACATCCAGGATAATCACATCCGTCACCATGACGGCTAGGAAGAGCGTCATCACTTCCTCGAATGTGAAGTGGTCTGGACTCATGATACCATGTCTGGCGATATCCATCATTCCTGAAGACAGAATGGCTCCCAGAACAACACCGCAAGATGCGATAATCAATACGGTGCGAAATTTAGCCACCTTTGCTCCGATGGCAGATTGCAGGAAGTTGACAGCATCGTTGCTGACTCCTACGAAGAGATCAAACACTGCCAGACAGAGCAGGAAGATCACGATACAAAGATAAATCGTACTCATTACTTATTTAATGTTTATTGTTATTATCCTAATTCCTTCGTTTTCGGGTGCAAAGGTACGTAAGGGATATTACAGGTCATTTAAACAGATGTTACAATCTGGTTAAAATAGAGAAATGGCTCATTTTTAACAATAAAATAGATGAATGTAGTTTGTCGGGAAAAGAAAGAAAACAGAGGATAAAGATAATAAAAAGCATGATTTTCCGATAATATTAGAAAAGAAAAAAAAGAATATGATGAAACAATTTGAACATATCAAAGCGATAGCTTTTGATGCCGATGATACGTTGTGGGCTTTGCAAAACTACTTCGAGGAAGTGGAACATGAGTATTGCGATCTGCTTTCGGAGTATGGAAACGAGAAGGAAATTTCTGCTGTCCTCCTGGAAACGGAGAGTAAGAATATGCCCGACTTGGGTTACGGCTGCAAAGCGTTCACCATCTCGCTGGTGGAGAATGCCGTAAAGGTGAGCCATGGAAAGGTAGAGGCAAACGTCATTGCCCAGATAGTGGATTTGGGCAAGAGTCTGCTGCATCTTGATGCCAAACCGTTGGAGGGCGTAGAGAAGACGATAGCCTGTCTGAAGGATAGATTCATACAAAATGCAGGAAATGCGTCCTTGAAATACAAGTTTGCTGTTTTTACTAAAGGTGAGTTGATGGACCAGGAAAACAAGTTGTGGCGTTCGGGGTTGCAGCGTTATTTCGATGTGGTGAGCATCGTGAGCGATAAGACTCCCGAGGCTTATCGCCGCCTTTGCAGGGAGTTGGAAGTGAGTCCTGCTGAACTCGTGATGGTGGGCAATAGCTTCAAAAGCGATATTGCTCCGGCATTAAAAATCGGAGCTTCGGCAGTCCATATCCCCTTTCATACCACATGGGCGCATGAAAAGATAGAGGAATTTGAACATCCCAAGCTCCGTCGTATTTCAAGATTCGAGGAACTTCTCGATATCTTATAACTCGATATCTAATTTGATATCTTATAACTCGATATTTTATAAGGGTCTTATAAAACCCTTATAAAATACTCATATAATACTTTTATTCTTCTCCTTCTTCATCTTTCAGTGATTCCAAAGTCTCAACGAATGGACTGTGGAAGGTGCTGAAGAGATGTAGAATCTCCTTGCGCTGCTCCTCTTCCTCATCCCAGAGGCTGATTTCACCCTTCTGATGAGCCTTGATGAGCTTGGCGCAACGCTTAATCTTGCGCTTGTTGTTGCGAGCCTGCAACTGGTCGCCCTGTATTGGCTTCTGGGTAACGAACGAGAAGGCAACAAGCTGGTTCATGAACATGTCGAACATAGGGTCGTCGTGACTCCAGTCGCTGTCTTTTAGCCAGAACCACTGGAACAGATACTTCTGCTCCATGGCAATGAGCTGCTGTCCCAGGGTATCCATGTCAATGCCCTTAGCCATCTGCTCCTTGATGAAGCTTACCAGACTTTCCGGATTGATCTCCATTTCTGCCTCGCGGGCAATAGAACTGCCTGCAATATTGATGCGCCAACGGTAGTTCTTGTTCTTGATAAGTGCAGAGTGAGCATTCATCATCAGCTCGCTCAACTTTCCCTCTGATGGAATCTGGTCAACCACGGCAAGGCGCTGGCGCTGGTCGCGTACCACCAGCTGGGCATCCTCGTGGCGCAATACGCAGAGATATACCAACTTGTTCTCGTCGAGTTGCAAGGTGAAGCGGTCGTTGTTGTCATCGCCCACGAACTCATAACGGTAGTTGTCCACCTGGTCGTGCGGAATCTCAATCTCCTCGTGCACCTTGTTGTTGTCGGCATCATAGAGAGAGAAACCGATATAAGGAATCTGGATGTTCATGGTGAAAGGATCGCCCTCCTCTGGAATCAGCGTCAGGCGCAGACCCTCGTCGCCGAAGTCTTCCTTCTTGCATACAAAGCCGTCGTCGGTCTTGTCTGCCTTTTCTACCTTCACGTCGCCATGACGCCAATAGATGTCGAAGGTGATGGTGCTGTCATCCTCGGCTGTCACCTGGATGAAGTCGTCGATGTCCTGACCCAGATAGACCACGGTGGCTGGTTCGTAAACCTCCGTATCGTCGTCCTCAAGTGGTTTCACCTGAATCAGACCCGGCATTGGGTCATCTTCCCATTCGTCCTCTTCGGCAGCGGAAACCGATTTGAAGACGAGGAAAATCATTCGCTGTTCCTCCTTACTGCCGTCTTCACGGCAGAGAAAAACCTTCGACTCCTTAGGGATAAAGAAAGGAGAGGATAAGTAAGGGTTCTTACATAATGCTGTGTATTCCACCTCAGTCCAGACAGGCAAGGTGTGCTTGTTCGTATTATTTGTCATATCTGTTTTTTATGTATTATCCTATTTTACTGAATTGCGGAATTGAATTTCCGAAAACGGCTGCAAAGTTACGGAGAATTACAGACAATACAAAATTTCGAGCCGTTTTTTTTAGCATAATTGCCGTGTTTTCTTCATTTTTGGGCTTGATGATTTGGCTCTTTCAAATATTTATAGTAGTTTTGCAGAAAAAATTAGCTAGATTAATGAGTGATATGACAATGAAAATCAAGACATGGGGGGCGATGGCGCTGGCTGTGCTGGCGCTGGCGGCGTGCCATAGGGGTGATAAGCGCCCTCCACGCATGGATAATTCCAAGCTAGCCATCAGTCTTTCCAAGCCTGCCAAGGGCGATAAAGCTATCTACGGACTCGCCTGCATGGGCTGTTCTGATACTGCCGTGGTGCTGCTGCCCAATGGCGGCGGCGACCCCGTGAGATATAATATCCTGGATGCCAGCAGAAACCATCAGATATTTGGCGACATTGAAATAGGCGACTGGATTTGCGTGATGCCTTGCACCGGCAAGAACGACCGCAATGGGGCGGATATGGTGATAGACCTCGACAAGCTGAAGGCCACCTGGACCTATCCTGTGATGCCTCGACTGCGTGATGTTTCGCATCTGTCGAAGCGCCAGCAGGCGCGCATTCTTGCCAATATGCCCGATAGCATCGTAGAAAATTATATGGTGCCACGCCAGTATGGCTTCACTCTGAAGCGCATGAGTGAGGCGCTCTCCGTGGGTCATGTGATGGCAAATGCCGGTGTGGAGGATGATAGCCCAGTGGAATATCCTGAAGTACCTTTCTATACGGAATGGCATCCTTATAACGGCAAGCTGATTCTGGTGAAAGGCAGAAGGGAGTTGGGAGAGATGGTGGTCAACGAGAAGACTACCTATGATACTCTCACCTTTGTCTACATGAGGGGCGATTCCCTGGCTCTGCGCAACAGTGCCGGCGTAGTGACAGGCTACAAGCGTAGCAAGGATGCCCGCACCGTGAATGCCAAGGCGAATGCAGCTGCTGCCAAACTCAGCGAAAAGTTGAAGCGAGAGTTGAGATAAAGTAAGAAGATTACATAATAAAATTAAAAAAAAAGGAGATTAGACCGATTTCTCGATTTTTTTGTCTAATTTTGCACCTTGGTATGGAATGTCTGGGCTTTCTGAAGGCTTTCAATAAGCTTTCTGATAGTTTTCAGAAGAGAATATGATGGCTTTGGGTTCAGAGGCAAGACAAGTCCTATACCTTATTATATATAATAGGAATATAAGAAATTTAAGAATAAGAATGAAGAAGAAAATTCAGTTCAGTCTCGTTTATCGAGACATGTGGCAGAGTTCTGGTAAGTTCCAGCCACGCAAAGATCAGTTGGCTAAGATTGCCCCAGTTATCATCGAAATGGGTTGCTTCAGCCGTGTAGAGACCAATGGTGGTGCTTTCGAGCAGGTTAATCTCCTTGCTGGTGAGAACCCTAACGATGCAGTACGTGCTTTCTGCAAGCCTTTCAACGAGGTGGGCATCAAGACTCACATGCTCGACCGTGGATTGAACGCTCTTCGTATGTATCCAGTGCCAGACGATGTACGTGCTCTCATGTACAAGGTAAAGGCTAAGCAGGGTACCAACATCACCCGTATCTTCGATGGATTGAACGATGTGCGCAACATCATTCCTTCTATCAAGTGGGCTAAGGAGGGTGGTATGACTCCACAGTGTGCGCTCTGTATCACCAATTCTCCTGTTCATACACTCGAGTATTACATGAACATCGCCGACCAGCTCATCGCTGCCGGTGCAGAGGAAATCTGCTTGAAGGATATGGCTGGTATCGGTCAGCCTGCATTCCTCGGTAAGCTTACCAAGATGATTAAGGACAAGTATCCACAGATCATCATTCAGTATCACGGTCACTCTGGTCCTGGTCTCTCTATGGCTTCTATCCTCGAGGTCTGCAACAATGGTGCCGACATCATCGATACTGCCATCGAGCCATTGTCATGGGGTAAGGTTCACCCAGACGTCATCTCTGTTATCAGCATGCTGAAGAACGAGGGCTTCGAGGTTCCAGAAATCAACATGAGTGCTTACATGAAGGCTCGTGCCATGACTCAGGAGTTCATCGACGAGTGGTTGGGCTACTTCATCAACCCAGGCAATAAGATTATGTCTTCATTGTTGCTCGGTTGCGGTCTCCCTGGTGGTATGATGGGTTCTATGATGGCAGACCTCGGCGGTATGCGTCAGACCATCAACAACATCCGCAAGAAGAAGGGTGAGGAAGAGTTGTCTATGGACGACCTCCTGATCAAGCTCTTCGACGAGGTTGAGTATGTATGGCCACGCGTAGGTTACCCT